>JANMSH010000091.1:0-15608 GCA_031389105.1 Hyphomicrobiales bacterium
CATGAAGCTCGGGCCGGTGGCGGACTGGGGCCTCAAGCTCGACGACGAACTGATCCCGGTCGACACCAGCACCTTCGAAACCAGCAAACCCGGCATGTTCGCCATCGGCGACATCAACACCTATCCCGGCAAGCTCAAGCTGATCCTGTCCGGCTTCCACGAGGCTGCGCTGATGGCCCAGCGCGTGCACCATTACGTACATCCGGAGAAGCGGCTGGTGTTCCAGTACACAACCTCGTCGACCAGCCTGCAAAAGAAGCTTGGCGTTGCGTAGCGCATGATCCCGAAAAGTGGGAACCGGTTTTCGGAAAAGATCATGCGCAAATTAAAGAGACTCCATGCCCAAGATTACTTTCATCGAACATGACGGCGCCGTGCACACGGTCAATGCCGAGATCGGCTCGACGGTGATGGAAACCGCCTTGCGCAACGGCGTCGGCAGCATCGTCGCGGAATGCGGCGGCGGCTGCACTTGCGCAACCTGCCTGGTACATGTCGACGACGCCTGGAGCGCGATCGTCGGTCCACCGACAGAGGAAGAAGAAGAAATGCTCGACAGCGCCTTCGAAGTAAAGCCGACCTCGCGACTGTCCTGCCAAATCAAGGTAACTGAAGCGCTCGACGGCCTGATCGTGCGCACGCCGGCCTATCAGGGGCGCTGAACGCTGGTGTCGGACGCAGCGTTATTGCTGAGCGAGTTCCGCCATCCCACTTTCAAATTCAACATTGGGACACCGCTTAGCTCACGGCGCAGCCGCGAGCAATGACGACGCTGACGCGCGTCTCGCCGGACGCCAGTCTCATGTCAGGCCCGCTTTAGAAATTCGTTACGGTCGAGCACGAATTGCCGGGTCGCGGGCGCGTCGGCGGCAACGAGATGCCCCGCCGCGAAGGCCGGGCCGATGCCACCGACTTCATCTTCGAGCATGCGGAACGATGCAGCGTCGTCGACATCGTACCAGCCAGGCACATTGACAACCGGCAGTCCAAGCTCCGCGGCCCGCTCAAGCGCCAGACGATAGACGGCCTCGGTGCTCCACGGCATGTCGTCGAATAGCCGCGCATGCGGGCGCGACAGACCGATCAGGGTGTAGCCGCCGTCCAAAGCCGGACTGAGCACGACATTGTCGCCCTGCCGCACAGCGTCGACAGCCTCGCGCAGAATTGCTTTCGGCAAGGTCGGCGAATCGGAATTGACCAGGATTGCGCCGGCGTATCCGGCATCGAGCAGATCGGCGGTGCCCTTCAGCAGCCGCGCACCGAGATCGCCCTCGCCCTGCAACGTCAACTCGAAGGCGTCAGGCAGCAGGCGGCGCAGCACCGTTTCCGAGCCAAAGGGCGTATAGACCGCGCAGCCCTGCACGTCACCGTCGTCGGCAAGCGACTGGATGGTCTGCGACAAGTCGCGGATGAAACAGCTTGAGATCGCGGCGCACTCTTCAGGCCGCAGCGGCGGCGACAGCCGGGTCTTCGACTTACCGGCAGCCGGAGTCTTACAGACGATTGCGACCGCGACGGGCTTCATCAGATTTCGCTAACCTTGTCGGCGAGTTCAATCACGGGAAGCGGGCCGGATGTGTTGATGCTGCGCGAGTGGAGGCTGGACGAGGAGCGCCATCAGCAAAGCCGCGATTCCATACTTCATGTTTCTGCCTCTTCAATGGTGGACAGTCACGGACTGCACAATTTGCTTAGAGCTTAACAACATGCAGCCTCGTCGCGTTAGCAATGACGCTGACCGAGGACAGCGCCATCGCTGCGGCTGCGATGATCGGAGAAAGAAGGATTCCGAAGACTGGGTACAGCACGCCCGCGGCGATGGGGATGCCGGCCGCGTTGTAGATAAATGCAAAGAAGAGATTTTGCCTAATATTCCGCATCGTCGCCTGGGAGAGACGCCTCGCCCGTACGATGCCACGTAGATCACCCTTGACGAGCGTGACTCCGGCGCTCTCGATCGCCACGTCCGTTCCCGTTCCCATGGCGATGCCAACATCGGCCGCGGCCAGTGCGGGCGCGTCGTTGACGCCATCCCCTGCCATGGCCACGATCCGACCCTCGGCTTTGTAACGATTGACGACATCGCTTTTTTGATCGGGCAGCACTTCGGCTGCGACATCCTCGATGCCGAGCTTGCGCGCCACGGCCTTCGCCGTAGTCCAGTTATCGCCGGTCAGCATCACAATGCGAAGCCCTTCCGCCTTAAGGGCCGCGAGCGCTTCAGGCGTCGATTCCTTGACCGGATCGGCAATCGCGATGACGCCGGCTACGCGCTGTTCGACGCCCACGAAAATCGCTGTTGCGCCATCCGCGCGCAGGGATTCGGCTACGTCCGCAAGGATTGTCGTATCGACGCCCTGCTCGCTCATGAATTTGGCATTGCCCAGCGCGACCATGCGGCCCTCGACGCGGCCCAGAGCCCCCTTGCCCGTCGGCGAATCGAAGTCCGTGACCGCGGGCGTAACAATGCCGCGTTCGCCGGCCGCCCGCATGATGGCGGCGGCAAGCGGATGCTCGCTCGAACGCTCGACACCGGAGGCAAGGCGCAGCACTTCGTTTTCGTCGAGGCCCTCCGCCGGGACAATCTTTGTAACCGACGGCCTGCCTTCGGTCAGCGTCCCGGTTTTGTCGATGACCAGCGTATCGACCTTCTCCAGACGCTCCAGCGCTTCGGCATTTTTGATCAGCACGCCAAGACCCGCACCCCGACCCACGCCGACCATGATCGACATGGGCGTGGCAAGACCTAGCGCACAAGGACACGCGATGATGAGCACGGCTACGGCGGCGACCAGTCCATACGCCAGACGCGGCTCTGGTCCCCAGACCGCCCACGCGCCAAAGGCAAGCGCGGCGGCGGCAATCACGGCCGGCACAAAATATCCGGAGACCTGATCGGCTAGCCGTTGGATTGGCGCCCGGCTTCTTTGCGCCTCCGCGACCAATTGCACGATGCGTGCGAGCATCGTATCGCGGCCCACTTTCCGCGCAGCAACGACCAGCGCGCCACTCTGGTTTAACGTGCCGCCGATAACCTTGTCGCCTTGAGCCTTCGTGACCGGCATTGACTCGCCCGTGACCATCGATTCATCGACTGCGCTGCGGCCCTCCAGTACGTCGCCGTCCACCGGGATTTTTTCACCGGGTCGTACGCGCAAGCGATCTCCAGGATGGACCGCGTCGAGCGGGACTTCTTCATCGCTCCCGTCATCGCGCAGACGCCGCGCTGTCTTTGGGGCCAGATCAAGCAAAGCGCGGATCGCGCCGCCCGTGGCTTCGCGGGCGCGCAGCTCCAAGACCTGACCAAGCAATACCAGCACCGTGATCACGGCAGCGGCTTCAAAGTAGACCGCAACGGACCCGTCAGGGGCGCGAAACGCCGCCGGAAAGATGTCCGGCGCGATCGTGGCAACGACGCTGTAGACCCATGCAACGCCGGTACCCATCGCAATCAGCGTGAACATGTTCAGATTGCGCGAACGCACCGACGCCCATCCCCGCACGAAGAAGGGCCAGCCAGCCCACAGCACAACGGGCGTTGCGAGCGCCAGTTGCAGCCAGTTGGACGTTGAGCGGCCAATCACATGATCGAGGCCGGTCAGATGCGAGCCCATTTCGAGTGCAAGCACAGGTAGGCTCAAAGCAAGACCGATCCAGAACCGGCGCGTCATGTCGACGAGCTCCGGATTGGGGCCTGTCTCCGCCGTGACCGTCACCGGCTCAAGCGCCATGCCGCAGATGGGACAGTTGCCGGGACCCACCTGCCGCACTTCCGGGTGCATCGGGCAGGTATAGATAGCGCCCTCCGGCGCGGCGACGACTGGCTTTGTGCTCAGATAGCGGGCCGGGTCAGCCACGAACTTCGCCCGGCAGCCTTCCGAACAGAAATAATACGGGTGGCCTTCATGCGTGGCGCGGTGCTTCGCGGTGTGCGGATCGACGTTCATCCCGCAGACCGGATCTTTTACGGACGTTTCAGACGACGCCGCGGCGGGCTTAGACCCGCCGCAGCAGGACGTGTGCTTATGCTCATCCATGGCTCGGCTCCTTCGTCGCGAATTTACGCCTTGAATTTCACTCTGGACCTGTGCGCGTCCTGCAAATGCAGGAAATGATCGACACGCGTCTTGGCCTCACTAACGCTCAACCATGGTCGGATGGATGAGTACATTCCCCAGGTGCCTAGATAGCGCAGGTTCTAGTCAGCCTTACTGGTTCATTTTGCTCAGACTCACCTAACGGAACCCGGCAGTATCCATGCGTCGAAAGAGCGAGTTCAAACCCCACTAATGGAAAGCTTGGGAGTAGTTAGAACATGAAAGCACATGCGTTTTCATTGGCGACGACTATGGGGGTGGTATATATCGCTTGCGCTGTTTTCGATGTTCTGTTTCCGCCTTTCGGGATGCTGGCCGCACTTGCGCCGCATAGTCCGCTGCCGATCTTCGGTAGCCCTCTCGGTTTTCTGACGGGATTCGCGATGTTCACCGTCGCTGGTTTTGCGATTGGCGCACTTTATGGAACCGCGTGGGACTTCTGGCGTAACAAACTTGCATGATTTCCGATCGGCCGGCCGCCGCCTAAGTCGGCGGTGGCGTATATCAGAGTAAACATCGCGATGAACGACATGCCAGTCATGGCCTCGACCGCTGGCTTTTTAACGCCAGCGGTCCGGATCGATTACGTCCTTACTTGGCGTTCTTCTTCAGCCACGCCTGCATTTGCGCGATTTCTTTTTCCTGGTCCTTGATGATTGTCTCGGCCAGCTTGCGGGTCTCGGCGTTTTTGCCGTGCTTAAGTTCCACCTTGGCCATGTCGATCGCACCCTGGTGATGCGGGATCATGCCGCGCACGAAATCCACATCGGCATTGCCCGTGAACGTCATGTGCATGTCGCGCATCATCTTCATGTGAGTTTCTTTAAAGTCTTTGGTCGACGCCGGGTCGCTCGGGGCAGGCATCATGTCCTGCATCATCTTCTGCATGCCGGCAGCATCCATACCGTGCTGATGCTGCATCGCGCTTTGCGCCAGGGCCGCGCCGCTAACAGCGATTACAAATGCGCCCACGGCGATAATCTTGGTCAGTGATTTCATTTGTCGTACTCCTTCGGGATTGTGGATGTGAAAATTACTTAAACCGGGCCTGTATGGACCCGCCCTGCGGTGTGGTCAGTTGCACCACACCTTTCAGCTCTGCCGGCTTTTCACCGGATGTTTTGCCGCTCAGACGCCCGGGTGCGTTTGCCTCCAGGGGAATGCGCTGCTGCTTTCCGTCGACCAGGAGAATTACAACTCCCTTGAATCCGGTCATGACTGCCGGCTGGTCCTTTGCATCTTTCACGAAGACGTCGACCACTTTGTCCTTGGCTACCAGTTCGATATGGTATTCGCCTGCATCGGCCACCCGCCCGCCATTGGGACCTTTCTCCACTTCATGGGCAAAGGCGGGGACCGCAGCGGCCAACGCGGCAATGAGGATAAAAGTTCTGGACTTCATGTGCTTTCTCCGTGGTTTTTGGATTAATAAGTTTGAACCGCTTTCGTTTCGTTTGACGCAGAGGATGGCTGGCCGGCCGCATCGCGCAGGCGCTCTAACGCGCGTTTGCCGAATTTCAGGAACAGGACCGGCGTCACGAACGCGTCGAGGAAGGTTGCGCTGACAAGCCCGCCGAAGATCGTCACGGCAACCGGATGCAGGATTTCCTTGCCGGGCGTAGCCGCATCGATCAGCAACGGAACCAGGGCCACGCCCGCGGAAAGCGCCGTCATCAATACCGGCGTCATGCGTTCGAGAGACCCGCGCATCACCAACTCCGGGCCGAACGCCATGCCCTCTTGCAGTGCGAGATTGATGTAGTGGCTGATCTTCAGAATGCCGTTTCGCGCCGTGATCCCCGTCAGCGTGATGAAGCCGATCATGCTGGCGACCGAGAGTGGCTGACCGGCAATCCACAGAGCGGCTACCGATCCGATTAGCGCTAAGGGAACGCTGCCCATGATGATCAGTGCCAGGATGGCCGAGCGATAGCGGCTATAGAGGATCGTGAAGATCATCGTCAGCGAGAGCAGCGACAGCAGACCAATCGTGCGTGTGGCCTGCTCCTGCGCCTGAAACGTGCCCTCAAGCGCCGTGAAGAAACCTGACGGCATTTTGGTCTTGCGGATTTCATCGCGCATAGCAGCGACAATCGTCGTCATATTTGTTTTGCCATCCGTATTGGCGAGCACGACGACACGCCTGCGCCCGTTTTCGCGCAGAATTTGGTTTGGGCCGTCCGTTTCCTTAATCTCGGCCAAATGTCGCGCAGGGATCCATCCGAAGGGGGATTCAATCAGAAGATCGCCGAGCCGCTGTGTCGTGCGAAGATTGTCGGGAAGACGCAGCATCACGTCGAAGCGCCTGTAGCCGTCGACGACGCGCGACACAACGCGGCCATTGGACAGACGGCTCAATTGCTCAATGACGGCGCCGGGCTGGACGCCGTAAAGCGAGGCGCGGCCATAATCGACACGAATTTCGAGCTGTGGAATGAGCACCTGCTTTTCGACCTGAAGGTCCGTAAGGCCTGGGATTGCAGCCAGGCGCGTGCGCATGTCTTCGGCGACATTGCGCAGGGCATCGAGGTCGTCTCCGAATATTTTGAGCGCAATCTCGGCCCGAACCCCTGACAGCATGTGGTCGAGCCGGTGCGAGATCGGCTGACCTACATTGATGGAGAGCGGCAGGACGGAGAGCCGTGAACGGATGTCCGCGATAATCTCATTCTTCGCGCGTCCGTCCGGATTGAGATCGACCTCGATCTCGGAGGAATGCACGCCTTCGGCATGCTCATCGAGTTCGGCGCGTCCCGTTCGACGGCCAACTGCCTTCACCTCGGGAACTTCGAGGATCAGCTTCTCCGCGATAAACCCGACGCGGTTTGATTCCGGAAGCGATACGCCGGGATTGAAGAGCATGTTGACGGTGAAGGTGCCTTCGTTGAACGGCGGCAAAAAGGCACGCGGCAGCATGAACGCGCCGATGCCGGCCATGACGACAGCCACCAGCACGCTTGAGGCCAGCAGCCGTGGATGACGGAAAGCGCGCTCCAAGGCCGCTCGATTGGCGCCCTTTAGTACCCGCACTAGCCGCCCTTCCCGCTCGTCGAGACGCTTCAGGCGCGGCAGCATGTAATAGGCCATGACCGGCGTCAGCGTGATCGAGACGACCAAGCTTGCCAGAATAGAAATGATGTAGGCCTGCCCGAGGGGTGCAAAGAGCCGGCCTTCGATGCCCGACAATGCAAAGAGCGGAACGAAGACGAGCACGATGATCATCGTTGCGTAGACGATGCCCGAGCGCACCTCCTGCGAGGCCGAGACCCCAACATCGAAGGCGGAGCGCGGATTACCCGCTTCACGGTTTTCGCGCAGACGCCGGAAGATGTTTTCGACGTCGACGACGGCGTCGTCGACCAGCTCGCCGATCGCAATGGCGATGCCGCCCAGTGTCATCGTGTTGATGGAGAGGCCCGCAATGTAAAAAATCACGGCGGTCGCCAGGATTGAAACCGGAATGGCGGTCAGAGAGATGGCCGTGGTGCGCCAGTTCAACAGGAATGCGAACAGGATAACCGCCACGACAATCGCAGCTTCGACCAGAACCTTTTGGAGGTTTTTGATGGATGTTTCGATGAAGTTTGCCTGCCGGAAAAGAATCTGGTTCGCCTTGATCCCATTGGGCAGGTTTGGCGTGAGTTCATTCAGCGCGTTTTCGATCTCGCGGGTGAGCCTGACGGTGTCTACGTTGGGTTGCTTCTCGACCGAGACGATGACCGCGGGCTTGGCCATGTATCCGGCCTCGCCGCGCTTGAATTTGGCGGCAAAGGAGACGTTTGCTACCTGATGGAGATAAATGGGACTTTTGTTGACGACCGTGACCACGACGTTGCGCAGATCGTCGAGATTGGTCGTGCGGCCAATGTTGCGGATCAGATATTCGCGCGAGTTCTGATCGGTGAACCCGCCACCCGAATTGACGCCGAACTGGGTCAGTGCCTTTTCGATCTGTTCATAGGTGACGCCGAGCGCACGGATTGCGGCCGGATGCGGCGAGACGCGGTATTGGCGCACGTCGCCGCCAATCGGGATGACCTGTGCGACGCCGGGAATGGTCAGCAGCCTTGGCCTGATCACGAAATCCGCCGTCTCGCGCACTTCCATGGCGGAAGCCGTCTCCGAGGTCACGGCGATCAGTAGGATTTGCCCCATGATCGAACTGATGGGACCCATCTGGGGCGTTGTGTTCGGCGGCAGCTGGTCACGCACCAGTGTCAGCCGCTCGGCAATCTGTTGGCGGTTGCGGAATATGTCGGTGCCCCAGTCAAATTCCACATAGACGATGGACAGACCGACGCCGGAGACGGAACGTACGCGCGAGACGCCGGGCACGCCATTCATCTGTGTTTCAATCGGAAAGCTCACGAGCTGTTCGACTTCCGGCGGCGCCAGGCCTTCCGCTTCCGTCATGATGGTCACAGTCGGCTTGTTCAGGTCCGGGAACACGTCGACCGGCAATTTGGTTACCGCGAAGCCGCCCATCACGACGAGCATCGCAGCGAGCGCCAAAACCAGGAGGCGGTTTTTCAAAGATTGGGTGACGAGAAACGTAAACATGATTTTGTCCCTTAGCGCACGTGCGAGAGCAGTTCGGCACCCTGCGTGACGATGCGCTTTCCAGCCTCCAGACCGGATGTAACGAGAACGTTGTCTGCGTCGAGCGGCTCGACCCGGACCTGCCGCGGGACAAACCGTTCTGCGGCGATCTTCTCAAGCACGACATCGACGCCGTTTCCGCCGCGCACCAGCGCGCTACGCGGCACGGCGACGCCACTTTTCTTTTCGTCCGTGTTCAAAAGCACGCTTACGAATTGACCTGCGCGCAAAGCGGGCTCTTCGCCCTCAATCGCGAAATGAACGGCAATCGTCTGGTTGCGGTCGGCAAATCCCGACCCGCGATAGGACAGGCGCAGTTTCTTGCCCTGCGATGTGATGCCCGATGCATTCTGCGCCGCACCGACGGATTCGAAGCTTAAGGCTTCGACCCAGAGATGCGCTGGATCGATAATGTGAAAAACGATCGCATTAGGCAGCGCAATCTGCCCGGCGACGGCGCTGCCGTCGGCAATCACGCCCGATACGGGGGCGATCAACGCTTCCGGTTCGCGGCGGGATTTTTCCAATGACGCCCGGCGCTCCTTGAGACCGTCCAGTTCAAGGCGGGCTTCTTCCAGTTGGGAGCGCGCAGCCGCGCCGGTCGGCACCAATATCTCCAGGCGCTCAATGCGCTTTTTCACGATGGATAGTTGCTGATCGATCTCGCCCTGGCGCTGACGCATATCGGATACGTCAATGGGCTGAAGAGGCGGCGTGACATAGGCGAGCACGTCACCCTTGTTCACCACAGTGCCAAGTCGGGGGAATCCGGCGTCGGGCGGGGAAAGCCTGCCGCCGACCGCGGCTTGCACAAACCCGGAGGCATTGGGATCGGGAATGACACGTCCAGGCAGCTCAATGCTGCGCGGATACGTTTTCAACGCAGTCAAATCCGTGCGCACCCCAAAAATACGCTGCGTGGCCTTCGGCACGAAAATCGTGCCATCGCTCTGACGTTCAGCAACATCACGGCCAGCCGAAGGCGGAGCAGCAGCCGGCGTGCTGTGGTCCTCGCCTTCATGCGCGAACGCAGACGCTGACAAAACAAGAGCCATCAACGAAACGATCGCAGCGGCCTTGCGGGTCCGGCGCGATACGATCCATGCCAGAGCAACGCCGACCGCAAAAGCAAGTCCGGCCAGCCCGAGGCTGGCAGCGCTGAAGGTATGTCCCGCTGCCGAGCGCCCGCCGGATTCAGACGGCGGGTTCGGGGTGGCGATTGTCAGCGGAAGAATTTCGACCGCGCTATTGAGCGTGACTGTGAAGATGAGATCAACGGTGCCGGATTTTGGCAACCATGGTGCAGGTACGCGATACACCTGATCCGGCGAGAGCGTCGCCTTCACCGGGCCTTTCGGCGTTTCGACTTCGATGACGGCATCGGCGATGGGCGTATTCAGCCGCGCATCGTCGAGAAAAATTTCGAGCTCCTGCCCGCGCGCGACAGCGACGAGCTCGATAGCATCGGTCGCGGCTTCGGCGCGGCTTGCCGCCGAAGCAGGCGCGGTCGGCGCAGCTTCATTGTGATCGTGTCCTTCATGGGCCAATGAGACAGAGGCCGATGTCAGGACAATAAGGGCCGCACAAAGTGCAGCTGTAACCGCGATGCGCATGCAAAATCCTTCGAAAGAACGGTGGACGCAATGCCGGCGTCCGGGCGCGATAAGGCGCAGCCGGAGGGCAATTGCGGATCAGTTCAGACGAAGGATTTTGGAGGCCTGGAGAGGTCTTGTGGACCGATACCCGCCACGGCGAGGCCGTTATGCGGGGGAGAGACCGCACTGATACGGAGCGGCTCCAGATCCGTATTATTAATGGGGATCAGAGAGGCGCAGGCCGGACACGGCGCATTGCCGCAACACGACAGGCCAACGCAGCCTGACGAACTTTTCGCGGGAGCCTGATCTTTAGATTCCGAAAAGGAGGCTAGCTGTTTGCCTTGGGTCGCCGATCCCGCATCAGCCTGCGGGGACGGGACCGACTGGGCTGCGGGCGCTTCGCTGTGATGATGCCCGGCATGCGCGTACGCCAAAGACGGCACGGCAAAGAGCACGATCACGCTGACCGCGGCTCCAAGCACATGGGTCCATAAGGGCTTCGAAATCATCGCACAGCCTTACCATATCCGGCGTATTGCCGCTAAGAGCTAATCGGCAAAAACGTTAATTGTAAGGTCACCTTGGAAGTTCCCATGGAGGGAAGGTCAAGCGTCAGCTAAAGGCAAAGACTACCGGCCGGTTGCTTCCAGCTTCGTCAAGAACTCGGATTCACGTAGTTGGGCCGCAACTGAGAACGCCACCTAAGCCGACGGCACGAGCGCGTTCTTTGCCCTCCTCGCTTTGTCGAAGACAAATGCGAGGAGGGAGGAAAATCGGGGGGTCGATATCCCCCGCCTCTCAACGCAGAACACCCCAAAGTCCTTTCAGGACTTTGGGGTGTTCTGGCGGAGAGGGAGGGATTCGAACCCCCGATACGGTTGCCCGTATGCCGCATTTCGAGTGCGGTGCATTCAACCGCTCTGCCACCTCTCCGGAGCCCGAAACGAGCCCAAAAAGGCCCGATCGGACGGCGCTATCTAACCAAGCGGGCCCGGACAGACAAGAGCGGCGCGGCGTATTATATTGCGCACCTCAAAAAAACCGACGCAACCCGTCCGGACCGATGCCCGCAGCCCTGATATTCGACCGCATCCGCAAGGAATTGCCTGGAATTGGCGCGACGCTGCTGCTGGTCGCCGCCATGACCGTGCTGGTTTACGCGATCGTGTCGCAAACCGGCCTCGGCCACGGCTCCGTGGTCTATCTGATCCCGGTGGTGATCGCCGCCACGCGCTGGGGCATTGTCGCCGCGATCGTCGCGGCGGTGTGCGGAGTTCTGGCCTCGGCCTTCTTCTTTTATCCGCCGCTCTACACCTTCCACATCAATGACCCGCTCGAGGTTCTCAATCTCATCCTCTTTATCTTCGTGGCGGTCGTCGTCAGCCAGTTGGCCAACCGGCTCAAGCGACAATTCGAAATGGCACGCAAGCGCGAGATCGACCTGCGCGATCTTTACGCCTTCTCCCGCCGTCTCACGGTGGCCTTCGACGTATCGGACATTCATTCCGCGATCGAGGATCACCTCGCTACGGTGATGCAGCGCAAGGTCGTGTTGTTTGCCGGCGCCGGCGTGCGCGATGCCGCGTCCGGCAATGGACGGCGCGCCGGCGTTGCGGTTCCGGAGCAGGTGCTGGCGGAAGTCGGTGAAGTCGCGGCCGGCCGGCGCGATGTTACCGGCGTTATTGTAACATCGCAAAGCGGCGAAGGCTGGCTGGTTCGTCCGGTGTCGCCGAAGAATTCGGAATTCGGCGTGATCGCCATCAATCTCGGCCGCGAAAGCCAGGAAGCCTTCGACGACTTCCGTGTACGTGTCGATGCGGTGCTGGCCGACGCCACCGCCACGCTCGAACGCCTCGGCGTCGCACACGCCATCAGCGAAGCACGCATGCGCGCGCAGACCGACCAATTGAGCGAGGCCTTGATCGGCTCGGTGTCGCACGAATTGCGCACGCCGCTGGCTTCGATCATGGGCGCCGCGACCGTCCTGATGGCGGCGCCGGCGCTGGCGAACGAGAAGAAGCTTCAGGCGCTGGTGCATGACGTGCGCAATGAAGCCGAGCGGCTCAACAACGATATCCAGAACCTGCTCGACGCCACCCGCATCAGTAGCGACGGCATCAAACCGCACACCGAATGGGCCGATCCTGAAGATATCATCAGTTCGGCGATCGAGCGCTGCCGCCTGCGTCTGGTGGACCGGCGCGTGACGCTGAATCTGCCGCCCAATCTGCCGCTGATCCATGTCGATCCGGTGCTGGTGCAGCAGGCTTTGGTGCAGCTCTTCGACAACGCCGCAAAATACTCGCAGCCCGGTTCGCAAATCTCGGTCGCCGCCCGCGCCCGCGACGGCCGCATGATTCTGAGCGTCAGCGACCAGGGCAGCGGCCTCACCGCCGCGGAAGCCGCGCATATCTGGGATCGCTTCGTGCGCGGCCCGCGCCATGCCGCCACCACCAGCGGTTCGGGCCTCGGCCTCTGGATCGCCAGCGCTTTTATTGCCGCCAATGGTGGTAGGATGAACGCCGTCAGCGATGGTCCCGGCCTCGGCACCACGGTCGCGATCGAACTTCCGGTGACGCAGGCCGCGGTCCCGCAATTGGAAAGCGACGCAGATGACTGAGCCCTCCCCGATCGTGCTGGTCGTCGACGACGAGACCCAGATCCGCCGCTTCCTGCGCGCAGGGTTCGAGCTCAACGGTTTCGTTGTGCACGAGGCCAGCACCGGCACCGAAGCGATCCGCTCGGCGACGCTGCGGCCGATCGATCTCGTGATTGCCGATCTCGGCCTGCCCGACATGGACGGCTCGGAAGTTGTCGAGCGCATCCGCTCGTGGTCGAGCGTGCCGATCATTGTGCTGTCGGTTCGTTCGAACGAGGCCGAGAAGGTGCGCCTGCTCGAGCTCGGCGCCGACGACTATGTCGTCAAGCCGTTCGGCATGGCCGAATTGCTGGCGCGCGTGCGCGTCGCATTGCGCCGGCAGATGCGCGCGGTCAGCGGCGAGCCCACCGTCACCGTCGGCACGCTCACCATCGATCTCGCCGCCCGCGCCGTGACGCTCAACGACAAGCGGCTGACGCTGACGCCGAAGGAGTACCGGCTATTGCAGGTGCTGGCGCAGCACGCCGGCAATGTGGTCACGCACCAGCATCTGTTGAAAGAAGTCTGGGGCTCGATCCACGTCCACGACACGCATTACCTGCGCATCTTCGTGCGCAAGCTGCGCCAGAAGATCGAGCCCAATCCGGATTCGCTGAAAATCCTGGTGACCGAACTTGGCGTCGGCTACCGGCTGGCGCATTCGGCTCATGACGGCGAAAGCGCCGCTGCTCCGGTGTCGGCCAAAACGGCCTCCTGAGACGGCGATGCTGGGCGGTTTTGGTTAATCCGGCCCGGGCCGGCGGTCTCGCAAAAATGGCCGGATTTCTTGACAGATCGGCCCGTTCCCCTTCATAAGCATGCCATTGCGGACCTTTGGGTCCGCATGCTTTTTTGAGGGCTGTTAAGCCCTTCAAAACACAAGCAAAAACCGACTGAAAGAAGCTGGCCCGGAATAGTCCGAGGCCGGAACCGAACACTGAGGAAAAAACGATGTTCGCAGTCATTAAAGCCGGCGGTAAGCAGTACCGCGTCGCGGCTGAAGATGTCATCCGGATCGACCGCGTCGAGGCCGAACCGGGCAAGGTTATCGAGTTCGGCGAAGTGCTACTGCTGGGCGGCGACACTCCGCAGATCGGCGCCCCGACCATTTCGGGCGCCATGGTGGCCGGCGAGGTGCTTCAGCACACGCGTGGCGACAAAGTCATCGCCTTCAAGAAGCGCCGGCGCAAGAATTCGCGCCGTAAGCGCGGTTTCCGTCACGAGTTTTCGATGATTCGTATCACCGAGATCCTGACCGGCGGAGCCAAGCCCTCGCAGAACCCGCCGCCGCGGCCCAGGCGCGAGCCTAAGCCGAAGCTGGAAGGCGATGCGGCCACCGCGGAAGCCAAACCGGCGAAAACCAAGGCCAAAAAGGCCGCCGCCAAGGCCCCGGCCCGCAAGAAGCCCGCCGCAAAGGGCAAGAAAACCGATAAGAAAACCGATAAGAAAAGCGACAAGAAAAAGTGAGATGATTCCTTCACGGAATCGGTGTATGTAACCGCGCATGATCCCGAAAAGTGGGACCCGGTTTTCGGATAAAATCATGCGCAAGCATGAAGTGAAATTGAGAGAGCAGTTCGATGGCACATAAAAAAGCAGGCGGATCTTCACGCAACGGCCGCGATAGCGCGGGCCGTCGTCTTGGCTTGAAGAAGTCGGGCGGCCAGGCCGCGATCGCCGGCAACATCCTCGTACGTCAGCGCGGTACCACGTGGCATGCCGGCCGCAATGTCGGCGTGGGCAAAGATCACACGCTGTTCGCGCTCGTCGACGGAAAAGTTCAGTTCGCAACTAAAGCCAAAGGCCGCACCTACGTCTCCGTCGTCCCGATGATGGAAGCAGCGGCCGAATAAAAGGTAGACCAAAAATCGAGGTCTGCCGGTCACTAGTCAAACCGGCGGGGCTCATGGGCTTCGAGAGGGGGAGACGGTTGACCGGCTCCCCCTCTTCGCATTTCAGAACTCAATTCCGAGTTCGAAACTGGAGCCCGCGCCATGACCTTGCTGGAAGAAATACCAAGAGAGACGTTCCACGAAGCCAGTATCCCCGTCCTTGAGACCAAGCGGCTGGCCATGCGCGCGCCGCGCCTCGAGGACGCTAAAGCGGTAGCAGCGCTCGCAAACGACCGCCGCATCGCCGAAAACACCGCGCGTATTCCGCATCCGTACAAAACCACGGACGCCGAGAATTTTATCAGCGGCGCCAACAAAGCCGGTGGCGAAGCCGTGTTCCTGATCACGCTGCGTGACGCGACCGTCATCGGCGCCTGCGGCCTGGTGCAGGATCCGCAGATGCAGGACGAGGCGCCGGAGCTCGGCTACTGGCTGGGCGTGCCCTATTGGGGCAAAGGCTATGCCACCGAGGCGCTGCACGCCGTGATCGACTATGCCTTCACCGATCTCGAGCACAAGTCGTTGCAGGCAGGCGCGCGCGTCACCAACCCGGCGTCGCGCCGGGTGCTGGAGAAGTGCGGCTTCCAGTGGACCGGCGTCGGTCTCTACCGCATCCGCGCCATCCACTCGTCGGCGCCGATCGACCGCTTCCGGCTTGAGCGCGGCATCTGGTCCGCGCTCAAGACCTGGGGCCGGATGAAAAGGGCGTAACGCTCTCCTCCCCGCGCGCGCTTGCGCGTGTGGGGAGGGTCACGGCAAATCCGCCGACGCCACGGTCTTTGCC
>JANMSH010000093.1:0-7175 GCA_031389105.1 Hyphomicrobiales bacterium
GGCGTGATGCGGCAGTACGCCGGAAACGGTGAGATTGAAGAACGACAGCGTCACTTCTTCGAGCGGCGGAAACAGCCGGTGCGGAAAGATGCCGGACCAGGCGACGATCTCCCACAACGTGCCGACCACCGCGAACGGAAATATGTTGCGCGCGACCAGCCGCCAGCGACTGGTGCCGCGGCTTACGCCAGCATCCGCCACGGATAGAGTAGTGACCGCATCCTGCATGACTGCCGGCGCTCCTCCCAGATTATTGCCGTGGGCCTCTTTAGTGGGCCTTTGAGCGGCGGTCCTGAGGACCGCCTTGCAGACAGGATAATGCTCTTTGATCCGGGACCACAAGCATGGGTGGCTTCTATTCGTGTGGCGCGGCACCTCTGGCGATTTGGCGGCAGAACGGCTAAAGCCCCCTTGAATTCCGCCTCGCTGCGGCAAAAAATCAACGGAGAGTTTCGTCATGTCGAACAATGCGCAGAAGATTGGCTGGATCGGTGCGGGCCGTATGGGCACGCCGATGGCGGAGCGCCTGAACAAGGCCGGCCACGATGTGACGGTCTGGAACCGAACCCGCGCCAAGGCCGAGCCGCTTGAAAAGGCTGGCGGCAAATTGGTCGATAAACCGGTCGAACTCGCCACCTGCGACATGGTGTTCGCCATCGTCTCGACCGGCAAGGACGTCGAGGAAGTGCTGTTCGGCGAAGGCGGCCTCTGCACCGGCAAGACGCTGCCCAAGGTGTTCGTCGACTGCTCGTCGATCTCGGTCGAAGAGTCCGCTGAAATTCGCGCGCGTCTGACCAAGATCGGCGTCAGCTTCATCGCGGCGCCGGTTTCCGGCAATGCCAAGGTCATCAAGGCCGGCAAGCTGTCGTCGGTGGTGTCGGGCCCCGAGGCCGACGCCAAGAAGGTGATGCCGTTCATCGAAGTGTTCGCACCGCAGGGCGTGTCTTACGTCGGCGATGGCGAACTCGCGCGTATCTGCAAGATCGCGCACAACGTCATGCTCGGCGTCGTGATCGAAAACCTGATCGAGATCACGTTGCTCGCCAACAAGATGGGCGTGCCGCGCCACGCTTTCCTGGCCTTCATGAACAACGGCGTCATGGGTTCGATGTTCACCAAGTACAAGACACCGGCTTTGGTCAATCTCGACTGGACCACGACGTTTACGCCCGAACTGCTGCGCAAGGATCTCGATCTGGGTCTCGCGCTCGGCCGCGAGTGGGATGTGCCGATGCCGGTGACCGCCGCAACCCGCGAAGTGCTGCAGGGTCACTTCGGTGCCGCGCAGTCGCAGAAGGATCCGGACGGATATCTCGCCAAGGATTTCGCCGCGCTGATCGAGACCATGGCCATCAGCGCCGGCATGAAGCTCGAGCCCGAGAACAAGAACGTCGGCACCGGGCTGGAGTAGGCAGTTGCTTCTTACCCTCTCCCGCAAGGGGCGAGGGAAGAAAAAAAGGGCCCCTTGCGGGGGCCCTGTGTGCATAAGGTGGAGGATTCACGCCGCCGTCTAAGCCTAAAGGGAGGAAAACGGCGGCTGCGCACGATTGACAGTCAATCGGGCAGCGGCGGGCGCCACAAGTAAAATGCCCATAAATTCATCATGGATTGTGCCCGCTATCTGACCCATCATGATGGACAAAAAACCGCAAGAATGGGGACGGAAATGGCCTTCACGCTCTATAACGCGCCGCAATCGACCTGCAGCCAGCGGGTGCGTTTTGTTCTCAATTCGAAAAATCTGCCGTTCGACGAGGTGAAGCTCAATCTGCTGGAAGGCGACCAGCTCAAGCCCGATTACCTCAAGCTCAATCCGAACGGCGTCGTGCCGACGCTCGACCACGACGGCGCCATCGTCACAGATTCCACCGTCATCACCGAATATCTCGACGAAGTCTTTCCGGACGGCAGCTTCACGCCGGAAAACGCGGTCGTGCGCGCCCGCATGCGCGCGCTGATGCATTTCATCGACGAAATGCCGGCCGCCGCCGTGCGCGTGCCGACCTTCAATCTTGCTTTCCTGCCGAGCTTCCAGAAGATGAGTCGCGAGGCCTTCGTCGCGATGGCCGAATCAAAACCGCTGCGCCGCGAGTTCATGATGACCATGGGCCAGACTGGTTTTCCCCAAGCCGAAATGGACGCCGCGCTTGCCCGGCTGCGGCGCGCCTATGAACGCATGGACCGCGAAATCGAATCCAGCGGCGGGCCGTGGCTGCTGGGCAAAAACATCACGCTCGCCGACGTCGCGGTGATGCCAGCGCTGGTGCGCATGAACGATCTCAACATGCCGGACTGGCAGGATTTGCCGCGTGTCGTCACTTGGTTCGACAACGTGCACGCGCATCCGGCGTTTAAGCCGACTTATTATCATGGCTCGTTGCTGAGCGAGCGCTTCCCGCATTTGAAAGAACAAGCGCGCACCGTTGTATGACGTGTTTATGACGCGGGTAAATCACCGCCGTTAATCAAACGCCAAGAAACTACGATTAGCAAAGCGTAACGCCCTCTGCTCAGGCGAGACGCATGCCGACACCACAAAAATTTCGTCTTAACGTCACCGCGAAAGCGGTCGTGTTGATTGCCGGCCTTGGCATCATGTCGGCGCTCGCCAACTGGTTCTGTCTGCAAAGACTCGATCGGCTGGACGAGATCAACAGTGCGCTGGTCAACCAATTAGCGCCGGCGCGGCTGGCATTGACCGAGGCGAAAATCGCCGTCGCGTCGGTCGGGCTGGCGACCTACAAAATGGCGGCGACCACCGATACCGACACAGTGCGCGAGGCGATTGAGGAACGCGATGGCCAGGTCACCGCCGCCAAGGCCTGGCTTAATGGCGTCAAAGCCTATCTGCCGGAGGGCACCGGCGACGTGCAGGGCATGTTGGTGCGGCTCGATCTGGTCAACGCCATCGCGAACTCGGTCCACACTCTGAGCAAGGACGGCGACCGCGAGCGCGCACGTGTGATGCTCGAGTTCAAATTCGATCCGGCGCTGGTCGACGCCGCGACCAGCATCAACCGGCTGATCAACATTTTGGGTGGCGAGGCCAATGTCGCGGTGGCGGTCGCGGCCGCCGAGAAGGCATGGACCTACAATGTTGTGCTGAGCGTATTGATTGGCGGCACGCTGGCGACCATCGTCGTGGCGATGCTCCTGGCGCACCGCTCGGTGGCGGGTCCGCTGCGGCGGCTGGCCAATGTCATGCGCGAGATCACGCAAGGCCGGTTCGAAACGCCGATCGACGGACTCCGGCGCGCCGACGAAGTCGGCACCATGGCAAGGGCCGTGCTGGTGTTCCGCGACAACGCTATCGCCTTGCTCGAGGCGCAACAATTGCGCCATCGCGCCCGCGAGCAGGCCGCCGCCGACAAGCGCAGCGCGCTCGACCGGCTTGCCGGCAGTTTCGAAACCAAAATCCTCAGCGTCACCGCCGCATTGGCGAGCGCCGCCGCGCAGCTCGATGAGTCGGCACGCTCGATGAGCGGCGCGGCCGACGAATCCGGTTCGCACGCGCGCTCCGCGGCGGTGGTCGCGGAAGAAACCACGGCGGTGGCCCGCACGGTGTCCAACGCCATCGATGAACTCTCGATGGCTATGCGCGATATCGACAGTCAATTGGCAAGCGCCGCGGCGGTGGTTGTCGAAGCGACCCGGCGCGCCGATGTCGCCGTGACCAATGCCGATGGGTTGAGCCTCGCCGTCGGCGATATCGACAAGGTCGCCAGCATGATTCAGGCGATCGCCAGCCAGACCAACCTACTGGCCTTGAATGCCACTATCGAAGCCGCGCGCGCCGGCGATGCCGGCCGCGGTTTCGCGGTGGTGGCCCAGGAAGTGAAATCGCTTGCCGGTCAGACCACGCAGGCGCTTGCCGACATCAAGGACAAGACACGCACCGTGCGCGGTATCATCGACGGCGTCTGCGGCGCGACGCAGTTGATGTCGAATGTTATTTCACAGATCGAGGGCGTGTCGCGCGCCATCACAAGTTCGGTCGCGCTGCAATCCGAAGCCACCCACAAGATCGCCGAAACCGTCGATGGCGCCGCCAGCCGCACGCGGCAGGTCGCCAATAGCGTGGCGGGGGTGAGCGAGTTCGCCAACCGCACCAACTTGAGCGCGCAGCAGATTTTGGAAGCCGTCGCCGACCTCAACCGCCAAGCCGTCGCCTTGCAGGGCGAGGCGCAGCAGTTCGTGGCGCAGGTCCGGGCCGCCTAGTCTTATTTCGTTGTCGTAATCTTTGGCAGTTCGACCTTCAGGGTCGTCGATTTGCTGTTGCCGAGATTGCCGGTGGCAAACAGCAGCCCGCCGCCGACCACGATTACGATCAGCGCGCCGACCAGAACGCCAAGCACACCGATACCGCCACTGCTGCCTTCAGCCATCGTCGCCTCCCTGAGTTGCGGATATCAAGCCGCACGAAGCGATTTGGTTCCTGTGCCGGAACCTGGCTCATGCCGCGATCGCCCGGATCAGCCCCAGAATCGGAAAGCCGAAGACCGCGTCCAGGTTGAGGGTGAAAGTCCGCAGCCATGCCGGCGCCTGGTCGCTGTAGCCATACATCATAACGATGGCGATAAGCGGGATGGCGACCACAACGCCATAGGCAAACCGCATCCAGCGCGCGCGCGTTTCCGCGCGTTCCTTCGGCGAGATGTAGCGGGGGATGATGGGCGCCATGGATACGTTAGCTCCCGCTCATTCCCGCGTAAGCGGGAAATCCAGCTCTTTGGCCACGGCCTGGGTCCCCGTTTTCGCGGGGACGCGCGGTGTGTCGCCGTTCAATACCTGTTCGCGATCGGCAATTCCTCGGCCGGGAACAGCGAGATCACATGGGCGCCCTTGTCGGTGACCACGACTTCTTCCTCGATGCGCGCGCCGGAGAAGCCGTCGGTCGCCGGGCAATAGGTTTCGATCGCGAACACCATGCCTTCCTTGATCTCGGTCGGGTGATCCATCGAGATCACGCGCGAGATGATCGGCCGCTCGTGCAGCGCGAGGCCAAGGCCGTGCGCGAACTGCAGGCCGAAAGCCGACAACTCGTCGGGGAATCCGAATTCGCCGGCTTTCGGGAAGGCCTCGGCGATATGCGCGGTCGAGGCGCCCGGCTTGATGCGCGCCATCGCGTTGTCGAGCCACTCGCGCGCCAGCTTGTAGGCGTCGTGCTGCGCCGGCGTGGCGCGGCCGACATTGAAGGTGCGGTAGTAGCAGGTGCGATAGCCCATGAAGGCTTGCAGGATGTCGAAGAAGGCCTGGTCGCCGGGGCGGATCAGGCGGTCGGTGAAGTTGTGCGGATGCGGGTTGCAGCGCTCGCCCGACACGGCGTTCACCGCCTCGACGTCGTCGGAGCCGTGGCGATAGAGGAACTCGTTGACCATGGCGACGATGTCGTTCTCGCGCACGCCGGGTTTGAGTTCTTCATTGACCATGTGATAGGCGCCGTCGACCATCGCGGCGGCGTGGTTGAGCAGCGCAATCTCGTCCTGCGACTTGATCTCGCGGGCTTCCAGCATGACCTGCTGGCCGTCCTCGATCTTGAGGCCGGCCTTCTGCAATTCGAACATCATCGGCGGTTCGATGATGTCGACACCGATCGGCATGTCGGCGACGCCGGCTTCGCGCAGGATCGAGGCGATTTCCTCGGCGTGCTTCTTCATCAGGCCGAAGGCGGGCGCGACGGTGCCGCGCAGGCCGATCAATCCCGCTTTGCAATTTTCCGGCGCGAGCCACGGCGCGTAGAGCTTGTGATGGACCGCGGCGGAGCCGAAGTCCCAGAGGATGGGTTCGCCGGTACGGGTCAGCAGCGCCCAGCGCGCCAGCTTGTCGCGTTCCCATTCGCCGATCTTAGTCGAGGTCAGGTAGCGGATGTTGTTGACGTCGAACACCAGCAGCGCGCCGAGCTCGGAATTATCCAGCGCCTGCTTGGCGCGGCCGAGGCGGTAGCGGTGCAGGCGGCGGTAATCGACGCGCTCCTCGAAGTCGACGCCCATGATGCCGAGCGAAGGCAGCGCGCGGCCCCAGTTGTGACGAGGGTTGATGTCCTCGGCGCTGATCTTGCGGACGGTCTGGTCCATGGGTCGTCTCCCTTGAATTGCTTTCCCGGGCTTATAGCCCCTGGTTGGGGCGGATTATAGGGGCAGGCAGCGATGGCGGGTATGCACCAACCGTCCCAGCGCTCATTCCTCGTCAGCGGGTCTCTTGACAATATTCCCAAGGCATATAGTCTCATAGCGTTTTGCTCTCGCGGCCTCATCTCGAGGTGACGCCGAAACGAGCAGGAAACGGTGCGCCGACAATGCGTGCCGAAAGTGGAGCGCCGGGAGGCGCCGCCCCCCTACGTCATTGGGGGGCGCGCGCCCTCGCAAGGCGCGCGGCGGGTCGCACCAACCCGTCAAAGGGCGGTTGCACCGCCGCCCTTGGCGCCTCCCGGCGCTCCATTTCCTTTAAGGAAACGGAAAAAGGGACGACGGCCTACCCGGGGCCGCTAAGAATGCGGGCGATGACGCGCGTCTGCGCTACGCCACCTTCTTGCCCCACAGCCTTGCCGTGGCGATGTCGGCGCCTTCGCGGATCGCGCGCAGCTTCAGCCATACCGCGGGTTCGATCACCCATTCGCGGTTCGTGAACGTGCCGAAGCCGCAATCGGTCGAGGCGATGACGCGCTCGCGGTCGCCGACGACACTGACGGCTTCCTCGATGCGGCGCGCAACGACTTCCGGGTGCTCTACGAAATTGCTGGTGGTCTCGACCACGCCGGGCACCAGCAGCATGTCCTTGGGCAACGGATGCTTCTTCAGCGCGGCATATTCATGTGCGTGGCGCGGATTGGAGAACTCGATCGACAGCGCACCGACATTGGCCTGATAGATTGCCGGCAAGATCGTGCTTAGCGGCACGTCGTGAATATGCGGGCCTTCCCAATTGCCGTAGCAGACATGCAGCCGCACGCGGTCGCGCGGAATCCCCTCGATGCCGGCATTGATCGCTGCGACATGCGCCTCGACTCGCTTGACGAATCCGGCGTCGTCGAGATCGCGGTACATCATGGTGCGGTCCATGGCGAGATCCGGCGCGTCGATCTGAAGAATCAGCCCGGCCTTGTGGATCGCCAGATATTCGTTGCGCATCTCGCGCGCGATCGCGGCCAAGTAAGCGTCATGCGAATCGTAAAACGC
>JANMSH010000129.1:0-16915 GCA_031389105.1 Hyphomicrobiales bacterium
GTCGCCGCCGTCACGCAAGCGTCGGCGCAGCCTTATCCGTCGCGCGCCATCACACTCGTCGTCCCCGCCGCGGCGGGCGGGCCGACCGACGCGGTCTCGCGCCTGATCGGTGAAGCGATGTCGCGCACGCTGGGCCAGCAGGTCATCGTCGAGAATGTCGGTGGCGCCGGCGGCACCATCGGCATGGGGCGCGTCGCCAAAGCTGCGCCCGACGGCTACACCGTTGCGGTGTGGCACATCGCGCAGGCGACCGCGCCGTCGCTGTACGCCAACCTGCCCTACAGCGTGATCGACAACTTCGACTCCATCGGCCGCATCGCCGATGTGCCGATGACCATCGTCGGCAAAGCCGCGCTCGAAACCAAAAACATCAAAGACCTGATCGCCTGGCTTAAAGAGAAAAAGGCCGGCGTCACTTACGCCCATGCCGGCGTCGGATCCGCGTCGCATCTCTGCGCGCTGATGTTCATGAGCGCGATCGACACGCAGTTGACCGGCGTGGGTTATCGAGGCACCGGGCCGGCGATGACCGATCTGCTCGGCGGCCAGTTCGACGTGATGTGCGACCAGACCACGACGACGACCGAACAGATCAAGGGGAACAAGATCAAGGGCTATGCGGTCACGACCAAGCAGCGTCTCGCCGTATTGCCTGACCTGCCGACGCTCGACGAGTCCGGCCTCAAGGGCTTCGAAGTCGCCGCCTGGCACGCGATGTGGGCTCCCAAGGGTCTGCCCAAGGAGGCTGCCGACAAACTGAGCGCGGCGTTGCTTGGGGCGCTCAAGGATCCGAAAATCGTCGAACGCCTCGCCCAACTCGGCGCTGAGCCGGTGAAGCCCGAACAGGCGACGCCGGCGGCGCTGGCGTCTCATCTCAAGGCCCAGGTGGCAAAATGGTCGCCGGTGATTCAAGCGGCGGGCGTCAAGGCGAACTGAAGCGGCTAAGCGGCGTTACGCTGCGGCGGGCGGGTTCGCAGGCTGGCGCAAGCCGGCAAGCGGCACGTCGAGTTCGTATATGACGCCTTTCGGGTCGTAGCGCAGCCGCACTTGCCCATGAAGCTGATCGGCCAGCCGGTTGATCAGCCGCGTGCCAAAACCGCGGCGGCTGGGCTCGTGCACCGTCGGCCCGCCGGATTCGGTCCAGGCGAGCGTGAAGCGCTGCGCCTGTTCATCGGTCGACAGCGTGATGGTAATGCGCCCCGCCGGCACAGACAGCGCACCATATTTCACCGCATTGGTGCAGAGCTCGTTGAGCGACATCGTGAGCGGCAGCACGGCGGAGGCGTTGATCTCGAGCGCAGCGTCCGGCACCGAAAATCTTGAGTTCGAACGGTTGTCGAAAGGCTCGATAGCGGCGCGGATCACGATGTCCAATTTCGCCATCGCCCAGTTGGCCTGCAGCAGCAAATCGTGCGCGCGGCCCAAGGCCACCAACCGGTTTTCGACGGCAAAGCGGCCTTGTTCCAATGTTTCAGCGTTGCGCAGACTTTGCGAGGTGATGGCGATCACGGTCGCCAAGGTGTTTTTGACGCGGTGATGCAGTTCTTCCAGCAACAGGCGTTGCAGTTGCTTGGCGGTCTCATTCTCGATGGCGTCGATGCCGGCCTGCTTGAGCAGCACCGCCGCGTCGACGCCCGCCTGAGTCAGCAGTTCGCGCAGACCGATATTCTCGGCCTCAAACGCGTGTTCCTTGTCGCTGACAGGCCCCGTCCCGGGCTTGGTAGCAATGTCCATTGCTTGGCATAGCGCAGTTTCAGGCCCAATGCGCGATAAAAGCAGGCAGTTCCATAAAAGCTAGCTCCGCCACAGCCAGCGGCCAAAAGCCACGGCCAAAAGCATTCCGGCAATTTGGGCCAGCATGAAGCCGGGCGCTCCGGCGGGCGCGATACCCGCAAAGGTGTTCGACAGCGAGCGTGCGATCGTCACCGCCGGATTGGCAAACGACGTCGATGCCGTGAACCAGTAGGCCGCGGTGATATAAAGACCGACGGCATAAGGTGTGGCGGCGGGGTTTCGTGCGACGCAGCCAAAGATGGTCAGCAGCAATCCGAACGTCGCGACAAATTCCGCAAGCCATTGGCCCGCGCCGGTTCGCACCGTCAGCGACACCTGCCATAGCGGCAATTCGAACATCAGGTGCGCGGCCCATACGCCGATGACGCCGCCGGCGATTTGCACCGCCGTGTAGGTAGCGGCTTCCGCCCACGGCAGTTCGCGGCGCAGCGCGAAAGCGATGCTCACCGCCGGGTTGAAATGCGCGCCGGACAGAGGGCCGAACACCAGGATCAGCACGCAGAGAATGGCGCCGGTCGCAATCGTGTTGCACAGAAGCGCGAGCGCCTCGTTTCCGCCAGAGAGTCTTTGCGCCATGATGCCGGAGCCGACCACCGCGGCCAGCAGAAGGGCCGTGCCCAGCCCCTCGGACACCAGGCGCCGTGCAAGGTTCGGCATCAGGTTGCTATGCCAACTGCGGCCGTCGCGCCTTCGCCGCGGCCGATTTCTTTCAGCCGGTTCATCAGACTGAGCCGGTTGAGGCTATCGATCGGCAACGCTATGAATATCCCGATGCGCTGGTTGAGCAGCCGGTACGCCTCCTTGAACGCCAAGCCGATTTCGGCCGCGCTCCCGTTAGCTTCGGCCGGATCCGGAATGCCCCAATGCGCGGTCATCGGCTGACCGGGCCAGAACGGGCACGCTTCGGCCGCCGCGTTGTCGCAAACCGTGAACACGAAATCGAATTTGGGCGCGGAGGGCTCGGTGAACTCGCTCCACGATTTCGAGCGATAGGCCGAGGTGTCGTAACCGAGTCCTTTCAGCAACTCGATGGTGTGGGGATTGATCTGCCCCTTCGGCTGACTCCCGGCGCTGTAAGCGCGAAAGCGCCCCTTCCCGGCTTTGTTCAGGATAGCTTCGCCAATGATCGAGCGCGCCGAGTTGCCGGTGCAGAGAAAAAGAACGTTGAATGGACGATCAGTCATCGCTTCCTCCGATTAATCGCAGCACGCAGACGCATCGGCCTTCGATGCGGCCACGGCACTGCTGCAATTGTTTGCAGGCGCGCTGGCGCGGCTGCATACGCCGGTCTCGGGCAATATCAGTTCGACACGTTCCGCAGCGGCGTGGTCGCCGGCAAGTTCGGCCATGATCGAGCGCACCTGTTCGTACCCGGTCATCATCAGAAAAGTCGGCGCGCGGCCATACGATTTCATGCCGGCGAAATAGAAGCCCGGCTCCGGTTGCGAGAGTTCGCGCGCGCCATGCGGCCGCACCGTGCCGCAACTATGCTGGTTCGGATCGATCAGCGGCGCCAGCGCCGGCGGACAGTCGAGCGCCGGATCGAGCGCGATACGAAGTTCGCCGACAAACGACAGGTCGGGCCGAAAACCGGTCGCCACGATCAACTCGTCGGCGATGACGTGGCGTCCGCAGCACGACGAGCCAGCGCCGACGCGCAGACGGCCATCCTTCAGGTCGAAATGCGAGACACGGAAGCCGGCCTCCACGCTCACTTTGCCCGTCTCGACCAGCCGCGCGAGTTCGGCGCCTAACTGGCCACGTGCGGCGAGTTTGTCGTTGGCGCCGCCGCCGAATGCTTTCGCCGGATTGTCGCCGCGCACCAGCCAGATCACATTGGTTTCCGGTGCTAGCTCTTTCAGCGCGGCGAGATCGATCAGGCTGCCCGTGGCAGAATGGCCGCTACCCAACACGGCAACGGTCTTGCCTGCGTACCGTGAACGATCCTGGCCGATCACATCGGGCATTGCGTAGGCGATGCGCGCGGCCGCGGCGCCTTCGCCCATTGCGGCAAGACCATTCGCGCCAGCCGCGTTCGGCGTCGACCAGGTGCCTGAGGCGTCGATGATCGCGTCGGCACGCACGGTCTTCGGACCGGCGCCGTTCTGATAATGAATTTCGAATGGCGCGTGTTCGCGGCCTTTGGTCTTCACCTTGTCGAAACCGACGCGGCTGATCGCCGTGACGCGGCTCGATGTCTGGATGTGATCCTTGAGCGGCGTCCGCGTCGCCAGCGGCTCAAGATAGCGCTCGAGCAGTTCGCCGCCGGTCGGGTAGTACTGCGGGTCCGGCGAATTCCACCCGGTCGTCGCCAGCAGACGCGCGGCGGCTTTGTCGACATTATATTCCCACGGTGAGAACAGCCGCACATGGCTCCACTGCCGTATGGCACGGCCGGCTTGCGGGCCGGCTTCCAGAACCAGCGGCGTCCAGCCGCGCTCCAGCGCGTGCGCCGCGGCGGCGAGACCGACCGGGCCGGCGCCGATGATCGCAACTTTCCTGCCTGCCTCGTCCTTCATACCATCCTCCCGGAACTACCGAATTAAGAGACAAAATTCAGGCGGCCTGGCCCTTCTTCTGCGCGGGGCCGCACACCGCCTCGACGCAACATTCGGCGGCGAGAAAATCGACCAGGCCCTGCATTAGTTCGTAGTTGGCGCGGCAGATCAGCGTCGTGCTTTGCCGCTCCTGCACAATTAGATCGACGGTGACCAGCGACTTGATGTGATGCGACAGCGTAGAAGCCGCGATGTTGAGCTTGGCCTGCAGCTTACCAACCGGCATTCCCGCTTCCCCGGCACGCACCAGCGCCCGATAGATTTGCAGGCGGGTCGGATTGCCCAATGCTTCCAGTCGCGCGGCGGCGTCATCGATTTTCATGCGCGAGAGAATCTCACAAAAGAGCGCGGCCATCAACCATATTTCTAGTACAATGGAAATATAACAACTGATGATTGGCCCGAGGCCTAAAAAGGTCCTTTTTTTAGGATTTTTTACCCGTGAAACATGCCTTCTTTCGTCAACGATTTGTCCCTATATTCATCCCTGCCGGGGCAACCCGGCTATGGCGATAAACGGACGTCGTAATAAACCTTTCGGACCCGGGGGCAGTACCCGGCGCCTCCACCCAAGCCCTGACCTTCGGTCATGAAGGAGGGCTTGGGCGGGGGCGAAATAGGATCGACGAGGGCGTAAAGGACGTACTTTTGCTCGGCATGGTTCCGCCGTTATCGGGCCAAATCGTAGTTGCAAATGACAACTATGCTCCGGTTGCTCAGGCCGCGTAAGCGGTTTGTTTAACCAAGCCTGCAAGCCCTAGCCGTCTTAGCAGCGGTTAGGCGGGGTTCGGAGGCACCTGGCAACAGAAGCCTCCACTTCATTTTCCGGGCGGATTTCGTCGCCCCCGCCGTGGCGCAAAGCCCGGCGCGGGGATAGCATCGGCCGAAACTCCAAAGCAGATTCTGACCCGCATGGCCGACCAAATTCGCTACGATCTCCTGACCCAGCAAGCCCTACGCGGCGTGGTGCGCAGTGTCCTGACCGACGCCGCCAAAAAAGGCCTGCCGGGCGACCATCATTTCTTCATCACCTTCGATACCCATGCCGACGGCGTGCGCATGTCGGAGCGGCTGCGCGCGCAGTATCCGGAAGAAATGACGGTCATCCTACAGCACCAGTTCTGGGACCTGACGGTGAGCGACACCGGCTTTGAAGTCGGGCTGTCGTTCGGCGGCATTACCGAGCGGCTCAGCATTCCATTCGAGGCGATCAGCGCCTTCGTCGATCCGTCGGTGCAATTCGGCCTGCAATTCGAAGAAGTCGTCGAAGGCAGTGAGCCGCCTGCGTCCGCCATTACCCAGGACAAAGACAAGCCGAACAAGAAGAAGCGCTTTCCCGCCGGCGTGCCGGCCGGTTTCGCGCCGGAAAAGCCGGCACCCGCGCCGCCTGTTCTCACGGCGGTGCCGGATCCCAAACCCGACAAGCCCAGCGGCGGCGGCGAAGTGGTGCGCCTCGACCGGTTCCGCAAAAAATAACAGGCGAAGTCATCCGTAATGAGTAAGCAGCCGACGAAGACGCGCCAGAAAACTCGTGTCGAGAGCGACGCCTTCGGTCCGCTGGATATCCCCGCCGATAAATTATGGGGCGCGCAGACCCAGCGCTCGCTGCACAATTTCCGCATCGGCACCGAACGCATGCCGATCGAGATGGTGCGTGCGCTCGGCCTGGTCAAACTGGCCGCGGCGGAGGTGAACCGCGATCTCGGCGGCCTCGACGCCAAGCGCGCCAAGGCCATCGCCGCCGTCGCCAAGGATATTGCCGACGGCAAGATGGACGACAATTTCCCGCTGCTGGTGTGGCAGACCGGCTCCGGCACCCAGACCAACATGAACGTCAATGAGGTGATCGCGAACAGCGCCAACCTCGCGCTCGGCGGCGAACTCGGCTCGAAGAAACCGGTGCATCCCAACGATCACGTCAACATGAGCCAGTCGTCGAACGACTCGGTGCCGTCCGCCATGCATATCGCCGCCGCCCTCGAGATCGCGCGGCATCTGTTGCCGGCGCTCGACGGATTACAGCGCGCACTGGAGAAAAAGGCCAAGGAATTCGCCAAGATCGTCAAGATCGGCCGCACGCATACGATGGACGCGACGCCGGTCACGCTCGGCCAGGAATTTTCCGGTTACGCCGCGCAGGTAAAATCCGCGGCAGCGCGGCTGAAGCTGGCGCAGCGCGAACTGTACCCGCTGGCGCAAGGCGGCACCGCGGTCGGCACCGGACTCAATTCAAAGCCGAAATTCGCCAAAGCCTTCGCCAAGCGTATCGCGGCGCTGACCAAGCTGCCGTTCGTCAGCGCACCGAACAAGTTCGAGCACATGGCCGGTCACGACGCCTATGTGTTCGTGCACGGGGCGATCAATGCGGCGGCTACCGCGCTGTTCAAGATCGCCAACGATATCCGCCTGCTCGGCTCCGGTCCGCGGTCGGGCCTCGGCGAGTTGATTTTGCCGAGCAACGAACTCGGCTCCTCGATCATGCCGGGCAAGACCAATCCGACGCAGAGCGAAGCGCTGACGATGGTGTGCTGCCAGGTGTTCGGCAACAACACGTCGATCACAGTGGCCGGCAGCCAGGGCCATTTCGAACTCAACGTCTACAAGCCGGTCATGGCCTACGCGATGCTGCAGTCGATCAGGCTGCTCGGCGACGCGGTCAACTCGTTCACCGACAATTGCGTCGTCGGCATAAAGGCCAACGAGCCGCGCATCGCCGAGTTGATGCAGCGCTCGCTGATGCTGGTGACCGCGCTCGCGCCGCGCATCGGCTACGACAAAGCGGCGCAGGTTGCGAAAGCTGCGCACGCCAACGGCACGACATTGCGCGAGGAAGCCATGCGGCTCGGGTTTGTCTCCGGCGCCGATTTCGATCGTCTGGTGCGCCCCGACCAGATGACGCGCCCCCGCTAATTCCGGTGGATACGTTGAGCCGCGGCCTCGCCCACGGGCCGAAATCTCGCGCCCATTCACGCACCGCGACAACGCGACAGCATATATCGCCGAAAGAGCATTCGAAGCTTTGAATGTAATGGGCTTATCGCGATGCGTATCCGGTTACTATTCCACTGACCTTATATAATCAAATATCACTATGTGAGATAATCCATAAGGATATAACGACAGTATATTTTATGACTTCGATAGTAAGACTACTCGAATGCTCAATAGATATTGGTAAACGTCCTCGTACCGGGATAATTATACCGCTAGTCTCTGATGGTATTCCTGACGTTCACATCGATATCTATTGTGATCAACTAACCGTGTGTTGAAATACCTCGGTTGTATCCCACAAAGTCACCAACACAGTCTTGGGATTCGTTGGCCGGAATTGTCGCCGACGGCATTCTGCAGCCATGTCGGCGTATTGGCGGCGACGTAGTCGGTACCGCTAGGACTTTTGGTATGGCCGAGTTGATCAATCTTCGAGCCGTCCGGAAACAGGCCAAGCGCCGCGACAGCGAGCAGCTTGCGCAAACTAATCGGCTTGCCCACGGCCAGCCCAAACATGGGCGCAAACTCGAAGACGCGCAGCAGAAAAAAGCCAGCCGCGATCTGGATCGGCACCGGATCGAAACAGGAGACCGTTGATGAAGTCGCCGGTTATCAAACGCTCCATCGTCGTCGCCGGTCACAAGACGAGCGTCAGCCTTGAAGAAGCTTTTTGGAAAGGGCTGAAAGAGATCGCGACCGGCCGCGATCTGACGCTATCGGACCTGGTGGCTTCGATCGATACCGATCGCCGTCACGGCAATCTGTCGTCCGCCATCCGTCTGTTCGTCCTCGACCACTATCGCGCACTGAACGGCGCCGGGCGCAACAAGCAAAGCACAGCGCGCGAGGCGGGCAGCCCGCGCGCAACCGCAACGGCTCTGCAAACCGACTGAGGCGCGTCAATTCGCAGGCGCGGGTGCCGGCCTGATATCGACCGGTGCCGGCAAAGCGGGCGCCAGTTCGCCCCTCGGCACCGGTATTTGTTGCGGCGTTTGCTCTTCGATCGCCCGCAATCGCTTCGACTGATTTTCCACCGCCCGCAGCGTCAACCATCCGGTCAAGGCCGACACGTCGATGGTGCGCGACGGTATGGCGGCCGATCCTTGCAGCGCCATGAAGATGTCCGGCCGGGCGCCGGCAGCCGTGGTCGATCCCGACAGCACGAGCCGCGCGCCGATCGACCCGTCAGTGAGATCGATATCGCCGCCCAGCGACAATGCCGCATCCTTGCTGTCGATGGCGACGTTGCTCAACCGCACTTGTCCGGCATTGACCGCAAGTGTGCCGTCGGCTTGTTTGACGGTCAGTTGACCGCTGTCCAGCGCCTTGCGCACCACGTCGCCGATGCGCGTTCCGTCAATCGGCAATCCCAGATCGACGGCGCGCGTCACGGCATCGAATGTCCGCGGGTCGAGCCCGGAAAACTGGCCGTTGGCGAGCGTGACCTTGCCGGCACCTTGCAGCGATCCGATCAGTGCGACCGGACTCAAGCCCCCGCCTTCGAACTCGGCCGTCAGGCCGAGCGATCCGGTGATCGGCGGCCGTGCTGTTGCCGGCAGAAATATCGCGGCGTCGGCGCCTGCGATGGAAAACTTGGCTTGCGTCTTGAGGCCGTCCCCGGCGCCATTGAATGAAATCCGCCCGGCAAGGCGGCCGCCGGCCAGATCGCCTGTGATGTCGTCGGCAACGAACTCATCTTTGCCCAGTTGCAGTGTGGCGCGGAATTCGCGCACCGCCAACCGCTGCACCAGATCGAGGCGCCGGGCCTTGAGCGTCACCTGCCCGGTAAAGTTGCCGAAGACGCCATCACTGAACGGCTCGCTCGACCAGCCCCATGCGTTGGCGGGTCCGGCTGCCGCCGGCATGCCGATTGCCAACGCGACCACACCGGCGCCATCGACAGTATCGGCCTCGATCTCACCCTGGATGCGGCTTGGCCGTTGCAGCGTGACGCTCAGTTTTCCGCGCACGGCCGTTCCGGCAATCGTGGCGTTAATGTCGGCGAGCGATAAATCTTTACCCGCGACGATCACGCGGGCCGCGGCTGCGAGCGGCAGCGCCGTCTGTCCACCCGACATGCGCAATGGCGAGACATCGGCGCGCACGATGGTCGCACGCAATGCCGCCGAAGGACTGTCCACAAACAACCGGGCGGTGCCCTTGATACCGGCGTCGAGGCCGCCGGCGATCAACCGGCTTTCAAGCTGCATTTCGCCTTGCGCCGGCCCGCTGGCGTTGAAGGTGAAAGCGCCCGGCCCGGCATTCGCGGCGACGGCGCGGTTGAGTCCCAGCAAGGCCACCAGAGCCTTGCCATCGTCGGCTTCAAATTTGCCGTCCAGCCGGATATCGCCGAAGTTGAAGGCAATCGGGTCGGCATTGGCCTGCCCGTTCAACGCGACGCGCACTTTGCCGAGACTGCCCTCGATGCCGAGCTTGGCCAGCGCCACCGGATTGGCACCGTCGATGGTCAAACGCGCACGCAGCTTGGCCGGCGCCATCATCGGCGCGCTGCGGCCGAGCGCCTGCGCAGTCTGCGGCGCAAACCGCGCCAGCAAGGCCATCACCGGCGTCATATCCGGCGCATCGAGATCGACGCGCATGTTTCCCTGCGGCGACGGCGCCGTTGTGACAATGCGGCCGCTCGCCGAAAAGCTGGTGCCGCCGAGATCGGCGACCGAGAGCTTGTCGATCTGCAACCCGGCGGCGTCGACCTTCAATCTAGCGCTGGCATTGCGCGCCACGATGCCGGCAATGGTGGCGCGGCCGATATCGGCGGCAATCGTCATATCGTGCGGGCGCTCGATATTCGAACCGGCGAGCAGCGCGTTGCCGAACCCGAGCGCGGTGTCGATATCGAGTTCCGGCGCATTCAGTTCGGCGTCGAGCTTGGCGGGCTTGGTCCCCGCGGCCACCACATAGGCGACGCGGCCGGTGATCGTCTTGCGGTCGAACTCGGCCCGGAGGCGCTCGACCGCGATCTTGTCGCTGGCTAGCGTGACGTCGCCACGCAGCTTCAACGGTCGCAAGTCGCTTTGCGCGCTGTCGCCATTGCCCTCGAGCCAGGCGGCGAGCGCTTTCGGATCGCTGGCGTCGAGTTCGGCCGGACCGGTGAAGGAAACGCCCGCCGCGCCCACCGCAAGATGTCCGCTCAGCCGAACTTGCGTAAAGCCGGGCGCGCGAAATTCGAAGCGGTCCAAATTCCAGCCTTGCGCGTCGGTGGTGATGTCGCCGCGCAAGTTCTGAACCGTGTTGCCACCGAGCGTGATTTGATCAATTCCAACACCAATTTGGATCGGGATCGTCGGACGGAAGGCGGCGCCAGCCAACTCGGCCAGTTGCCGGATCGCGGCGGCGGGCAGCGGACGTTTGCCGTCGCCGGCGGCCAGCGCGCGATCGAGTTCGATTTGCCGGCCGGACAACACACCATCGAAGCGCGGACGCCGGCCGAACTGGAAATCGGCGACGCCGGTCAGCTTGAGACCTTGCTCCTCCGAGCCGTACTGGAATTCGATCTGCTGCAACAATGCCGCGGCGGCACTGGCCTTGATCTTGCCGCTGACGCGCCAAGGCTGGGTGACAGAGGCGGCGCTGCGCGAAGCAATGCCAACCGGCCGTGCCAAACTGAATGCGCCGTCGAACTTCGGCGCGCCCCCGGCGAGCATCAACGCACCTTCGGTCTCGATGCTGAGCGGATAATTGACCGGATCGATATTGACGCGCAGGCGCATACCGGCGTCATCGCCGTAACGCCCGGCGGAAATGCGGAACGGATAAAGCTCGCCGCCGACGGTGACGGCGCCCTCTCCCTTGAGCGGCCCGATCAGCGAGCGCGCCTCGCCGTTGAACCACAGCCGGTCGAGCGTCACGGTAGCGCCGTTCGAGGCGTCGGCGATCGTGACCTTGCCGTCCTCGATCGTCAGCCGATCGATGGCCAGCGCATCGGGGTCGAAGCCGACCGCGATGTTCGGCGCCTGCACACGGCCGGATGGGTCGAGACCAAGGCTGATTTGCGGTCCCGCCAGATGCAGGTCCGACGCCCGCCACTCGCCGCGCATCAGCGGGCCCAGCGCGAATTCGATGCCGAGCGAACGGGCGCGGATCTTGCCATCGCCGGTTCCGATTTCGATGGCGTGTAATGTGAGGCGCGGCGACGGCAGCAGCCGGGCGTCGATTTCGCCGGTGACGCGCACGTCGACGCCGAGCAAACGGCTGGCCTGCGTTTCGAAGATCGAACGGTGGCCGCGCCAATCGATCAGCAGCGGACCCACCAGCGCTGCCACCAGCGCCAGAATGATCGCAATCGCCAATCCGAGCAAAGTGGTTTGCAACGCCAACTCCAGCGCTCGATCGCGCCCGTACCCAACGATGTGAAATGTACGCCAGTTTTGCCGATCTTTGGCGGCAATTCTATGTCTGGACGTTCAGAGTGCGACGATCTTGCCTGGATTCATGAGATTCTGCGGGTCGAGCGCACGCTTGATCGAGGCCATGACGCCGAGCGCGGGCGCCCCATGCTCGGCCAGGAGATATTTCATCTTGCCTTGGCCGACGCCGTGCTCGCCGGTGCAGGTGCCGTCCATCGCCAGCGCCAGCTCAACCAGCCGCTCCATCAGGATTTTCGCGCGTCCAACCTCGTCGGCGTCATCCATGTCGACCAGCAGCGTCAGGTGGAAATTGCCGTCGCCGACATGGCCCAGGATCGGCGCCACCAGGTTCAATTCGGCAATCTCGCGCTGGGTCGCATTGACGCATTCGGCCAGCCGCGAGATCGGCACACAAACGTCGGTGGCGAAGGCCGAGGCGCCGGGCCGCAAATGCCGCCCCGCCCAATAGCCGTCGTGCCGTGCCTGCCAGAGCCTGGTGCGGTCTTCCGGCTTGGTGGCCCAATCGAACGGGCCGCCGCCGAGTTCCGCGACGATTTCGCCGAAGCGCTGCGACTGCTCGGCGACGCCGGCGTCGGAGCCGTGGAATTCGACGAACAAAGTCGGCACCTCGGGCAGCGTGAGTTTCGAGTAGCCATTGACCGCCTTGATCTGCAACGCGTCGAGCAACTCGATGCGCGCGACCGGGATGCCGGACTGGATGGTGAGGATTGTGGCCTTGCAGGCGGCATCGACCGAGGGAAAGGGGCACACGCCGGAGGCGATGGCTTCGGGAATGCCGGACAGCTTCAGCGTCAATTCGGTGATGATGCCGAGCGTTCCTTCCGAGCCGACGATCAGCCGCGTGAGATCGTAACCGGACGATGATTTTCTGGCGCGGGTCGCGGTGCTCATGATGTCGCCGTTCGCCAGCACGACCTTCATCGCCAGCACGTTGTCTTTCATCGTGCCGTAGCGGACCGCATTGGTGCCGGAGGCGCGCGTCGCCGCCATGCCGCCGAGCGAAGCATCGGCACCGGGATCGATCGGAAAGAACAGACCCTGGTCGCGCAGGTGCTCGTTGAGCGCCTTGCGGGTAATGCCCGGCTCGATGACGCAGTCGAGATCCTCGGCGTGGACCGCCAGCACTTTGTTCATGTCGCGGAAATCGATCGAGACGCCGCCGAGCGGCGCATTGATGTGGCCTTCCAACGACGTGCCTGTGCCGAACGGGATCATCGGCATGCGGTGCTGCGCGCAGATGCCGACGATCTGTTGCACGTCTTGCGTGGATTGCGGAAATATGACGGCGTCGGGCGGCTGATTGGGAACCCAGGTCAGCGTATTGCCGTGCTGCTCGCGAACGGCTTGTGACGTGACAACGCGATTGCCGAAAGCTGCCGTCAGCGCGGCAATGGCAGCGGCGTGACTCAGCAGTAGACGCTCCACGGCGCTTCCGGCTGCTCGTCGTGCGGCGCACTCGCATCGCTCTTGTTGAGCGAGAACGCCCAGGCGACCACCATCACGGCGATCATCAGCAGAAACGTCCCTCGCGCCATTTTGGCGAACATAGCCCGTCTCCCTTATTTTTTTCAGGATAGCCGAGGAAGTCCGCCGGGTCATGTCATCGTTAATGTTTGGTTAACTCGCCAAGGCTGAGTTCCCAAGTGCGGACCGCGAAAGCCCATAAATCCGCATCAAAATGCGTATCCGGTGCTGTGGACGGATAAACCTCGCTGTCGTAGGTTCCGCGGCGTTTTCTCAATCGCGAATGCGGAGTTTGCAATGGCCGGCCCTGTGATTGCTGTCACCGATAGCGTTTTCCCCTCGCTCGACCCGGCCAAGGCCGCGCTGGCAAAGCTCAATCCGACCTTTCTGATGTCGAAAAGCGCGAACGCCGACGACATTCTGGCCGTCGCCAAGGACGCCGACGCGATCCTGGTGACCTACGCCAAGCTGACGCGCGACATCCTGACCCAGCTCACCAAATGCAAGGCGATTGGCCGCTTCGGCCTCGGCGTCGACAATATCGACCTCACCGCGGCCAAGGAGAAAGGCATCGCCGTCAATTACGTGCCGGACTACTGCATCCGCGAGGTGTCCGATCACACCATGGCGCTGCTGCTGTCGCTGATCCGCAAGGTTCCGCTGTCGAACAAGCTAGTGCAGAGCGGCCGCTGGGAAATGCCGGCGGTGGTGCCGATCCGCCGTATCGAGGGCACCGTGCTCGGCCTCGTCGGCTTCGGCCACATTCCCCGGCTGGTCGCGCCCAAGGCGCAGGCCTTCGGCATCAAGGTCATCGCCTACGATCCTTACGCCAAGCCGGAACTGTTCAAGGCGGCCGGCGTCGAGAGCGTCGACTTCGACACGCTGCTGAAAACCTCGGACTACGTTTCGGTGCACGCGCCGTTGCTGCCGGCGACGCGCGGCCTGATGAATGCCGAGGTGTTCGGCAAGATGAAAAAAGGCGCCTACATCGTCAACACCGCGCGCGGCCCGCTGATCGACGAGCCGGCGCTGGTTGCCGCGCTCGATGCCGGCCAGCTCGGCGGCGCCGGCCTCGACGTGGTGACGACCGAACCGCTGGCGAAGGACTCCGCCCTGCTCGGGCGCGACAACGTCATCATCTCCCCTCACACGGCCTTCTATTCGATCGAGGCGCTCGAGGAATTGCAGACCAAGTGCGCCACCGACGTCGCGCGCGTGCTCAGCGGTGAAAAAGCGGTTTATCCGATCAGCGCCTAGGGAAAATCCGAACGATGCTGGACCGCAGCGAGCCCGCGATACCCGCGCCCTTCGTGTCTTCGCTGATGCGGGTCGAGCCGCAATGGATCGACTACAACGGCCATCTCAACATGGCCTATTATAATGTGTTGTTCGATCGCGCCGTCGACGAGGCCTATGAACTGATCGGGTTCGGCCCCGATTATCTTAAAACAACCGGGCATTCGACCATGGTGGCCGAAATGCACGTCCGCTATCTGCGCGAGGTCGGCGAGAAAGACCCGCTGCGCGTCGCCGTGCAACTCCTCGCCTATGACGCCAAGCGCATTCATTTGTTCGAGCAACTGGTGCACGCCACCGAGAACTGGGTGTCGGCGACCTGCGAGAGCATGACGCTGCATGTCGACATGATGGCGAAGAAAGTCGCGCCGTTTCCCGACAGCGTCATGACATTAATTGAGCGTATGAAGGTCGCACATGCGGAATTGCCAACGCCCGATGGTGCCGGCCGCAATGTGGCGATGCCCAAACGCTAAGCCCAAACGTTGACTCGGTTTGATTGCGGTCGCTAGCATCGCGCTGACGCGATCGGAATGTACTGGATCGCGGTACGGGGTCATCGATGTCAGTTGCTACCATAGAGTCCACGACTCGCAGCACCGTGACGATGCGCGAGCATCGCATCCCGAGCGCCGGCAGCGCGCCCTACATCTGTGTTGAAGGCCCCGACCAAAATCTGTGGTTCTGCGAAAGCGGCGCCGCGACAATCGGCTGCTTCGATCCGCGCACCGCGACGTTCAAGGAATTTCCGCTGCCAACCGCCGGCGCGACGCCGATCGGTATTGGCTTGGGCGCCGACAACAATCTGTGGTTCGCTCAGAAGAAGGCCAACAAGATCGGCCGCATCTCAACCAACGGCCAGTTGGCAGAGTTCGACGTGCCGACGCCGAATGCGGGGCCGGATGCGATCGGTCTCGGGCCGGACGGCAATATCTGGTTTTCCGAAACCGACGCCGGGAAAATCGGGCGCATCACGCCGGACGGCACAATCACCGAATTCAAGACCGGCATCTCGCCGGGTAGCAAGCCGCTGTCGATCGTGGTGCGCGACGGCGCGCTCTGGTTCAGCGAAGCCGCGGGAAACCGCGTCGCGCGCATTACCATTGACGGCGACGTCACGGAATTCCCGATACCCGGCGCCGATCCGCAGCCCCGCGCCATGGTCACGCATCCCGACGGCAACATCTGGTTTGTCGAAACCGGCTCGAATGCGCTGGGCCGCATCGACCGCAACAACACATTCAGCGAATTCGTGTTTCCGACGCCGAACGCGTCGCTGCGCGGCGTCACCGTCGGACCAGACGACAATCTCTGGTGCACCGAGAACTTCGCCAACAAGATCGGCCACATGAAGCCGGACGGCACCTTCATCGCCGAGTACGACATTCCGTCGCCGAAGAGCGGGCCGCGTTGCATCGCCGCGATGTCGAACGGCCGGCTTTATTTCACGCAATACGACACCGGTTCGATCGGGGAAATTATCCTTGAATAACAAATTAAAAAGGGGACGCGCGTGAAGGTCGAGAGAATTGATTATCAAGCCGGCAGCGTCGCCGCCAACGGCGCGCTAATCTACGACGACAAGGTGACCGGCCGCCGCCCGCTGTTGCTGATTTCGCCGAATTGGCTCGGCATCGGCGACGCCGCGATCAAGCGCGTCGGCGATATGGCCGGCAGCAAATACATCGCCTTCATCGCCGACATGTACGGCGGCGGCAAAGTAGCCAACGGCCCGCCGGAAGCAATGCCGCTCGCCAATTCGCTGCGCGCCGATGCGCCGGAACGGCGCCGCCGCATCGCCGCCGCCCTCGAAACACTGCGTAGCGAGAGCGACAAACGTGGTATCGGCGATCTCGGAAAGCAGGCCGCGGCCGGGTTCTGCTTCGGCGGCGGCAATGTGCTTGAACTGGCGCGCAGCGGCGCGGATGTGAAGGCGGTCGTCTGCATGCACGGTGACCTGCTGACATCGATGCCGGCCAAGAATGGTGACATCAAAGCTGCCGTGTGCGTCATGCACGGCGCGGCCGACCCGGTGGTGCCGAAGAAAGACCGCGACGCCTTCGAAGCGGAAATGGAAGGCGCCGGCGCCAAATGGCAGATGCTGGTGTTCGGCGGCCTGCTGCATTCGTTCTGCGAAGCTGAGTCTAACGTGCCGGGCATCGGCAAGTTCGATCCGGGCGCCGCACGGCAGTGCTACAATATGGTCGACGACTACGTCACCGCAGCCTTCGACGGAAAATTATAAAAATCCCATGGGGAAGGAAACGTCATGCAGAGGATCGTCAAGGCAATAGCTAGTCTGCTGCTGGTCTGCGCCGCCGGCACGGCCCAAGCACAAACCTATCCGGATCGTCCGATCCGCGTGGTGGTCTCGATCGCCGCCGGCAGCGTCACCGACGTCATCATGCGCAAGGCCGCGGCCGA
>JANMSH010000213.1:0-7360 GCA_031389105.1 Hyphomicrobiales bacterium
TTCGCCAGCAGCCCGGCGCGCATCTTGGCGGCGTCGAGCAGCAGCAGCGACGAACGGCCGGTGATGCCGGCGGCGGCGAGAATGTTTTCGCGGCCGACTTCGTGCTGGCCGGCGAGCGCGACCTCGGTGATGCCGAAGCCGGCGCCATTGGCCGTGCTATCTGCGATGTCCTGCAGCTGCGCGACGATGTCGGCGACGTGATCGCCCTTGACCGCGCCGTAGCTGGCACTGGCGAGCAATAGCAGAGCGGCGGCGGACGAACCGGCGCCGCGCGGCACGGGAAATTCGATGATTGCCGTGATCCAGCGTCGCGCCATGCGCAGCGCCGGGTTGGCGGCGAGCCAGCCAAAGGAACGCCCATGCGCATGCGGCCGCGTGTCGCCCGCGGCGCGCCGTGTCAGTTTTGGCTTTAGTGATTGAGCGAGGCTTGCCCGACCATCCATCGCGACGGCTCTTCAAGTTAGGCCCCATCATGGGCCGCCTTGCGGCGCGATCCGAATACCTGCCCGCACGGGTGCCCGCGCGGTCAAACGTCCAGAAACGCCGCCGTGCCTAGTCTTGGGGCGTTTTGGTAAACGATTAGTAAAGTTTAACGGAAATTAGCGGGTGGGCGGTAACTTATGGGCCGGGTGGTAGAGGGCCGCCCGCAACTAAATCCGTCACCCTGAGGTGCGAGCGCATCGAGCCTCGAAGGGCGACGGCCAACATCTTCAAGAACTTGGCGTCTATCCTTCGAGGGCCGCGCTCCGCGCGGCCACCTCAGGATGACGGTCATGATTTGGAACGATCCTTTATGCCGTTACGCTTCCAGAACGCGGTGACGTCTTGATCCGAAGCGAACTCGCCTTTGCGCGCGTCGGCAATCTCGGCGCGTTCGTCATCCGTGAGTAGATGAACGGCTGTCTCCGCCGCGGAGGTAACCTCGTCGCGAATGCTTTCTTGATCCAGCCAGCTTTCAAAGCTCGACCCAACGTGCGGGTTCTTTTGGACCAAGACGCCACCTATTCCAGAATATATTTTAATGCCGGGTTCCTAGGCTCATTATATCAGAGCCACTAGGCCGCCGACCAGCCTATTTCGCTTGAGCGCAAAGACGCCATATTAAATCTTATTACGGCGTCGTTGGACGACGACGGATTAGCTTTTGCGATACAGTTAGCTACGTTTAATTCAGTCGGCATCATTTCCCACCGCACAAATATTCCAATTAGCAGGCTGTGTCTTTTGTGCTTTGAAATAATAGCAAAACGAACTGCGGTGAATTTCACCAACGCTTTTATAGACGAAACAGCCACTTAGAAAAACTATCTTGTCGCCATCAACGACTACTTGATCGACCTCTTCACCGAGAAGCGCTTTAGTCATCTGATAGCCGCCACCAAAACCACCAACCGAAGGAAATACAACTGTCGCCTGAGTTGGGGTCCATCTCGTTTTACATTCACTTATAAATTTACTGATACGTGCAGTCGCTTCCAAGAGATGCGACGTATCGTTGGTGGCGACGAAAATATCGCTATCAAACGTCGTTTCAATTGCTGGCTCTCTACCGGAATTTTGATATTCTATTATTGCGCTAAAATCCTTATTCAACTCAGGCGATCTGTCCGATCTTGCATTGCGAGGGCCGACCCACGCTCTCTGACTTTGTGCCACGGCCTTGTTTGAATTTTCAGCCTGCCGTGTTGCGATCTCAGATTGTTTAACCGCAGCATCGGCCGCCTTGGCGGTGGCATCAGCGGCCCGCACCGTTGCACCGGCCGCCTTGTCGGAAGCTTCGGCCTGTTTGCCTGATGCAATGGCTTGCGCATGGATTGGCTCATAGACTTTGATCATTTCGTAAACTTGATAGCAGACCGCCAAGAACGTCAAAGTAATCAAAACAATTGTTATCCGCTCGCGGCGTGCCTTTCCAAAATCTTCGCGCCGTTCTTCACGACGATAGGCTATGCCTTCATCTTTTATTGCCTTGATAAGTGCCGCTATATCAATGGACGGCTGCCCGTCAGAGGTATTGCTTGCGATCTGCTCTCTTTGATCAATTTGTGATTTTTTCTTGGGAGTTTTAGGCGGCCCATTCGGCATCTTTCAGCATCCTTGTTGCCGGGCCGAATGCCCCCGAGAGCAAGATTGCTACCATATTTTTATAACCTAATTATAAGATTAAAATCCTTGACAGCGTAACGCTGATCCGCTAGATTTGCCCCAGCGTCGCGATCCGCGTCCGGCTTAAGCCGCCGCATCGCCCGCATTCCCAATACAAACCTGACAAACGGAGCATCGCCATGGCGCGATACACCGCGAAGCTCATCGCGGCCCTCAAGCACGCCTACGAAGAGACCGAGCGCCCTGTCGACCTCATCGCCACGGATTTCGACGTCAGTTCACGCAACATCCAGCGGCTGGTCGTCACCGAAAACTGGAAAAGCCGCCGCGTGCGCAAGCACAAGCCACGCGAAGTGCCGGTCGCGCTTGAGCTGCTCGCGCAAGCGCAGGCTTTGAATAAAGAACTACCCCCCTCCCCACCGCTCGCGGAGGGATGGGAGCAGAAGAGCGCCCTCGACCGGCTCGAAGCTTTGGTGCTGCGAGAGATCGAAGCCGAGGAGCAAGGCCGCAATGACAGCCGCGGCCGCCGCATCGGCGACGGCGAACGCCGCGCCCGCGCGCTCGCAACTTTGACGCAGACGCTGCGCACGATTCATTTCATGCGCAACGGCGTTTCGCCCGAACAAGAGATTGCCAATGACGACAGTGCCCGAGACGACGCGACCGACGATTACGACATTGCACGACAAGATTTGCCCCGAGACCTCGATGAATTCCGTCGCGACCTTGCGCGCCGCATTGACGCGTTCGTCGCAAGCCGGACTGACGGCGGCGATGCTGACGGACCTGCCGCCGGTGCGGCGGTGGCTGAGGTTTGATGCCGACTTCGCGGCGCTGGCCCATCGCCATCAGGAGCCGCCGTTGCATGCCAACAATGGCGGGCCGTGGACGACGTGGCTCGCGCTCGGCGGCCGCGGCGCCGGCAAGACACGGCTCGGCGCCGAATGGGTACGCGCGCAGGTGCACGGCCGCGGCCCCTATGCCGACGCACGGCGGCGCCACATCGCGCTGGTCGGCGAAAGCGAACACGACGTACGCGAAGTGATGATCGAAGGACCGGCCGGGCTGCTGCGCATGTCGCCGCGCGGCGAGCGGCCGCAATGGACCTCGTCGCGCGGCCGCCTCGAATGGCGCAACGGCGCGGTGGCGCAAGCCTTCTCCGCCGACGATCCCGACAGCCTGCGCGGGCCGCAGTTCGACGCCGCGTGGTGCGACGAACTCGCCAAGTGGCGCTATGCCGACGCTGCCTTCGACATGCTGCAGTTCGGCTTGCGGCTGGGGGAGCAGCCGCGCCAGTTGATCACCACGACGCCGCGGCCGACCGCGCTCATCAAGCGTCTGTTGTCAGACCCGCGCACCGCCGTGACGCGCGCCGGCACCATCGCCAACGCCGCGCATCTGTCGCCCGCGTTCCTCGACGAGGTGCTGGCGCGTTACGCCGGCACGCGGCTCGGCCGCCAGGAGATCGACGGCGAGATCATCGAGGATCGGCCCGACGCGTTGTGGACGCGCGCCATGATCGAAGCGGCGCGCATCGACAAAGCGCCGCAGCTGGCGCGCATCGTCATCGGCATCGATCCGCCGGCGTCGTCGCGAGAAGGCGCGGACGCCTGCGGCATTTTCGCGGCCGGACGCGACGACAACGGTTGCATTTATGTGCTGGAGGACGCCACCGCGCAGGGGCTGGCGCCCGCCGCCTGGGCGATGCGCGCCATCGCTTTGTACCGGCGGCACCAAGCCGACGCTTTGGTCGCGGAAGTGAACCAGGGCGGCGACATGGTCGGCGCGGTGCTGCGCAACGTCGATGCCTCGGTGCCGCTCAAGACCGTGCACGCCACGCGCGGCAAATATCTGCGCGCCGAGCCGGTGGCGGCGCTGTACGCGCAAGGCAAGGTCAGGCACGCCGCGCCGATGCCGGAGCTGGAAGACCAGATGTGCGACTTCGGCATTGGCGGCAATCCTTCCGGCGGCCTGTCGTCGGGCGCATCGCCCGACCGGCTCGACGCGCTGGTCTGGGCGGTGACGGAACTGACCGGCCGCGCGTTTCACGGCCCGCGGATCAGGAAGTGGTGGGACTAGACGATCACCGATCCAGCGACGCGTCCTCGACCATCCAGCGCACCAGGTCCGGAAACGATATGCCGGCGTGGGCGGCGAGTTCGGGCACCAGCGAGGTTTCGGTCATGCCGGGCTGGGTGTTGACCTCGAGACAGGCGATGCCGGCGACGCCGCGCGTGTCGTCGTAGCGGAAATCCGCGCGCGTGACCCCGCGGCAGCCGAGCGCATTGTGCGCGAGCACCGCAAGACGGCGGCACTCTTCGTAAACTTCGGGCGAGACCGGCGCCGGCAGCAGATGCGTCGAGCCACCGGGCGCGTATTTGGCTTCGTAGTCGTAGAACTTGGTGTTGGCGATGATCTCGATGACGCCGAGCGCGCGATCACCCATCACCGCGCAGGTGAGTTCCTTGCCGGGGATAAACGGCTCGATCAGGATTTTTTCGCCGAAGGCCCAGTCGGCGCGGTTCAATTCCTGCGGCGGATGCGCGTGATCGGCCTGCACGATGAAGACGCCGACGCTGGAGCCTTCCGCGATCGGCTTGATGACATAAGGAGGCGGCAGCAGATGTTTCTTCGCCGCGTCGAGCCGCGACACCACCATGCCGCCGGGCACCGGCACGCCGCCGGCCTTGAGCACGGTCTTGGCGATGTCCTTCTGCATGGCGACCGACGACGCCATCACGCCGGAATGGCTGTAGGGAATGCCGAGGATTTCGAGCATGCCCTGCAGCGTGCCGTCCTCTCCGGGGCGTCCGTGCAGGAGGTTGAGCGCGACGTCGGGTTTGAGCGCGCGCAAGGTCGCGGCGATGTCGCGGTCGACGTCGACGCGCGTGACGCGATAGCCGGCGCGTTCGGCGGCATCGGCGCAGGCCTTGCCGGAGTTCAGCGAGACTTCGCGCTCGGCCGACCATCCACCCATCAGAACTGCGACGTGCTTCATGAGACTCTCTCTTGGCGCATGATCTTATCCGAAAACCGGTTCCCACTTTTCGGTGTCATGCGCTAACCCCAATCCTCTTAATTTCCCATTCCAGCTCGATGCCGGAATACGCCTTGACGCGGGCGCGCACGGTTTCGCCCAAGGTTTCGATGTCGGCGGCGGTGGCGCCATCGACATTGATCAGAAAATTCGAGTGTAGCTCGGACACCTGGGCGTTGCCGACCTTAAGGCCACGGCAGCCGGCCTCGTCCACCAGTTTCCAAGCGCTGTTGCCCGGCGGATTCTTGAAGGTCGAGCCGCCGGTGCGATTGCGCGGCTGGCTGGCCTCGCGCTTGGATTTGATCTCCGCCATCTCGGCGGCAATCGCATCGGGGTCGCCTTTGCGGCCCTGAAACGTCGCCGACGTAAAGATGACGTCTTCCGGTACGCCGCAGTGGCGGTAAGAAAATCCCATGTCGGCATTGCTGAACGTGCGCACATTGCCCTGACGATCGACGCCGCGCGCCTCGATCAGCACGTCCTTGGTCTCAGCCCCATAGGCGCCGCCGTTCATGCGCAGCGCGCCGCCGATGGTGCCGGGAATGCCGCTGTAGAACGCCAGGCCGGCGACGGCGGCCTTCTGCGCCGCGCGCGATACCATGACGTCGAGCATCGCGGTGCCGGCGGTGACGCGCTCGCCGTCGATCTTGACGTCGTTGAAGCCGCGGCCGAGCCGGATGACGACGCCTTCAACGCCGCCGTCGCGCACGATCAGGTTCGATCCGGCGCCGATCACGGTGACGGGAATCTCCGCCGGCATGTTGCGCAAGACGTAAGCGAGATCGTCCTCGTCCTCCGGCATGAACAACGCCTGCGCCGGCCCACCGACGCGAAACCAGGTGAACTCGCCGAGCGTCTGGTTGGCGAGCAACCGCCCGCGCAACTGCGGCAGGCGGGATTTCAGATCGGGGATGATGTCGGGGAAGCTCACAGCGCCTTCAGCTCCGCCGGCAGCGCGTAGGCCCATTGCGTGATCGAGCCGGCGCCCAGCAGCACGACGTAGTCGCCGGGCTTCGCCAGATCTTTGACGATGCCGGCAAGTTTTTCCGGACCGTCGAGCGGGATGACCTGGCGGTGGCCGCGCGCGCGCAGGGCCTGCACCAGATGATCGCGGTCGGCGCCTTCGATCGGCGCTTCGCCCGCGGCATAGACATTGGCGACAATCACCGCGTCGGCGTCGTTGAAGCAGGTCGAGAACGGTTCGAACAGCGACTTCAACCGTGTGTAGCGATGCGGCTGCACCACAGCGATCACCTGCTTCTTGGTCGACTCGCGCGCGGCTTTGAGCACCGCGGCGATCTCGACCGGATGGTGGCCGTAGTCGTCGATGATGGTGGCGCCGTTCCACTCGCCGACTTTGGTGAAGCGGCGCTTGACGCCGCCGAATTTGCCGAGCGCCGACCGAATTTTATCGTCGGCAATGCCGAGCTCATGCGCCACCGCAATCGCTGACGTCGCGTTGAGCGCGTTGTGACGGCCGGGCATCGGCAATTCGAGGTCGCGGATGGCATGGATTTCCTTACCGTCGCGATCGCGAAACAGAACCGTGAAGCTCTGCTTGCCGCCGGCATTACTGAGATCGACCAGGCGCACGTCGGCCTGCGGATTCTCGCCATAGGTGACGATGCGGCGGTCGGCGATGCGGCCCACCAGGCGCTGCACGATCGGATGATCGGTGCACATCACCGCGAAGCCGTAGAACGGCACGTTCTCGACGAAAGCGATGAAGGCTTCCTGCACGGCGGCGAAAGTGCCGAAGTGATCGAGATGCTCGGCGTCGACATTAGTGACGATGGCGACATCGGCCGGCAGCTTGAGGAACGTGCCGTCGGATTCGTCGGCCTCGACCACCATCCAGTCGCCGGCGCCGAGGCGCGCATTGGTGCCGTAGGCGTTGATGATGCCGCCGTTGATGACCGTCGGATCGAAGCCGCCGGAATCGAGCAGCGTCGCCACCATCGAGGTGGTCGTGGTCTTGCCGTGCGTGCCGGCGATGGCGACACAGCTTTTCAGCCGCATCAGCTCGGCCAGCATTTCGGCGCGGCGCACCACCGGCAACCGGCGAGCGCGCGCCGCAACCATCTCCGGATTGTCCGGTTTGATCGCCGACGACACCACCAGGACATCGGCGCCGTCGACGTTACTCGCCTTGTGGCCGATGAACACCGCGATGCCGAGGTCGCGCAGCCGCTTGACGTTGGCCGAGTCGGCCACGTC
>JANMSH010000120.1:0-4192 GCA_031389105.1 Hyphomicrobiales bacterium
GGCAAACGCTTCCGTTACGGCGTGCGTATCGAGGAAATGCTGATCGTGCACAAGAACGAGATCGAAATCGTCTCGAACTTCCCGGTCAAGCAGATCACCGTGGTCGATCCGATCCCGGGCTATGGCGATCACGTAAAATAAGCAGCGCGCCGCTGCCAACCATTTCCCTCTCCCCGTAAAAAGGGGGGAGGGAGCACGCCGGGCTACCGGCACGTCGGGAATTTGAAATCGCATGAACGCGTTCATCCTCCCGCTCACCGACCCCGCCGCAATCGATCCCGAAATGGTCGGGCCGAAGGCGGCCAATCTCGCGTCGCTGACGCAAGCCGGTCTGCCGACGCCGGGCGGCTTTGCGCTGACGGCGGAAGCCTATCGGCATCAGGCGCGCCATATCGGCATCGACAAGATGCTGGCGGAGTACAACGACACCGACGTACCAACTTCGCGGCGCATGTCGATCGCAATCAGGCTCGCGATCTACCAGGAACCGATCGCGCCGGAAATTCTAACGCCGCTGCTCGCCGCCTGGCGTGCGCAGCAGGCGAACCATCCGCGCGGTGTGGTGCGCTCCTCGGCGCTGATCGAGGACCGCAAAGGCGCAAACTTCGCCGGCCAGTTCGAAAGCTTCCTCGGCCTTACCGACGAAACCGAATTTCTCACCGCGGTGCGCGCCTGCTGGGCGGCGCTGTGGACCTCGCACGCGCGGCGCTACATGGAAAATCATGGGCTGTCGCCGGCCGATACCGCGATGGGCGTGCTGATCCAGCCGCTGATCGCGGCGAAGGCTTCCGGCGGGGGCTTAAGCGAAACTGCCGAAGGGCACATGTTGATTTCAGCGACATGGGGCCTCGGCTCGGCGATCGCGCAAGGCGAGGTGGTGCCGGACCGCATCGTGCTCGGTAAAAACGGCTTCCTGCGCACCGTCGAAGCCGGCCGCAAAGGCCATCGCGACACCTGCGACCACGGCGTCTCGGCGCCGCAACTGGTGCCGGCGGAACTGGTCAACGAGCCCTCTCTGACGGCTGGCGAGGCGGTGACGCTCGGGCGCCTATTACGGAAGTGTGAGAAACTTGCCGGCGGCCCGGTCGAGATTGAATGGGCGATGGACGAGAACGGCTTCAAGCTGCTGCAGTCGCGCCCGCTGCATGTTGAGGCGCCGATCGTGCCCGACGAAATCTGGCTCACGCATCCCGGTCTTAACGGCCATCCCGCCGGCATCGGCTGGGGTTCGGGCCGAGCGGTGGTGGTGAACTGCGAATGCGAGATCGAACGCGTGCGGCCCGGCGATATTCTGGTGACCAAGGTCGCAGGCCCCGCGCTCAGCCACATCCTGCCGCGCGTGGCCGGCGTGGTCGCCGAGCTCGGCGGCTCGACATCGCATATGGCCTCGCTGGCGCGCGAGCGCGGTATCCCGATGGTGCTCGGCGTGCTTGACGCCACCCGCAAGATTCCCGACGGCGCGCAGGTCGCGGTCGACGGCGTCGCCGGCGTTGTGCGGTGGCTGCGGTGAGCACCAGATGACCACAAAGCCGCGCGTCTTCGTCAGTCAACCGATTGCGCCAAGCGCGCTGGCCCGGCTCCGCACCATCGCCAACGTCACGATCAACAACGACTCCAGCAAGATCATCAGCAAGCCGATGATGATCGCCGGGGTGCGCAAGGCCGATTACCTGATTTCGCTGCTGCACGACAAAGTCGATCGCGAGGTACTGGCCGCCAATCCGAAATTGCGTGCGGTCACTTCGATGGCGATCACGCCCGACAATATCGACGTGACGGAAGCCACCAAGCGCGGCATCGCCGTCACGGTTGTGCCGCCGATCGTGGCCGAGGCGACCGCCGACATTCACTTCGGCCTGATGATCGCGGTGGCGCGGCGCATGATCGAAGGCGACAAGATGGTGCGCGCCGGAAAATTCCCCGGCTCGCAGTCGAACCATCTCGCCGGCGCCGCAGTTTACGGCAAGACTATCGGCCTGGTCGGTGCCGGCCGCATCGGCCAGGCGACCGCGCGCCGCGCGCGCGGCTTTGGCATGAAAATCCTTTATTGGGGTCCGCGCCGCAAGACCGAGGCCGAGAGCGAGATCGGCATGGAATATGTCACGCTCGACCGGCTTCTGGCGGAATCCGATTTCGTCTCGATGCATGCGCCGATGAATGCCGAAACCCGGCACATGATCGGCGATAAGCAATTCGCCATGATGAAGCCGACGGCTTTCATCATCAACACCGCCCGCGGCCCGGTGATCGACGAGAAGGCGCTGCTGCGTGCCCTCAAGAAGAAGATCATTGCTGGCGCTGGCCTCGACGTGTTCGAGCACGAGCCGAAGTTGCCGCCCGAACTCAAGCTCATGAAGAACGTGGTGGTCACGCCGCATCTCGGCAGCGCGGTGATGGAAGTCCGCGATCAGATGGCGAATATCGTAATCGACAATCTTGAGGCATTGTTCGGCGGCCACACGCCGCCGAACTGCGTCAATCCGCAGGTTTTGGCGAAGTAGCTATTCCGCGGTCCAGCCGCCGTCGATGACGAGCGACGCGCCGGTCATCAGCGAGGAGGCATCGCTGGCCATGAACACGATGGCGCCCATCAGATCCTCGACCTGGCCCAGCCGGCCGAGCCTGATCTTGTCGAGCACGGCTTTTTTGAACGCCGGGTTTTCGAACGAGGGCGCCGTCATCGGCGTTTCGATGAAGGTCGGCGCCAGCGCATTGACGCGGATGCCGATCGGCGCGAGCTCCACCGCCAGCGCCTTGGTAAAACCTTCGACCGCGTGCTTGGCGGCGACATAGATCGTGCGCCCGGCCCAGCCGACATGGCCCATTTGCGAGCTGACATTGATGATCGAGCCGGGTTTCTTGGCCGCGATCAGTTCGCGCACCACCGCTTGCGCCACGAAAAACGTAGCGCGCATGTCGAGGTCGAACAGCCAGTCGTAGACTTCCGGCTTTGTGTCGACGAAGGGGCCGGGTTTGTTGCCGCCGGCGCTATTGACCAGAATATCGAAGACTTTTCCCTTGAGCTTCGCTTCGATCGCCGCGTCGTCGGTGACGTCGAGCACCAGCGCGTCGGCTTGCTGGCCGCGCGCACGGATTGCGGCGGCTGCTTCCTCGATCTCGCTTTCGGTGCGCGCCGACAGCGTCACGTGCGCGCCCGCGTCCGCCAGGGCCGCCGCGGCGGCAAGCCCGATGCCGCGCCCGGCGCCGGTCACCAGCGCGCGTTTGCCGTCGAGACGGAACGAGGGGGTCTTGGGAAGCTGCACGTTTACTCCGCTGCCTGCGCGTAGGGCACGTTGCGGCCGCCGTAGCGGCGCACGCGGATATTGGCCTGCTCGGCGTGGCCGGAGAAGCCTTCCAGGATGCACAGCCGTGAACAATATTCGCCGATCATGGCGCTGGCCTCGTCGGTGAGCACGCGTTGATAGGTGCAGGTCTTCATGAACTTGCCGACCCAGAGGCCGCCGGTGAAACGCGCGTTCTTCTTGGTCGGTAGCGTGTGGTTGGTGCCAATCACCTTGTCGCCGTATGCGACATTGGTGCGCGGTCCCAGGAACAGCGCGCCGTAATTGCTCATGTTCTTGAGAAAGTAATCCGGGTCCTTGGTCATGACCTGGACATGCTCGGAGGCGACGCGGTCGGCTTCGCTGACCATTTCCTCGTAGCTGTCGCAGACGATGACCTCGCCGCAGTCGTTCCAGGCCTGGCGGGCGACGTCGGCTGTCGGCAGGATGGTGAGCAGCCGCTCGACCTCGTTCATGGTGTCGCGCGCGAGCTTTTCGGAATTGGTGATCATCACCGCGGGCGAGTTCGGCCCATGCTCGGCCTGGCCCAGCAGATCGGTGGCGCAGATTTCTCCATCCACTGAATCGTCGGCGATGATCAGCGTCTCGGTCGGGCCGGCCAGCAGGTCGATGCCGATGCGGCCGAACAACTGGCGCTTGGCTTCCGCGACATAGGCGTTGCCGGGGCCGACGATCATGTCGACCGGGGCGATGCTCTCGGTGCCGAGCGCCATCGCGGCGACGGCCTGCACGCCGCCGAGCACATAGATCTCATCGGCGCCGCCGAAATGCATGGCGGCGACGATCGCTGGATGCGGCCCGCCCTTGAACGGCGGCGCGCAGGCGATGATGCGTTTGACCCCCGCGACCCGCGCGGTGACGATCGACATGTGCGTGGATGGCGAGATCTG
>JANMSH010000258.1:0-2498 GCA_031389105.1 Hyphomicrobiales bacterium
GGCGCATATGGGCTTCGTCACCATGGGGATCTTCGCCGGCAACACCCAGGGGGTCGCCGGCAGCGTGTTCCAGATGGTGTCGCACGGCATCGTCTCCGGCGCGCTGTTCCTCTGCGTCGGCGTGGTCTACGACCGCATGCATACGCGCGAGATCGCGTTCTATGGCGGGCTGGTCAACCGCATGCCGGTCTATGCGGCGATCTTCATGGTCTTCACCATGGCCAATGTTGGCTTGCCGGGCACGTCCGGTTTCGTCGGCGAATTTCTGGTGCTGATCGGCACCTTCAAGAACAATATCGCGGTCGCATTCTTGGCGACGACCGGCGTGGTTCTGTCGGCGGCTTATGCGTTGTGGCTGTACCGCAAGATGGTGTTCGGCCCGCTCAAGCCTGCGTTGGCCCACATCAACGACATTGGTCTGCGCGAGGCGGTCATCTTCGCGCCGCTGGTCATTCTCACCATTTTGTTCGGCATTGCGCCAAAGCCTGTGCTCGACATGTCGGCGGTTTCGGTGGCGCAATTGCTCGACGGTTATAACAAGGCCATCGCCGCGACCAAGGCGGCGGACGGGGCCAAGCCCGGCGTGCCGCTCGTCATCCCTGTGAGCGCCGCCCGATGAGCCAGTTGACCCAAATGCAATGGCTAATGCCGATGCTGCCGGAGCTAGTGCTGGGCTGCGGCGCCATGTTGCTGCTGATGGTCGGCGTCTTCATCCATCAGAGCGAACGCAGCGCCACCATCGTCAATGCCTGGTGCGTCGTCTTGCTGCTGGCGGTCGCCTATCTCGTGTGGGTGTGGGTGCCGGTCGGGCGCACCGAACTATTCGGCGGTAGCTTCGTCGTCGACGACTTTGCCCGTTATCTAAAGGTGCTGGCGATCATCGGTTCGGCCGGTGCGCTGCTGCTGTCGTTCGATTATCTCACTGACATCCGCCAGCAGAAGTTCGAATACGGCGTGCTGTTCCTGCTGGCGACGCTCGGCATGATGATGCTGATCTCGGCCAACGACCTGATCGCGCTCTATCTTGGCCTCGAACTGATGAGCCTGCCGCTGTACGTGGTGGCCGCGTCGAACCGCGACAGCGTGCGCTCGACCGAAGCCGGCCTGAAGTATTTCGTTCTCGGCGCGCTGTCGTCCGGCATGCTGCTGTATGGTGCCTCGCTGATCTACGGCTTCACCGGCACGGTGAATTTTGCCGGTATCGCCAAGGTGACCGGCCAAGGCGCCAGCATCGGGCTGATTTTTGGCCTGGTGTTCCTGTTCGTCGGCTTCTGCTTCAAGATTTCCGCGGTGCCGTTCCACATGTGGACGCCTGACGTCTACGAGGGCGCGCCGACGCCGGTGACGGCGTTCTTTGCCGCCGCGCCGAAGGTCGCGGGCATCGCCATCTTCGTGCGCGCCACCGTGGTGGCGTTTCCCGGCATCGTCCACGAATGGCAGCAGATTGTCGTCTTCGTCTCCATTGCCTCGATGGTGCTCGGCGCCTTCGCAGCGATCGGCCAGAAGAACATCAAACGCCTGATGGCCTATTCGTCCATCGGCCACATGGGCTTTGCGCTGGTGGGCCTTGCCGCCGTCACGCCGGAAGGCGTGCAGGGCGTGCTGGTCTATATGGCGATCTATGTGGTGATGACGCTCGGCACCTTCGCCTGCATCCTGTCGATGCGGCGCGACGGCATGCTGGTCGAAAACATCAGCGACCTTGCCGGGCTGGCGCGGACGCAGCCGGGCATGGCGTTCTTCCTGGCGATGCTGTTGTTTTCGCTCGCCGGCATTCCGCCGCTCGCCGGCTTCTTCGCCAAGTTCTACGTGTTCCTTGCCGCCATCAAAACCGGGCTGTTCACGCTCGCGGTGGTCGGTGTGCTGGCTAGCGTGGTCGGCGCTTATTATTATCTCCTCATCGTCAAGGTCATGTATTTCGACGAGCCGGTGAAAAGCTTCCAGGGCATGCCGGGACTGCTCAAGCTGATGCTCGCGATCACCGGCCTGATCAATATCCTGTTCTTCGTCTACCCGGGGCCGCTGCTTAGCGCGGCCACTGCGGCGGCGAAGTCGTTATTCTGAGGCGCGCGTTGCGCGCGACGCGCGTGACCCCGAAAAGTGTGAAGCGGTTATCGGATAAGGTCACGCGCCACTAGAGATGAACCGCGGAGCCACGGACCTGGCGGGGGTCCGGCACATAGCTTACGAGGCGCTCGGCTCAACAAATGCCGAGGCGCTGGTGCGTGCGCGTGCCGGCGAGCGCGGGCCATTGTGGATCAGCGCCGCGACGCAAAGCGCCGGCCGGGGCCGCCGCGGCAGCACCTGGACCTCCGAACCGGGCAATCTCTTCGCCACCTTGTTGCTGACCGAGCCGTCGCCGCCCGACGCCGCGCCGCAACTGTCGTTTGTCACGGCGTTGGCGCTGCATGACGCCGTCGCCGAATGCGCGCCCCAGGTCGGCCCGCTGCTGAAGGTGAAATGGCCGAACGACCTTTTGCTTGGCGGCGCCAAGTTCG
>JANMSH010000266.1:0-9066 GCA_031389105.1 Hyphomicrobiales bacterium
CTGCAGCGACGACAACAGAATGCGGCGGAGCGCATTGCCGAGCGTCACGCCAAAGCCGCGCTCAAGCGGCTCGGCAACAACCGTGGCGATACGCGCCGGGTCGGACCCTGCGGTCACCTGAAGCTTGTTCGGCCTGATCAATTCCTGCCAATTTTTCTGGATCACATCTTCACCCATTATGCAGCGCTAGTTCTACGCCCGAAGGCTTGGCCAGCGCACCCCACCCGCCGTGTGGGGGGAAAAATTCGGCGGCAGCGGACACGCCCCTGCGCATCCGCTTCACTAAAAGTCAGTCTTTAGACGCGACGACGTTTACGCGGACGGCAGCCATTGTGCGGGATCGTGGTCACATCGCGGATCGAAGTAACGGTAAAACCCGCGGCCTGCAGCGCGCGAAGCGCCGATTCACGCCCCGAACCTGGACCAGACACTTCAACTTCCAAAGTGCGCATGCCGTGCTCTTGCGCCTTCTTGGCGGCGTCTTCGGCGGCCATCTGCGCCGCATAAGGCGTCGACTTGCGCGAGCCCTTGAAGCCCATCGTGCCCGACGACGACCAGGCAATGGCGTTGCCCTGCGCGTCGGTGATAGTGATCATCGTGTTGTTGAACGACGCATTGACGTGCGCGACGCCCGACGCGATGTTCTTGCGTTCGCGCCGGCGGACGCGGGTGGCTTCCTTACCCATTCTCTCAATCCCTTTTGCAGCCCGCGAGCCTTCAAGCGGCGCGAGCGAGTCCTAAAATCAGGTCGCGGTCTTTTTCTTGCCGGCGATGGTCTTGGCCGGTCCCTTGCGGGTGCGCGCATTGGTGTGCGTGCGCTGGCCGCGCACAGGCAATCCCTTGCGGTGACGCAAGCCGCGGTAGCAGCCGAGATCCATCAGACGCTTGATGTTGACCGACACTTCGCGGCGCAGATCGCCCTCGACCATGTAGTCGCGGTCGATCATTTCGCGGATCTGGAGCACCTCGGCGTCGGTAAGCTGCGACACCCGCCGTTCCATCGGCAGGTTAACCTTTTCCATGATTTCCTTGGCCGATTTCTGGCCGATGCCATGGATGTACTGCAGCGCAATCACTGCGCGCTTGTTGGTGGGCAAATTCACGCCCGCGATACGAGCCACGAAAGGTCTCTCCTGTTATAAAACCGGGCCTGTCACCGGCCGGCGGCGCTTGACGCGCCAAATTTGTCAGTCCCGTAAAGGGGTTAGCCCAAAGCGTAACACGACACCTGTCCCCGCCTGTCCGGGGCCCGGCATCGCGCCAAACTTCTGAATACACAGTGTATTAGGGGATTCATCTCGCTCTCGTCAACCTCCGCTTTGCCCCGGAACTATGCTGTCCAAGCTTGTTTTCGGCGCCGCCGGCCTTGCGGCAGGCTTTTCGCTTTGGATTTTCACTTTGTGGTCGCCTTCGCCCCGGAATTCGCGGCTTCGGCCAGGCTCAGCATGGCGCCGATGGCGGCTGTGACCGTATCGACCGGCGCCATGCCGTCGACGCTTCTGAGCATGCCCTTTCGGGCGTAATAGTCGGCGAGCGGCGCGGTCTGTGCGCGATATGCGGCCAGGCGGCCCTTCAGCACGTCCGGATTATCGTCGGAGCGGACCTTCTCGCCGCGAGCGGTCATTTCCGCCACACGATTCTCGATGCGCTTCACCAGGATACCTTCGTCGACCTTCAATTCGATCACCGCATCGAGCTTGAGGCCGCGTTCAGCCAGCAAGCGGTCGAGCGCCTCGGCCTGCGGCACGGTGCGGGGAAAACCGTCAAGCACGAAGCCGCGCTTGGCGTCGTCCTGACCGATGCGGTCGGCGATGATCGCAACCACGACGTCGTCGGGTACCAACTGTCCGGCTTCCATGATGCTCTTGGCGCGCAGGCCGACCGGCGTGCCGGCTGCGACCGCGGCGCGCAACATGTCCCCGGTCGAGAGTTGAACGATCCCGTAATTGGTAACCAGGCGAAGCGCTTGCGTGCCCTTCCCCGCCCCCGGGGGCCCGAGCAGGATCAATCTCATCTTTGCCGCCCCCGCAGCTTCGAACGTTTGATCAAGCCTTCATATTGATGCGCCAGCAGATAGCCCTGCACCTGCGCCACCGTATCCATGGTCACACTGACCACGATCAGCAGCGACGTGCCGCCGAAGTAGAACGGCACCGCGGCGTAGGAGATCAGGATTTCCGGAATGATACAGACGATGGCGAGATAGAGCGCGCCGACCACCGTGATGCGAGACAGCACGTAGTCGATGTACTCGGCGGTCCGCTCACCCGGCCTGATGCCCGGGATGAAGCCGCCGTGCTTCTTCAAATTTTCGGCAGTCTCGTTCGGGTTGAACACGACTGCCGTATAGAAGAACGCGAAGAACAAGATCAGCGCGATGTAGAGAATGAGGAACAGCGGCCGGCCATGACCGAGCAACGTCGTCACGGTTTGAAGCCATCCAGGCCCACCTCCGGCGTTGAAGTTGGCAACCGTAGTCGGCAACAACAGCAAAGACGACGCGAAGATCGGCGGGATCACGCCCGCGGTGTTGAGCTTGAGCGGCAGATGCGAGGACTGGCCCTCGAACATCCGGTTGCCGACCTGTCGTTTGGGATACTGGATCAGCAGGCGGCGTTGCGCGCGCTCCACGAAGACGATGAAGGCAATCACCGCCACCGCCATCACCAGGATCAGCAGGATCAGCCCGGTGGACAGTGCGCCCTGGCGGCCGAGTTCGAGCGTGCCGGCGATCGCCGACGGCAGTTCGGCCACGATGCCGGCCAGAATAATCAACGAAATGCCGTTGCCGATGCCGCGGGCGGTGATCTGCTCGCCGAGCCACATCAGGAACATAGTGCCGCCAGTCAGCGTGATGGTGGTCGAGATCAGAAAGAACAAGCCGGGCTGCGACACGACGTTGCCGGAGCCCTGTAGGCCGACGGCGATGCCGTAGGACTGGAACGCTGCCAGGATCACGGTGAGATACCGTGTGTACTGGTTCATGACCTTGCGGCCGGACTCGCCTTCTTTCTTCAGCGCCTCAAGCTTCGGCGAAACCGTGGTCATCAACTGAATGATGATCGAGGCCGAGATGTAGGGCATGATGTTGAGCGCGAAGATCGCCATCCGGTGGATGCCGCCCCCGGAGAACATGTTGAACATGCCGAGGATGCCGCCGGCCTGGGTGTTGAACAGTTGTTCCCAGGCTGCCGGATCGATACCGGGCAGCGGAATATAGGTGCCGAGGCGATAAACCAGCAGCGCGCCGAGGGTGAACCAAATACGTTTCTTGAGCTCGTCGGCTTTCGCCAGCGCCGAGAAATTGAGATTGGCTGCGAGTTGTTCTGCTGCCGAAACCATCTGTCGCGCTCCTGGCCTTGCTCTCGGCCCCCGCCGTATCCACCCCGCCGCAGCCGGGTTCCGCAATCTTTAGATAGGCACTGCGTCTCAAACTTGTAGCCAGCCGCCAAGGCGCCCGATTGACGCGGGCGCGCCGGTTATTCGGCTTTAGTCTCTTGGGGCGCTTCAGCCGGTTCGACCTTGGCCTTGCCGCCCTTCGGCTTGTTGCCACCCTTGGCCGCATCCAGCGCCATGCGCTTATTCTTACCGCGCGGCTCTTCGTCGGCTTCCTTCTTGGGCGCCAGTATCTTGACGCTGCCGCCGGCCTTTTCGACCGCTTCGACGGCGGACTTGGAGGCGCCGAACACCGCGAAATCGACCTTGCTCTTGAGCTCGCCGCCGCCGAGCAGCTTGACGCCGCCCTTCGCGCGCCGCATCAGGCCGGCCTTGATCATGGCCGCGCCGTCGACCGGCGACTTGATATCGATCAGGCCGGCGTCGATCGCCGCCTGGACCTTGCCGAGATTGGTTTCGTTGAGCTTGACCGCGAACGAGGTGTTGCGGAAGCCGCGCTTGGGCAGACGGCGATGCAGCGGCATCTGGCCGCCTTCGAAGCCCTTGATGCGCACGCCCGAACGCGCGGTCTGGCCCTTGCCGCCACGGCCGCCGGTCTTGCCCATGCCGGAGCCGATGCCGCGACCGATACGCATGCGGTTCTTGCGGGCGCCCGGATTGTCGGCGATCTGGTTCAGTTTCATTGGAGCCGTCCTCTAAACTTCTCTATTTGCCGTCGACGATGCGCACCAGATGGCTGAGCTTGCGGACCATGCCGTGCGTCTGCGGCGTGTCCGGCATTTCGCTTGTGCGGCCGATCTTGTTCAGCTTAAGCCCGATCAGCGTTTCACGCTGATCGTGATGGCGGCGCGCCGCGCTTGCCACCTGCTCGAGCTTGATCGTCTTCTTTGCGGGAGCCATGACGTTAGTCCTTAGTCGACTGCTGGTTCGGCGTCGCCACCCTGACGGCGCGACTGCAGCGTGGAAACCTTGAGGCTGCGGCGGGACGCGACCGAGCGCGGCGAATCCTGGTGTTTGAGCGCATGGAAGGTCGCGCGCACCACGTTGTACGGGTTCGACGACCCGAGCGACTTGGCGACGACGTCCTGAATGCCGAGCGTCTCGAACACGGCGCGCATCGGACCGCCGGCGATGATGCCGGTGCCGGGAGGCGCCGCGCGCAGGAACACTTTGCCGGCGCCGTGACGGCCCATCACGTCATGATGCAGGGTGCGGCCTTCGCGCAGCGCGACGCGGGTCAGCGCACGCTTCGCGGCTTCGGTCGCTTTGCGGATGGCTTCCGGAACTTCGCGCGCCTTGCCGTGGCCAAAGCCAGCGCGGCCCTTCTGATCGCCGACGATGACGAGCGCTGCGAACGCAAAGCGCTTGCCGCCCTTCACCACCTTGGCCACACGATTGATGTGAACCAACTTGTCGGTGAATTCGCTGTCGCGCTCTTCGCGGCCGCCACGATCGCGGCGCTGTTCTCGTCGGGGTTCATTCGCCATTTGTGTCTAACCTGTTCGGTCCAGTCCGTTTAGTTCTAGAAATTCAGTCCGCCTTCGCGCGCCGCGTCGGCCAATGCCTTGATGCGTCCGTGATAGAGATAGCTGCCGCGGTCGAACACCACGTCCTTGATGCCCTTTTCCTTGGCGCGTTCGGCGATCAATTTTCCGACCGCCTTGGCGGCCGCGATATTGGCGCCGGTCTTGGCGTTCTCACGCATAGTCTTCTCCAGCGAGGAGGCCGCGACCAGCGTCACACCCTTCTCGTCGTCGATGAGTTGCGCGTGGATATGCTTGGACGAGCGAAACACGGACAGCCGCGCGCGCCCGCGCGCCGCAAGCTTGATCCTGCGTCGCACTGTCGCCGTCCGTCGCGCGGTCCGGTCACTTAATCTCGACATGGCGCTAAGCCCTCTACTTCTTCTTGCCTTCCTTGCGGAAGATGTATTCGCCGGCGTACTTCACGCCCTTGCCTTTGTAGGGCTCGGGCGGACGATAGCCGCGGATTTCGGCGGCCACCTGGCCAACCTTCTGTTTATCGATGCCTGTGATCACGATTTCGGTCGGCTTCGGCGTAACGATTGCGATGCCTTCCGGAATCTTGAAGTTCACGTCGTGGGAAAACCCGAGCTGCAGGTTCAGGCTCTTGCCTTGCACTGCCGCGCGATAGCCGACGCCGGTGATCTCGAGCTTCTCTTCGAAGCCCTTGGTCACGCCGTTGATCAGGTTGGACACCAGGGTCCGCGACGTGCCCCACAGCGAACGGGCACGCTTGCCGTCGCCGCGCGGCTCGATCTTGAACGAGCCCTTGTCCATGGTGACGATGACGTCATCGCTGAGAACAAGCTGAAGCGCCCCTTTCGGGCCCTTCACCTTGACGGTCTGGCCTTCCACGTTGGCGGTGACGCCGGTGGGTACCGAGACTGCTTTGTTACCGATGCGCGACATTAGAACACCGTACAGATGATTTCGCCGCCGACATTGGCTTCGCGAGCAGCATGGTCGGCCATCACGCCCTTCGGCGTCGACAGGATTGCAACGCCGAGACCGTTATTGATGCGCGGCAGCGCCTTGACCGAGGCGTAGACACGCCGGCCCGGCTTGGAGATGCGCTCGATTTCGCGGATCACCGGCTCGCCGTCAAAGTATTTCAACTCGATCTCGAGCTCGCTGCGACCATTGGCATGCGCCACGCTGGCGTAGCCGCGGATATAGCCTTCGGTCTTGAGAACCTCGGCAACGCGCTCGCGCTGCCTGGAGCCCGGCATCGAGACCTTGGATTTCGCCCGCAACTGCGCATTGCGGATGCGGGTGATCATATCGCCGATTGGATCGTTTACCATTGCGGTGCCCTCACCAGCTCGACTTTACGAGGCCGGGAATCAGGCCCTTGTTACCGAGATCGCGCAACGCGATACGGCTAAGCTTATGCTTGCGGTAGAAAGCGCGCGGACGGCCGGTCAGTTCGCAACGGTTGCGAATGCGGGTGGCCGACGAATTGCGCGGCAATTCAGCAAGCTTGAGAGTAGCGGCAAAGCGCTCCTCCATCGGCAAGCTCTTGTCGCGCGCAATCGCCTTGAGACGCGCACGCCGAGGACCGAAGGTCTTCGACATCCGCTTCCGCCGGTTATTCTTCTCGATCGAACTCTTCTTCGCCATCTAGGTTAGCTCCTTATTTCCGCGTTTGAGGTGACCGTTGAGATCCCTCACTGCCGGAACGGGAATTGAAATGCGGCCAGTAGCGCGCGCGCCTGTTCATCATTCGGCGCGCTCGTGCAGACGGTGATGTCCATGCCCCAAGAATCGACGGCCTTGTCGAAGTCGATTTCCGGGAAAATGATGTGTTCCTTGATGCCGAGGCTGTAGTTGCCGCGGCCGTCGAAGCTCTTGGGGTTCAACCCGCGGAAGTCGCGGATACGCGGCAGCGCGATGTTCACCAGCCGGTCGAGGAAGTCGTACATGCGTGTCTTGCGCAGCGTGACCTTACAGCCGATGGCCTGGCCGTCGCGCAGCTTGTAGTTCGCGATCGACTTGCGCGACATGGTGATGACGGCCTTCTGACCGGCGATCTGGGTGAGATCGGCGGCAGCCGAATCCACCTTCTTGCGGTCGGCAACGCCCTCGCCGATGCCCATGTTGAGCACCACTTTGGTGATCATCGGCACTTGCATGACGTTCTTGTAGCCGAACTGCTTGGTCATCTCGGCGCGGATGACCTCTTCGAACTGCGTGCGCAGGCGGGCCTTGTAGTCGGAAGCCACGCGCGGCTTCTTGACCTTCGGCGCGTCGCCAGGGGCAGGCTTTGCAGCCTTGGGCGCCTTCGGCTTTTTCGGTTCGGTATTGGTTTGGGTATCAGCCATCGATCTCGACTCCGGAACGCTTGGCGACTCGCACTTTTTTGCGATCATCGCCTTCGCCGACGAATTTAAAACCGACACGGGTCGGCTTGCCGTCCTTGGGATCGGCAACAGCCAGATTGGACAGATGGATCGTGCTCTCTTTCGAGATGATCCCGCCTTCCTGCTGGGCGGTCTGGCGCTGGTGGCGCTTGACCATGTTGACGCCGCGCACGATGGCGCGGGCATCTGCCGGACGCACTTCGACGACTTCGCCGGTGCGGCCTTTATCGCGGCCGGTCAGAACGATTACCTTGTCGCCTTTGCGGATTTTTGCGGCCATCACAGCACCTCCGGCGCAAGCGAAATGATCTTCATGTGATTCTTGGCGCGCAGTTCGCGCGGCACCGGCCCGAAGATACGGGTGCCAACCGGCTCCATCTGCGCGGTGATCAGCACGGCGGCGTTGCGGTCGAAGCGGATGACCGAACCGTCGGCGCGCTTGATGTCCTTGCGGATGCGCACGACCACGGCCTTCATCACCTCACCCTTTTTGACGCGGCCGCGCGGGATCGCTTCCTTCACCGAGACGACGATGACGTCGCCGATGGTGGCGTATTTCCGCTTCGAGCCGCCCAGCACCTTGATGCACATGACGCGGCGCGCACCGGAATTATCCGCTACGTCTAAGTTGGTTTGCATCTGAATCATGATGCGGCTCTTTCTGTCGTCTTAATCGGCATAACGCCTATTGAACTTTCTGCTTCTTCTCGCCGCGAACCACTTCCCAGCACTTCAGCTTGGACAGCGGACGGCGCTCTTCGATCCACACCTGATCGCCGACCGAGTATTGGTTGGTCTCATCGTGGGCGTGGTATTTCTTCGAGCGGCGGATAACCTTCTTCATCGTCGCGTGGGAAAAACGCCGGTCAACCCGCACGACCACGGTCTTGGCCTGCTTGTCGCTGACGACGACGCCCTGGAGCGTACGTTTCGGCATCTATGACCCCTTACTTCTTCGACTTATTCGGTTTGTTGGACTTCGCGCGCGACTTCGACTTCGCGGCGGTCTTCGGCTTGGCCGCCTTGCGACGACCCGACTTTGTTTTCGGCTTCTCGGCCTTCGGTGCGGCTTCGGCTTTCGCCACCGGCTCAGGCATGCCGTTGCGCTTCTGCCCGGCGATCGTCTTCATGCGCGCGATGTCGCGTCGAATGACGCGCACGCGCGAAGTGTTCTCAAGCTGACCCGTGGCCCGCTGGAAGCGCAGGTTGAACTGCTCCTTCTTCAGCTTGAGCACTTCGTCGTCGAGCTGGTCGAGCGTCATCGCTCTTACGTCGGAAGCTTTCATGTCCATCACTCGGCAATACGTTCGATGAAGCGGGTCTTGACCGGCAGTTTTGCCGCAGCGAGCGTCAGCGCTTCCTTGGCAACGGCGATCGGAACGCCATCGACTTCGAACAGGATGCGACCTGGCTTGACGCGGGTCACCCAAAGCTCGGGCGTGCCCTTGCCTTTACCCATGCGGATTTCGATCGGCTTCTTGGACACCGGCACATCCGGATAGACGCGGATCCAGACCCGGCCCGACCGCTTCATGAAGCGGGTGAGCGCGCGGCGCGCGGCTTCGATCTGGCGCGCGGTGACGCGATCCGGCTCGAGCGCCTTGAGGCCGTATTGGCCGAAGGCGAGCGTGGCGCCGCTGGTGGCGACGCCGTGGATACGGCCTTTGAACGCCTTGCGGAACTTGGTGCGCTTTGGTTGCAGCATGATCTACTCTGTGCCCTTAAGCGTTTTCGCGGCGCGGACGGCCGGCATCGCCTTCGGCGAGCTTCTTGTCCTGTGCCATCGG
>JANMSH010000301.1:0-2014 GCA_031389105.1 Hyphomicrobiales bacterium
CCTGGTGCAGGGCGGCAAGACGGTTTCCATCATCCATCACCCCGACGTGCGGCGCATGCTCATGTTGATGAAGTCGCAGACCGAGGCGGCGAGGGCGCTCGCGTACGTTGTAGCGGCTTCGATGGATTTCATGCACAAGGCTCCGGACAAGGAGGAACGCAAGCGCCACCAGGCGTTCGTCGACCTGATGATCCCGGTGGTGAAGGGCTGGAGCACCGAGACCGGCATCGATGTTGCCTCGCTGGGCGTGCAGGTGCACGGCGGCATGGGGTTCATCGAGGAGACCGGCGCCGCGCAGCACCTGCGCGACGCGCGCATCACCACCATTTACGAAGGCACCACCGGCATCCAGGCCAGCGACCTGGTCGGGCGCAAGATCGCGCGCGAAGGTGGCGTGACGGTCAAGGGCTGGCTTGCCGTCTTGAAGGCGTTCGACCAGGAGCTTTCGAAATCCTCGAACGCCGATGTGCAGGCTCTCCGGAAGCATCTTTCGGCAGGCGTGCAGGCGGTATCGGAGAGCGTGGACTACATCCTCTCTGCCGCGGGCAGGGATCCGAACGCCGCATTCGCCGCAGCGGTGCCGTTCCTCAAGCTGATGGGCATCGTGGCCGGCGGCTGGCAGATGGCGAGGTCGGCTTTGATTTGTGAATCAAAATTGAAAGAAAACCAGGGCGATCTGAGCTTTCACCAGGCCAAGATCTCCACTGCCCGCTTCTTCGGCGATCACGTGCTTTCGCAGGCGCCCGGCCTGGCAGTCACGGTCACCAGCGGCGCGGGCTCGGTCATGGCGCTGACCGAAGACCAGTTCCTCGCTGCCTAGCTAAGTTGAAGGGTGACGCGGGTAACGGTGGCGTCGTCCGGATTCCGGCCGAGCCTGAAGCCGAGCTTGCGGCAGAAATCCAGCATCGTACGGTTGGTCGAGAGCACGTCGCCGTAGATCTCCTGCAAGCCGCGGCCGCGCGCCACGGCAATGAGCTTTTCCATCATCCTGCGGCCGATGCCGCGGCCCTGCCAGGCGTCGGCGATCACCAGGGCGAATTCACAGGCGCGACCTTCGCCTTCCTGCACGTCGCGGCCTTCCGTCTCCAGTACATAGCGCGCGACGCCGATCAGCAGCTCCCGGCCATCCAGCATCAGCACCGCCGCGAGCGCCATGTCGCGCGAGAAATCCACCGTGGTCAATCGCTCGATGTACTCGCGGGTGACCTGGATCATGCCGCCGAGCAGGCGATTGTGGCGCGACTCGGGCGACAGGCCGGTGACGAAGGCGGCTTCGATGTCGATATCGTTGCTCCGCAGCGGGCGCAGCGTCACCGATTGCCCGATGATGGGCTGGAAGGACTCCGTGAGGTCGGGGACTAGAACTTGATCTTTCCCGTGAGAATGTCTTTCCACATCGCCCAGTCGCCCACGAAACTGTAGAGCGGGTGCTTGAAGGTCGCCGGCCTGTTGTGCTCGACGAAAAAGTGGCCTATCCAGGCCCAGGCGTAGCCCTGGATGATGCCCGCGAGGAGCCACCAGAAATTGAGAGTCGCGAACGCATGCAGCAGGCACAGCAGGCAGATCGTGGTGCCGATGAAATGCAGCCTGCGATTGGAGCGATTGGAATGCTCCGACAGATAGAACGGATAGAAGTCCGCGAAAGTTTTCATGGTCACATGTTCGGATAGTTGGGCCCGCCGCCGCCTTCCGGCGTCACCCACACGATGTTCTGCGTGGGATCCTTGATGTCGCAGGTCTTGCAGTGCACGCAATTCTGCGCGTTGATTTGAAGTTTTGGATTTGAATCTGTATTAATGAATTCATAAACGCCGGCAGGGCAATAGCGCTGCTCCGGACCGGCGTATTGCACCAGATTGACGCTAACCGGCAGCGACGCATCCTTCAGCGTCAGGTGCACGGGCTGGTCCTCGCCATGGTTGGTGGCCGAGAAGGAGACGTTGGTCAGGCGGTCGAAGCTGATGACTCCGTCGGGCCGCGGGTACTTGATTTCCGCCGCCTCGGACTTCCTCAG
>JANMSH010000311.1:0-10482 GCA_031389105.1 Hyphomicrobiales bacterium
GGCCATCTGGGCGCCGGACTCGGCGTGGTGGAGCTGACGGTGGCCCTGCACTGGGTGTTCGACACGCCGAAGGATCGCTTGATCTGGGACGTCGGCCACCAGGCCTATCCGCACAAGATCCTCACCGGCCGGCGCGACCGCATCCGCACGCTGCGCCAGGCCGATGGACTCTCCGGCTTCACCCGCCGCGCCGAGAGCGAGTATGACCCGTTCGGCGCCGCGCATTCCTCGACCTCGATCTCAGCCGCGCTCGGCATGGCGGTGGCGCGCGATCTCGAAGGCAAGAAAAATAACATCATCGCCGTGATCGGCGACGGCGCGATGTCGGCCGGCATGGCCTATGAGGCGATGAACAATGCCGGCGCGCGCAACGAGCGCCTCATTGTGATCCTCAATGATAATGATATGTCGATCGCGCCGCCGGTCGGTGCCATGTCGGCTTACCTGTTGCGTCTCGGCTCGGGCCGCACGTTCCTGAAACTGCGCGATGTCGGCAAGCAGCTCACCAAGCATCTGCCCAAGAGCTGGGACCGCGCCATCACCCGCGCGGTGGAGCATGCGCGCGGTTATGTGATGGGCGGCACGCTGTTTGAGGAGCTTGGCTTTTATTACTGCGGGCCGATCGACGGCCATAACCTCGATCACCTGCTGCCGATTTTACGCAACGTCCGCGATGCCGAGATCGGGCCTATTTTGGTGCACGTCGTCACGCAGAAGGGCAAAGGATACGCCCCGGCGGAAACCTCCGCCGACAAATATCACGGCGTCGTCAAGTTCGACGTCGCCACAGGTACGCAGGCCAAATCCAAAGGCGGCGCGCCGCAATACACCAAGGTATTCGCCGAGAGCCTGATCAAGGAAGCGCGAAAAGACGACAAGATCGTCGCCATCACCGCGGCGATGCCGTCCGGCACTGGGCTCGATCTGTTCGAGAAGGAATTCCCCGCCCGCTGCTTCGACGTCGGTATTGCCGAGCAGCACGCGGTCACCTTCGCCGGCGGCCTGGCGACGCAAGGCTTCAAGCCGTTCGTCGCCATCTACTCGACCTTCCTGCAGCGCGCCTATGACCAGGTCGTGCACGACATCGCGATCCAGCGCCTGCCGGTGCGTTTCGTCATCGACCGTGCGGGTCTTGTCGGCGCCGACGGGCCAACCCATGCAGGATCGTTCGACGTGGCCTATCTCGGCTGCCTGCCCGGCTTTGTGGTGATGGCCGCGGCCGACGAGGCCGAGCTGGTGAACATGGTGGCGACGCAGGCCGCCATCGACGACCGGCCGTCCGCTTTGCGCTACCCGCGGGGCGAAGGACTTGGCGTGCCGATGCCCGCTGAAGGCAAGGCGCTCGAAATCGGCAAGGGCCGCATCGTGCGCGAAGGCCATAAAGTGGCGCTGCTGTCATTCGGCGCGCGGCTCGGCGAATGCCTGAAAGCGGCGGATGAATTGGCGGCGCTCGGCCTGTCGACCACGGTCGCTGACGCCCGCTTTGCCAAGCCCTTGGATACCGACCTGTTGCTACGGCTCGCCCGCGAGCATGAGGTGCTGGTCACCATCGAGGAAGGCTCGATCGGCGGTTTCGGTACGTATGTATTGCAGGCGCTGGCGGAAAACGGCGTGCTCGATAACGGCTGCAAGGTGCGCTGCATGATGCTGCCGGATATTTTTCAGGATCAGGATCATCCGGTGGCGATGTATGCCAAGGCCGGGCTCGACGCCAAGGGCATCATCAGCAAAGTCTTCGAAGCGCTCGGCAAAGACGCCGCAGCCGAGACCGTGAAGCTGGCTTAGCACGCGGGGTCATCACCCGCGTAGGCGGGTGATACAGTACTCACGGAATTTGCGATTATCTCAGACGTTGCGATAACTGGATGCCTCGTCTCGCGGGGCATGACAATGGAGTTTGAATGCCCATCCGCCAACGCGCCGACCGACTGCTGGTCGAGCGTGGCCTGTTTGAAAGCCGCGCCAAGGCGCAGGCCGCCATCGAAGCCGGTCTTGTCACGGCCAACGAAACCGTAGTGCGCAAGGCATCTGAGACGATAGCGACCGACGCGGCTTTGCAGGCGAGCGCCGCGCATCCTTATGTATCGCGCGCCGGCGTGAAGCTAGCCGCCGCGCTCGATTGTTTCGGCTTCGATCCGCACGGCCGGATCTGCCTGGATGTCGGCGCGTCGACCGGAGGCTTCACGCAAGTGCTGCTGGAGCGCGGCGCCAAGCGCGTCACCGCCGTCGATGTCGGGCACGGTCAACTACATCCGAGCCTTTCTGGCAGACCTGATGTGCTATCGCTTGAGGGGACGGATATCCGCACGCTGTCCCCTGCCCTTTTCGGCGAGCCGCCCGATCTGGTCGCCGTCGATGTCAGTTTCATTTCGCTCAAGCTGGTTCTGCCGGCGGCTTTAGCGCTGACGAAAAAGCCGGTCCAACTCGTGGCGCTGATCAAGCCGCAGTTCGAGGCCGGCCGCGCCGCGTTGAAACGTGGCATCGTACGCGATACGGCGGTCCACGCCGCGGTTTGTGAGGATATTTCAAATTTTATTGCATCGCTCGGATGGCGCGTCCTCGCTATCATGCCCTCGCCGATCACAGGCGGCGACGGCAATGCCGAATTTCTGCTAGGCGCCGTTCATGACTGAACAACTCACCATCGTCCGACTCGGTCATCGCGGCGACGGCATCGCCGACACCAATGTCGGGCCGGCTTACGTGCCCTACGCTTTGCCCGGCGAGGTCGTGACGGTCGACCGCATTGAAGGCCACACCGAGCGGCGGCATTTGCTGCATGTCGATAAACCGAGCCACGAACGCGAGACGCCGATCTGCAAGCATTTCGGCATTTGCGGCGGCTGCGCCATGCAGCATTGGTCGCTTGCCGAATATTATTTGTGGAAACGCAGACTGGTGGCCGAAGCGCTTGCCCACGCCAATCTGATCGCGCCGGTCGACATACTGATCGACGCTCACGGCCAAGGCCGCCGCCGCGCGGTGCTGCATGCCCGGCGCGGCGTGCATGACCTGCTCGAGGTCGGCTTCACAGCGCCACGCGCGCACCACATCGTCGCCATCGACCGCTGTCCGGTTCTGGCGCCGGGCCTCAACGGCGCAATCGAAGCCGCCTGGGCGGTCGCCGAGATCCTCAAGCCGACGAACAAGCCGCTCGACATTCATGTCACCGCCACCGATTCCGGCATCGACATGGATGTGCGCGGCTCAGGTCCCCTGACATCGCAGCGCACCGGCGTGCTCGCCACACTGGTCGCGAAGCACAAACTTGCGCGCCTCACCCGCCACGGCGAACTGGTCGCGCAGGGTTCGCAGCCGACGCTGAAGATTGGCAAGGCGCATGTGCCGCTGCCGCCCGGCGCGTTCCTGCAAGCCACCGCCGAAGGCGAAGCCGCTTTGGCGCGGCTGGTGATCGCGCATGTCGGCGCCGCCAAACGCGTCGCCGATCTGTTCGCCGGCATCGGCACCTTTGCACTACGGCTGGCGGAACGCGCGCATGTGACGGCTGTCGATAACGAAGGCAGCGCCATCACGGCGCTGGAACGCGCCGCAGGCACGACATCGGGTTTGAAACCGGTCGAGGTGCAGACGCGCGACCTGTTCCGCCGCCCGCTGATGGCCAACGAGATGAAGAAGTTCGACGCCGTGGTATTCGATCCGCCACGTCAGGGCGCCGAGGCTCAAGTACGTGAACTGGCTAAGAGCAACGTGAAGACCATCGTCGCGGTGTCGTGCGACGCCACGACCTTCGCGCGCGACGCGCGTATTCTCGTCGACAGCGGCTACAAACTCACCAACGTCACGCCGGTCGACCAGTTCCGCTATTCGTTTCACGTCGAACTGGTGGCGAAGTTTGAGAAGTAATTAGCGGAAATCCATTTAGCGGAAATCCACGCCGCCGCCACCCCAGCGCTCCTGCCACATCCTCTCGCCAACGGTGCAGGAGACACGCGGCGCCTGCGCCGAGGCCGGAATGACTTGGCCCTCCGGCTGGCGGCCGGCGATTTCCAGCACCAGTTTGGTGCGCGTCGCCTCGATGAACTTTTCGCGTTCGCGGATCGGGATCACGAAGGCGCCGGGCCCGCCGATCACGCAATCCTCATAATAGATGTCGAGATACTCGATATCGATTGTCGCGGAATTGGCGCGTTTGAGCATGATCGGCAAACCATTAATGGTAATGCCGGCAGCGAGCACATCGTCGCGCATATGCGTCACCAAAGGCCCGCTATTGTTGGTTCCGTCACCCGAAACATCAATCACCCGCCGAAGGCCACGATAGCCGCTGTTGTCGAACAAAGGCTTGGCGAACCGCAACGCGCCGGCAATCGACGTGCGCGAAGCGCGGCGGTACGGCGCGCGCGCAATTTCCGCGGCGACCGCATCGGCTGCTTCAGGGCCGTCGATCAGCCGCCACGGCATCACGATAGATTGGTTTTCATGTCCAGCCCATTCGAAATAGGTAACGGCGATCTTGCCGTTGGCACCTTCGCGCAAGGCGCGCAGGAACTCGCGCGACGTCAGCGCCTTGATATAGCCCTCGCGCTGCAGCGCCTGCTCGTCCGGATCCATCGAATAGGAAATATCGACCGCGATCACCAGTTCGACGTCGACCGGGATGGCGCTCGGGCTTCTGTCAGCAAAGCGGAACGGCACGGGGGTGGCGAAAGCCGCAACCGCAAAGGCGCCCGCGATCACCGCGCCGGTCGCAGCCCACAAAAGACGACGACGTCCCATGTCGCTTCTCCGTACCAGCACGAATGGTGGCACGTGGACGAGGCGAAAAAAAGGACTAGTTATAAATTGCGCTCAACTTTCCAACGCTTCGGTGCCGACGATCTCGATGCCGAAACCGCCAAGACCGACATAAGTCCGCTTGCTGGACGACAGCAGCTTGATCGAGGAAATACCGAGGTCCCTGAGGATTTGCGCCCCTAGCCCGATCTCGCGCCATTGCTTGGAACGCGCCGCTTCCGTGCCGGTATCGGCCTCTTGCGGAATGACCACCGGCACACCGGCGGTGCCGTCGCGCAGATAGACGATCACCCCCCGCCCGGCGGTCTTGAAGCGCGTCAGCGCGGCGCGAATCGATTTGGCGCCGCCGAACACGTCGCCGATCACGTCGGCGCGATGCAGCCGCGCCGGCACGTTTTTGCCGTCGCCGATGTCGCCATAAACGAAAGCCATGTGATGCACGCGGTCGAACGGCGTGACATAGGCGTAACCCCTCAGCGTGCCGATGTCGGAGGATAACTGGAATTCGGAGACACGCTCGACCAACTTGTCGCGGCTCTGCCGGTAGGCGATCAGGTCGGCAATCGAGACTTGCGCAAGCTTGTGCTTCTCGGCGAAAGCCGCGACATCCGGCCCGCGCATCACGGTGCCGTCGTCCTTCATCAGTTCGGACAGCACGCCGACCGGCGGCAGACCGGCGAGACGGCAAAGATCGACGCAGGCTTCGGTATGGCCCGAGCGCATCAGCACACCGCCTTCGCGCGCAACCAACGGAAACACATGGCCGGGGCGTACGAAGTCGCTGGCGCCGCTGTTGTCGTTCGCCAGCGCGCGGACGGTATTTGTGCGCTCCTCGGCTGAGATGCCGGTCGACAGGCCGTGGCGCACGTCAACTGTCACCGTAAAAGCTGTGCCGAGCGGCGCATCGTTTTCCGCCACCATCATATCGAGATGCAGCCGGCGCGCCAGTTCGATGCCGAGCGGCGCGCAGACAATGCCCGATGTGTTGCGGATGATGAACGCCATCTTCTCCGGCGTGCAGAGAGACGCAGCGACGAACAGATCGCCCTCGTTCTCGCGGTCGTCGTCGTCCATGACGACCACGATTTCGCCTTTGGCAAAGGCCTTGATGGCCGCTTCGACGTGCTGATGGCTATTGGGCACAGATTTTCCTCGAACGCGGCGTCAGGCGCCGGGCTTGAACGGCCACGCCGTTCCCTCGCCCACCTGAGCGCGTTGCATCATGTAATGATCGGCCAGCACACATGCCACCATGGCTTCGCCAATCGGCACCGCGCGAATACCGACGCAAGGATCGTGACGGCCTTTGGTCGATATTTCGGTGTCGTTGCCGTAACGGTCGACGGTTTTGCGCGGATTGAGGATCGACGAGGTCGGCTTCACCGCGAACCGCGCGACGACCGCCTGCCCGGTCGAGATGCCGCCGAGAATTCCACCGGCGTGGTTGGACAGAAAAACCGGCTTGCCGTCGTTACCCATCCTCATCTCGTCGGCATTGTCTTCGCCGCTCATCGCCGCGGTGGCAAAACCGTCGCCGATCTCCACCGCCTTGACCGCGTTGATGCCCATCAGCGCGCCGGCGAGATCGCCGTCGAGCTTGGCATAGACCGGCGCGCCCAGGCCCGCGGGCACGCCTTCGGCCACGACCTCGATCACCGCGCCGACCGACGAGCCCGACTTGCGCACGCCGTCGAGATATTCCTCGAAGAACTTTGCCTGCTTGGCGTCCGGGCAGAAGAATGGATTCTTGTCGATCTCGTTCCAGTCCCAGCGGGCATGGTCGATCTTGTGCGGACCCATCTGCACCAGCGCGGCCCGCACGGAGAGGCCCGGCACGATCTTGCGCGCCACCGCGCCCGCCGCAACGCGCGCCGCGGTCTCACGCGCCGAGGCGCGGCCGCCGCCACGATAATCGTGGATGCCGTATTTGACGTCGTAGGTGTAGCCGGCGTGGCCGGGGCGGTATTTGTCCTTGATCTCGGAATAGTCCTTCGAGCGCTGGTCGACGTTCTCGATCATCAGCATGATCGGCGTGCCGGTGGTGACCTGCTGGCCGCTGGCGTCCGTGAATACGCCGGACATGATCTTGACCGCGTCCGGCTCCTGCCGCTGCGTGGTGAAACGCGACTGGCCGGGGCGGCGCTTGTCGAGATGCAACTGGATGTCGGCTTCGGTCAGCGGAATGCGCGGCGGGCAGCCGTCGACCACGCAGCCGATCGCCGCTCCGTGGCTTTCGCCGAAGCTGGTGAACCGGAAAAGATGGCCGAAGGTATTGAACGACATAGACGATCTGTTGCTGGCCGCGGGCGCGGGGTTTGGTACCCCGCGCCTTCACGGCGGTCAAATAAGCGCCCGGCTTTCCGGATTCGCGCGGGACGGCACTGCGTCCGGGTGAACCGGAGGCGTTTTACAAACTTGCGAAGATGAAGAAATATTCAGATGAACATCTGTTAAGATGCAGAAATATCTAGTGTTTTTAAATTTTTCCAATTGCGAAGCGCACTGCCGATCGGTTATGAAGGTCGCCTTGGTCGGGAGACATGTCCCATTTCTTAAACGGACAAATCGGCTCTGCTCCAGCCAAATTAACGTAGCCCAAAGGGAAATCCAAATGCGCAAGATCACTGCACTCACCGTCGCTCTCGCCTTCTTCGCCACCTCGTCGCTGCCGGCGCTCGCTGCTCCGAGCTTCAACGACACCGTGAACAGCTACGAGCTGTCGGCGGCGAAGAAGAAGGCTAAGAAGAAGGCCGCCCCGAAAAAGAAGAAGACCTCCGAAGTCGGCACCATCGATCTCTCGGCAGCCAAGAAGAAGGCCGTCAAGAAAAAGGCACCGAAGAAGAAGATGTCCGAGATCGGCGCCGTCGATTTCTCGGCCGCCAAGAAGAAGGCTGCCAAGAAAAAGGCCGCCCCGAAGAAGAAGACTTCGGAAATCGTCTATCGCATCGCGGCCTAAAGCCCGATTCGATTTCGAGCACGGTCAATCGCGCTCAAGTAAACGGTCGGACGCCATGTCCGGCCGTTTTGTTTTTGCAGACGCGGTCGGATGCGCTCAGGCGTAGCGGGTCATCTGGTCGCCCTGAAACACATAAACCACGCCCTGAACGATATCGACCAAAGGCGCCGCCGCCGGTTTGGCGATGCCGAGAAAAGCGATCAGCCCGCGCGCGGTGCCGCCATGGGCGACCGCCACCGTGTCGCGTTCGAGGCCCGCGTACCACTCCCCCATGCGCTTCGACATCGCCTGATAGCTCTCCCCGCCCGGCGGCAGGAAGTGCCATTTGTCGTGCTCGCGTTGCGAGATGTGCACCGGGTCGCGCTGGTGCAGTTGCGCGATGGTGAAACCTTCCCAATCGCCGAATGAGATTTCAGCGAGGCGCTCCTCGATCGCATAGCCATCGGCCGGCAGACCGAGTTCGGGCCGCGCCAACTCCATGGTCTGCTTCGCCCGGCCGAGCGGGCTCGAGACATAATCGAGCGCGGCCGGATCGCGGCCGTCGCGCGCGAACAGATAGCGCAGGATACCGCCGCAATGTGCCGCCTGCCCGCGGCCGCGTTCATTGAGCGGAATGTCGCGGCGGCCTTGCAGACGGCCAGCGGCGTTCCAGTCGGTTTCGCCATGACGGATGTAATAGACGGTCGGCTTCGCCGCACCCGTCATCGTTACTTGACCGTGAAATCCGGCGCGTCGGGATGCTTGATGCCGACGATATGATAACCGGCATCGACGTGCTGGATTTCGCCGGTCACGCCGCTCGACAAATCGGACAGGAAAAACACGCCGGCCTTGCCGACATCTTCAAGCGTCACGTTGCGGCGCAGCGGGGTGTTGAATTCGTTCCACTTCAGGATGTAGCGGAAGTCGCCGATGCCGGACGCGGCCAGCGTCTTGATCGGCCCGGCCGAGATCGCATTGACGCGGATATTCTTGACGCCGAGATCGGCCGCCAGATAGCGCACCGAGGATTCCAGCGCGGCCTTAGCGAGACCCATGACATTGTAATGCGGCATCCACTTCTCGGCGCCGTAATAAGTCAGCGTCAGCATTGAGCCGCCATTGGTCATCAGCTTTTCGGCGCGCTGCGCGATCGCCGTGAACGAATAGCAGCTCACCTGCATGGTCTTGGTGAAATTGTCTTCCGTGGTATCGACGTAGCGGCCGTCGAGCTGGTCCTTATCGGAAAAGGCGATGGCGTGCAGCACGAAGTCGAGCGAACCCCAGGCCGCTTTCACCGCGGCGAAGACCGCGTCCATCGACGCCGGATCGGTGACGTCGCAATGGCCGACCACCAGGCCGTCGACCTCCTCGGCCAACGGCTCGACGCGCTTCTTGAGCGCATCGCCCTGATAGGTGAACGCGAGATCGGCGCCGTGGTCCCGGCAAGCGCGCGCAATGCCCCAGGCGATTGAGCGGTTATTGGCCACGCCCATGATCAGCCCGCGCTTGCCGCGCATCATTCCGGAGATTTCCGCCATCGATTTGTCCCGCCCTGCCGGCAAGCGCCAGCCGCTTCCGTATGGCATAGGGTCATAGGGTCAAGCAAACCGGCCGGTTTGACGGGCCAATGGCGCTAATTCAATTCATATCCGGGAATATGATTGCGAATGCGGGGTTTTTTCTGACAGGCGCGGGCTTTGGGCCGTGGGAATGGTTGCCGTACAGTCGGGGCGAAACCTGACGTGCGATTCGATCAAGGGGGGCCGGCTTGGCCACGTTCCAGCAGAGCGTTGAGGAGACGATTCCGGCGCTGCGGCGATACGCGCGCGCATTGACCCGGGATTCCGATATTGCCGACGACCTGGTGCAGGACACGTTGGTACGGGCCTTGCGTTCGGAACATCTATTCCACGGCGGCGAGGTGCGCAGTTGGCTCTATACGATCCTCACCAATCTCAATCGCAACCGGCTGCGTTCGCTGTCGCGGCGGCCGCCGATGTCGTCGCTCGAGGACAACGATGCGCCGGATCTGGCGGGGCCCGAGGCGGGCGGCCGCGATATCGAGCGCGCGCTTGCGACGCTGGTGGAAGATCAGCGCAACGCGCTGCTGTTGGTGGTGCTGGAAGGGCTGAGCTATCGCGAAGTCGCCGAAGTGCAAGGCGTGCCGATCGGCACCGTGATGTCGCGTCTGGCGCGTGCGCGCGCACAAATCAAAACTTATCTCGACGGCGGGCGCCCGGCGCTACGCCGTGTCAAATGAGAGCAAAGGTGAACCCATGACCGATCGCGATTCACCCGTGACCGAGGAAGAGCTGCACGCTTATGTCGACGGCGAATTGCCGGCCGACCGAACCGAGGCGGTGTCCGCCTGGCTGGCCGCGCATTCCGATCAGGCCGCATTAGTTTCCGCTTGGCGGGCGCAGGCCGACAGCATCCGCGCGCGCTATGGCGCCGTCGCTGCTGAACCGGTGCCGGAACGTCTCAAGCTCGAGCAGGTTCTCAAGCGCAATCGCATGAGCGGCCGCTCGTGGGCAGCGATGGCTTCGGCCGCGGCGCTTGTCGCTTTCGTGCTCGGCGGCGCGGCAGGCTGGATGGCGCGCGGCGCGTCGGCTGCGGCGCCCAACAGCTTCGAAACCTTCACCGCCGACGCGCTCGGCGCCCACAAGCTCTACGTCGTCGAAGTCCGTCATCCGGTCGAAGTGCCGGGCACCGATCGCCCCCATATCACCCAATGGCTGTCGAAGCGTGTCGGCGCGGACTTGCGCGTGCCCGAGCTTCAATCGATCGGG
>JANMSH010000461.1:0-2548 GCA_031389105.1 Hyphomicrobiales bacterium
GTCGACAATTCAAGACCGGGCGCCGGGAGCGGCCGGGTCCGGTTTGAACGACGATATCGGTGAAAAGAAACGCCTTGAGCTGTACCGCTCGCAAGTCCGTCTGCGCGAAGCCGAACAGCGCGCCTACGATCTCTTCCTGCAAAACCTGGTCAAAGGCACCAGCCACCTCTCGCTCGGCCAGGAGGCGATTGCCGCCGGCTTTGCCGAGGCCATGGTCAAGGGCGATCTCTCATTCTGCACGTATCGTGGTCATGCCCATACGCTGGCGCGTGGCGTGCCGGTCGAGAAGGTGCTCGGCGAACTGATGCAGCGCGACAACGGCCTGATGCGCGGCAAAGGCGGCTCGATGCATCTGACGTCGGAAGAACACGGCGTGATGGGTTCCTACGCCATCATCGGCGCGCACCTCCCCATTGCTTGTGGCGCCGCCTGGCGCGCACAGTACAAAGGCGACAAGGACGTGTCGGTTTGCTTCTTCGGCGACGGCACCACCAATATCGGCGCGTTCCACGAAGCGCTGAACTTCGCCGCGGTGTGGAAGCTGCCGGTCGTGTTCGTCTGCGAAAACAATCTCTACATGGAATACACGCCGATCAAGGATGTCATCCCGGTGCCGCAACCGGCCGCGGATCGCGCATCGGCTTACGGCCTCGAGCGCATTCTTATCGATGGCAACGACGCCGACATCGTATACCGCACCGCGCAGAAGGCGTTTGCACGCGCGCGGACAGGCGAGGGGCCATCATTGATCGAGTGCCTTACTTATCGTCACAGCGGCCACTCGCGCGCCGACCCGGCCAAGTATCGCCCCGAAGGCGAACTGGAAGAGTGGAAGAAGCACGATCCGGTCAACCTCTACCGCGATCGTCTCAAGCAGTTCGGCGTGACAGACGACGTGATTGCCGGAATCGACGCCAGCGTGCGCAAGGAAGTGGACGACGCCACCGAAGCCTGCAAGGCCGCTGCGCCTCCATCGCTCGATATCATCTTCACAGATGTCTATGCCGATGGCGGCTGGGCATGGCGAAACTAGAATTCACGAAATTGACTGTGAGAAACTGACAAGGTGAATTTGATATGGCCGAAATAAGCTATCGCGACGCGGTGACCCGCGGCATCGCGCAGGAAATGGCGCGCGACCCCGACGTCGTGTTTCTCGGCGAGGACGTCGCCAAGCCCGGCGGCTGCTTCAAGGCGACCGTCGGTCTCTATGAACAGTTCGGCGGGGTCCGCGTGCGCGACACGCCGATTTCGGAGCAGGCCATTCTCGGCGCCGCCATGGGCGCGGCGATGACGGGCCTCAAGCCGATCGCGGAAATCATGTTCTCGGACTTCATCGCGGTTTGTTTCGACTTTATCGCCAATGAATTTCCCAAGAGCCGCTATATGTCGAACGGGCAGACCAAGTGCCCGCTGGTCGTGCGCACCGCCAACGGCGCCGGCTCGCGCTTCGGCGCCCAGCACTCTCAGAGCGTCGAGAACTGGTGCATGATGATCCCCGGCCTCAAGGTAGTGGCGCCGTCCTCGCCCATCGATGTGATCGGCCTGATGGCGGCCGCGGTCCGCGATCCAGATCCAGTGATCTTCTTTGAACACAAGTCGCTCTACAATTCGAAGGGCGAAGTGCCCGACGGCGAGATTGTCGACACGCTCGGTACCGCCAAGATCGTGCGCGCCGGCAAGGACTGCACCATCATCGCGCTGGCGCTGATGGTGTCGCGCGCGCTTGAGGCCGCGGAGAGGCTCAAGATCGATCATGGCATCGACTGCGAAGTCGTCGACGTGCGCTCATTGGTGCCGCTCGACACAAGGACCATTCTCGGCTCGGTCGCCAAAACGCATCGGCTGTTCACGGTCGAGGAAAATCCGCGGCTGTGCGGCTGGGGCGCCGAGATCGTCTCCATCGTCGCCGACGAGGCCTTCTACGATCTCGACGGCCCGCCGGTTCGCATCACCACGCCGCATATTCCGCTGCCGGCCGCCGACATCATGGAAGACATCGTGCTGCCGACGCCGCAGCGGATCGTCGATACGATCCGGCGGAGTCTGGGGAGTTAAGAGCGAAAGGCGTTCAATCATGTACGAAAATCTTCTCGCCAATGTTCCGACCGATCTCTGGATCGGCGGCAAGTGGTGCAAATCATCCGACGGCGCGCGCTTTGATGTCATCGATCCGGCGACCGAGAAGACCATTGCCTCGGTGGCGAGTGCGACGGTCGAAGACGCCAAGCGCGCGATCGACGCCGCGGATGCCGCCTTCGCCGACTGGTCCGGCCGCAAGCCGCGCGAGCGCGCCGAAATCCTTCGCAAGGCCTTCGAAATCATCATGCGCGATGCCGAGCGTTTCGCCAAACTGATCACGCTGGAGAACGGCAAGGCGCTATCGGACTCGCGCGGCGAAATCGCTTACGCCGCCGAATTCTTCCGCTGGTACGCCGAAGAAGCCGTTCGCAACATCGGCCAGATCTCGATGGCGCCGGCGACCGGCGCGCGCATCGTCGCGCAGCACAAGCCGGCCGGCATTGCCGTTCTGGTGACGCCGTGGAAT
>JANMSH010000385.1:0-5975 GCA_031389105.1 Hyphomicrobiales bacterium
CCCATATTCTGATACGAGGACGCGAATGACCAAGCGCATGGAATCCAAGTACAAACTCGACCGCCGGATGGGCCAGAACATCTGGGGCCGTCCGAAATCCCCGGTGAACCGCCGCGAATACGGCCCCGGCCAGCATGGCCAGCGCCGCAAGAGCAAGCTCTCCGACTTCGGCGTGCAGCTCAAGGCCAAGCAGAAACTGCGCGGCTATTACGGCAACATCTCCGAGCGTCAGTTCCGCGGCATCTACGACGAAGCGATCCGCATGAAGGGCGACAGCGGCGCCAACATGATCGGCCTGCTGGAGCGCCGTCTCGACGCCGTCATCTACCGCGCCAAATTCGTGCCGACCGTGTTCGCGGCGCGCCAGTTCATCAACCACGGCCACATCAAAGTGAACGGCCGTCGCGTCAACATCTCGAGCTTCAAGGTCAAGGTCGGCGACGTCGTCGAAGTGAAGGAAAAGTCGCACCAGATGAACTTAGTTCTGGAAGCGCAGGCTTTGTCCGAACGCGACGTGCCCGACTACATCGATGTCGATACCGGCAAACTCACCGCCAAGATGTCGCGCATTCCAGTCTTCACCGATGTGCCCTACCCGGTTCAGATGGAGCCGCATCTGGTGGTGGAATATTATTCGCGCTGATCTTTCGGCGCCTCAGTACAACGAATTCAAATCCCCTGCCGCAAAGGCGGGGGATTTGCTATTTGGGGGTATGACAGACCTCACCCGTCGCGCCCTGCTGTCCGCCAGCGCCGCAACTCTCGCGGCAAACACATTGCCCGCCTTCGCGGCAGCGCCTTTTTCGTTCAAGCATGGCGCCTTCGACATCACGGTGGTGAGCGATGGCCATCTACTGTTGCCGACGGCGTTCCTGGCGCCCGGCGCACCGCCGGCCGAACGCGCCGCGCTGCTGCAAGTGGCCGGACAGACGGCTGAGCAATATCAATCGCCGACCAACATGACCCTGATCCGCACTGCCAACGACCTGATCCTGGTCGACATGGGTTCGGGCGACCGCTTCATGCCGAGTGCCGGCAAGGTGTGGGACAATCTGAAAGCCGCCGGCATCGACAAGGCGAAAATCACCAAGGTGATTTTCACGCACGGCCACCCGGATCATCTCTGGGGCACGGTCGATGAAATCGACGATCTCGTGTTGCCGGATGCGGCCTTCTATGTCGCCGCTGCGGAATGGGATTTCTGGCGCGGCGACGACGCGGTGCGCGGTCTGCCGGCGGAGCGCGCCGGCTTTGTCACGGGCGCGCGGCGCAATTACGCGGCGATCAAATCGAAGGTGAAAATGGTCAAACCGGGCGACGATGTCGTCACCGGCCTGCGCATCGTCGCGACGCCGGGGCACACCCAAGGCCATGTCGCGCTCGAACTCGCCGGCGGGGAAGGACTGATCGTCGCGGGCGACGTCCTGACCCACCCGCTGATCACGTTCCAGCATCCGGAATGGCGGCCGGTCGCCGACCACATTCCGGATCAGGCCGCCGGCACGCGCAAGCGTCTGCTCGACCGCCTGGCTGCCGACCGCTCAAAGCTGATCGGGTTTCACCTGCCCTATCCGGGCACCGGCACCGTCGAGCGCAAGGACGGCGCTTACCGGTTTGTGGCGGTCTGATCCAACCCGCTCGTCCCCGCAAAAGCGGGGACCCAGGGCGACATATTCGCAATGGAGCTTCTGGCTCTGGATTCCCGCTTGCGCGGGAATGAGCGGAAACTGGCTTAGGCCGAAGCGCCGGCCTTCACCGCGACGCCCTTGTCCTTGAGCGCCTGCTGCAATTCGCCCGCCTGAAACATCTCGCGCACGATGTCGCAACCGCCGAGGAATTCGCCCTTCACGTAAAGCTGCGGAATGGTCGGCCAGTTCGAATAGGCTTTGATGCCGTCGCGCAGGTCGGCGCTGTCCAGCACGTTGAGGCCTTTGTAGCTAACGCCGAGATGGTCGAGGATCTGCACCACCTGACCGGAAAATCCGCACTGCGGAAACTGCGGCGTGCCCTTCATGAACAGCACGACGTCGTTTGCCTTCACTTCATTGTCGATAAACTGGTTGATGGCCATGGATTAAGGTCCTGTCTGGCGGCTAAGTTCGCCCTGCTGGCGATATATGTAGCGCAGATTCCTTCGCCAGCCCAAGGGCCGGGCGAAAAGGCTGTTAATTCAGCCTTTTACGGGAGCGTAGAAAGTGCCCTCAACCTCGAAAATGTCATCCTGATTCAGGGCCGAAATCTGGAGGATCGTGCGCGGCGGATAAGGCCCGCCCGCCCACAACTGCTCCTGGACCTTGTTCACCAGCGGCCGTAAGCGCGCCATGTCGGTGACAAATACGGTCAGCCGCACGCAAGCACTCAGCCCGGCGCCTTCGGATTCCGCGATGGTTTTCATGTTGACGAAAGCCTGCCGGATGCGCGCTTCGTCGCCCTCGACCAGGGCGTTGGTCGCCGGATCGATGCCCCGCATTCCCGCGACAAACACGAAATCACCGGCCCGCGCGCCGACGCTCCACGTGCCGGTCGGCGCGATCGCGCCTTTTGGGGAGAGAATTTTGACCGCGGCCATTAGGATACTTGCTTGCGCATGATCTGCCCCGAAAACCGGTTCCCACTTTTCGGGATGATGCGCTAAGGCGTGCCGGTCTGCAGCGCGAGCGCGTGCAGCACGCCGCCCATCTGGCCTTTGAGCGCCGCGTAGACCAGTTGATGCTGCTGCACCCGCGATTTGCCCGCAAACGAGGGCGCAATCACGGTCGCAGCGTAGTGGTCGCCGTCGCCGGCCAGGTCGCGGATCGTCACTTCCGCGTCCGGAATGCCCGCCTTGATCAGCCGCTCGATTTCACCGGCATCCATCGCCATCGCCGCACTCCTTCACGATACGATACGCCCACCGTGGCGCATCCGGCAGCCCTATCGCTTAAGTTTGCACGCAAAATTTTTCAGATGGATTGCCGGACAGGCCTCGCGCACACTACCTTTGGGCGCGATTTGGGGGACATCATGACGTTGCCGAGAAAGCTCATGCCGTGGGTCTTGGCGCGGGCCTTTGCGCCTGCTGCCGCCGCCATCCTGCTCGCCGGGTTTACCGCTGGCGCTGAGGCGCAGGTAACCCCAGAGCAGCAAAGCGCCATCCGCGCCTCGTGCCGGTCCGACTTCATGGCGAAATGCTCGGGCGTGACGCCAGGCGGCCGCGAGGCCTTGCAGTGCCTGCAGAAGAACGTCGCTGGCCTGTCGTCCGCCTGCAAGACCGCAGTCAGCGCCACCATCCCGGGGCCGACGCCTCCGGCCGCCGTTGCGCCGCCAGCCCCGGCCAAGCCGGTGCAAGCCGCCCCCGCTCCCGCGACACCGCCACCCGCCGCCGCACCTGCCCTCACCCCATCACCGGCTGCCGCTGCTCCCGGTGCGCCAGCCAATGCGCCGCCTGCGGTTCGCCAGGCGCCGCCGAGACCGGCGCAGCTTGCAAAGCCGACCGCCGCGCCAAAGCAAGCCGTTGTCGCCCCGCCACCTGCGCCGTCACCCGCGCCTCCGCCACCGCCACCGGCAGCCGCCCCAGTGCCCGCCGCGGCAACGCCGCCGCCAGCCGCAACGCGGACACCGAATGCGCCGGTAGTGATGACCGCCGCGATCGGTCGAGCGTGTTTGCGCGATCTAGCCCTGCACTGCCGCCACATCAAAGCTGGCGACGGCCGCAAGCTCGCGTGCCTGACGGCGCGCGGCGACAGACTCTCGGCGATGTGCAAAACCGTACTGAAGAATACAGCGCCGGTGCGCTAGGCCGCGGCGGACGGCTCGCCCGCCATATAGCCGGGCAGCCAGCCTTCGAACTTCGCGTGCAAGCTTTTGAGTTCGATGGCGCGTTCACCGGGCAGCGCCATCGCGGTGCCGCCGGTGGTGCCGATACGCGACACCAGCACGCTTGCCGAGCGGGCGCGCTCGAACACCGCGTCGGCTTTGTCCGCCGGCACGGTCAAGACGTAGCGCGCCTGATCCTCGCCGAACCAATAGGCGTGCGCCGGAATGTCGTCGGGCGCGGTGTCGAGCTTGGCACCGATGTTGCCGGCCATCGCCATCTCGGCCACGGCCACCGCCAATCCGCCATCCGACAGATCATGCACCGCGCTGGCGACGCCATCGAGGATCAGCGCGCGGACGAAATCGCCGTTCTCCCGCTCCTCGATCAGGTCGACCGGCGGCGGCGCGCCTTCTTCGCGGCTGCACAGCTCGCGCAGATACATCGACTGGCCGAGCCAGCCTGTCGTTTCACCGACCAGCAGAATGACGTCGCCGTCGCGTTTGAATGCCAAAGTCGCCGACTTGGTGAAGTCATCGATCAAACCCACGCCGCCGATCGACGGCGTCGGCAAAATCGCGCGGCCATTGGTTTCGTTGTAGAGCGACACGTTGCCGGACACGACCGGAAACGCGAGAACCTTGCAGGCTTCAGCGATGCCGCGCACGCAGCCGACAAACTGGCCCATGATCTCGGGCCGTTCCGGATTGCCAAAATTGAGATTGTCGGTGATCGCCAGTGGTGTCGCGCCCACGGCCGTGAGATTGCGCCAGCATTCGGCGACGGCCTGCTTGCCGCCTTCGAACGGATCGGCCTCGCAATAACGCGGCGTCACGTCGGTGGTAAGCGCCAAGCCCTTCGGCCCGTCCTGCACACGCACCACCGCAGAGTCGCCGCCGGGGCGCTGCACGGTGTTGCCGAGAATGATGTGGTCATACTGCTCCCAAACCCAGCGCTTGGAGCACAAATCAGGCGTCGCGATCAGCCATTCCAGCGCATCGGCAATGCCGGCCTGCGCTTTCACGTCATCGGCGTCTATCACCGGCAGCTTGGCGGCGCTGACGAAAGGCCGTTTGTATTCCGGTGCTGAATCGCCGAGTTCTTTGATCGGCAGATCGGCCATCACCTCGCCTCTGTGGCGCACGACAAAGCGCTTGCTGGAATTGGTTTCGCCGATCACCGCGAAATCGAGCCCCCATTTGCGGAAGATCGCTTCGGCTTCTTTTTCCTTGTCAGGCTTGAGCACCATGAGCATGCGCTCTTGGGACTCCGACAGCATCATCTCGTAGGCGCTCATGTTCTCTTCACGGCAAGGCACCTTGTCGAGATCGAGCGTGACGCCGAGGTCGCCTTTGGCGCCCATTTCAGTTGCCGATGAAGTCAATCCGGCCGCACCCATGTCCTGGATCGCGATCACGCAGCCTTTGTGCATGATCTCAAGGCACGCTTCGAGCAGCAGTTTTTCCGAAAACGGGTCACCGACTTGTACGGTCGGGCGCTTCTCGTCGCTGTCGTCGTCGAATTCGGCCGAGGCCATCGAGGCGCCGTGGATGCCGTCGCGCCCCGTCTTGGAGCCGAGATAGACGATCGGCATGCCGACGCCTGACGCGGCGGCGTAGAAAATCTTGTTTTTCTCGGCGATGCCGACCGCCATGGCGTTGACCAGGCAGTTGCCGTCATAGCGCGCATGAAAGCGCACCGAGCCGCCGACAGTGGGCACGCCGAACGAATTGCCGTAGCCGCCAATGCCGGCGACCACGCCGCCGACCAGATGCCGCGTCTTGGGATGACCCGGCGCGCCGAAGCTCAAGGCATTGAGGCAGGCAATCGGCCGCGCGCCCATCGTGAACACGTCGCGCAAAATGCCGCCGACGCCGGTGGCGGCGCCCTGGTAGGGCTCGATGTAGCTCGGGTGGTTATGGCTCTCCATCTTGAACACGCAGGCCAGCCCGTCACCGATGTCGATGACGCCGGCATTCTCGCCCGGACCCTGGATCACATGCGGACCCTTGGTCGGCAAAGTGCGCAGATGAACCTTGGAGGATTTGTACGAGCAGTGCTCGTTCCACATCGCCGAGAAGATGCCGAGTTCGGTCAGCGTCGGCTCGCGGCCGATGAGGTCAAGCAACCGCTTGTACTCGTCGGCTTTAAGACCGTGCTCGGCGACCAGTTCGGGGGTGAT
>JANMSH010000399.1:0-11081 GCA_031389105.1 Hyphomicrobiales bacterium
GCTGGTCGCGACCGCCGGCAGCGACTCGATCATCACCGACTCGGCCAATTCCGCCAGCGCCTACGCCACCGGCCATAAGTCGGGCGTCAACGCGATGGGCGTCTATCCGGACCGCACCGCCAATCCGTTCGACGATCCGAAAGTCGAGCCGATCGCCAAGCTGGTAAAACGGCGGCTCGACCTCGCCGTCGGAATCGTGACCAACACCGAGATCCAGGACGCCACGCCCGCAGCCATGGCGGCGCATACCCGCCGCCGCAACACCTATGACCAGATCGTTGAGCAATTCTTCGACGTCAAACCCGACGTGCTGCTGGGCGGTGGGCTTGCCAATTTCCTGCCGAAGGATGCCGCCGGCTCCAAGCGCAAGGATGACACCGACTACATCGCCAAATTCAAGGCCGCCGGGTATCGCTACGCCACCAACGCCGCGGAGCTCAACGCGGCCGGTGCCGACAAGTCGACCGGCAAACTGCTCGGCCTCTTCAATCTCGGCAACATGGATGGCGTGCTCGACCGCCGGTTTCTCAAAGGCGGTTCGGTCAAGAAATTCCCCGATCAGCCGGATCTGACCGATCAGGTCAAAACCGCGCTGGCGGTGCTGTCGGAAAAGCCGAACGGATTTTATCTGATGGTGGAGTCTGGCCTTATCGACAAATACGCGCATCTGCTCGACTTCGACCGCGCCGTCTATGACACCATCATGCTCGACAACGTCGTGCGGCAGACCAAGGAATGGGCCAAAGCGCGCGGCGACGACACGCTCATTTTGGTGGTGGCGGACCACAATCACCCCAACAGTCTGGTCGGCACCATCAACGACGACATGAGCACGACGCCAAACGCGCCTATGCGCGAGCGCGTCGGCCTCTACGACAAAGCCGGCTTTCCGAACTATCCCAAGGCCAATGCCGACGGCTATCCCGAGCGGATTGACGTCAGCCGGCGTATTGCAATTTTCTCGGCTGCCATTCCCGACCATTACGAGACGTTCCGGCCGAAGCTCGACAATCCGAATAACCCGACGTCGGCAGGCACGGCGCCGCAGACCTATGTCGCCAACGAGCAATACAAAGATGCGCCCGGCGCCATGCTGCGCTTCGGCAACCTGCCCGCGATGATGAATTCGAGCGTGCATTCGGGCGAGGACGTCATCCTGACCGGGACCGGCCCAGGCAGCGAACGCGTTCAAGGCTCGATGGACAATACCGAGGTGTTCCGGGTCATCGTCGAGGCGCTGGGGCTCGCCAACGGCGAATAGCGTTAGCCTTTGACGAGACGGACCGGCGTTTCGGCGGGCGCACCGCGCACGCCGACGACGCGATTGCGGCCGGCCGCTTTCGCTTGATAGAGCCGCTTGTCGGCGATCTCGAACAGCTTGTCGTAGCCGGACGCGTCCTTGCCGCAGGTGGCGATGCCGATGCTGGCGGTCACCTTCCACTCGGCATCGCCGGCCGGCGCGCCGGCGATGGCGCGGCGGATGCGCTCGGCGAGCGCGGCCGCTTCAGCGCCCGCAACGCCATCGGCAATCACGACGAATTCCTCGCCGCCGAAACGGTAGGTGAAATCCGACAGGCGCGCGGCGCCCATGATCTCGTTGGTGATGCGCTTGAGCATCTTGTCGCCGGCGGCGTGGCCGAAACGGTCGTTAAAGGCCTTGAAGTGATCGATGTCGATCAGCAGCAACGCCAGCGGCCGCCCGGCCGCGGCGGCGGTTTCGACCGCACGGCGGCCGTAGGATTCCAGCGAATGGCGGTCGAGCGCGCCGGTCAGCGCGTCGCAGCCGGTGCGCGCCAGCAGATCCTCGTAGCGTTCGCGATAGGTCAAGGCGTCGAACACGTCGGAAATGCGCGCCGCCTTGCGGCTGGCGAGCGGCCACTCGAAATATTTCAGATAAAGCGCCGCCATCACGCTGTAGAGCGCGACCGCGACCATCTTGGCGATCCAGCCGCCGATCAGCACATTGAGCCCGGCGCCCGTCAGCATGCGCAGGCCGGCATAGAAGGCCAATTGGTCGAAGCTCAGCACAAGCACGCCGGATAGCGCGATCCGCGCCCAGACCTGATTGCCGAGCCAGAGCCGCGAGCGCTCGTAGATCAAGATGATGATGATGCAATCGAAGAACAGGATCGCCGTTCCCCACACCATCAGGGCGCCCATCTCATTGAGGAAGTCGAAATCGGCGACGCGGTCGGGTGTCAGCGCGACCAGCGTGTGATGGCGCATCACGAAGGCGAACACGAACAGCAGCACGTTACCAAACAGCAGGCCATAGATCGGCTGGCGCACCACCACCGCATCCTCTCGGATGTAGAGCAGCAACAGCATCATCAGCTTGCCGGTAAACAGCACGGTCGAGCCCGGCGAGGTGACAATGTCGAACGGCAGGCTGACGTACAAAATGCCGGCGAGGTAAGTTTCGAGGAAGTGCATTACGCCGAGCGCGCAGAAGAATGCGCCAAGCCCGATGCGGCGGCGCGCGCGCAACAATCCGGCCAGCGCTGTAAAATACAGCATCGCGACGCCGACCAGAAGGAAGACGTTGTTGAGTTCAGCCATTGCGATTGATATCTGCCCCTGCCCCGGCGGCGTTATAGCGCACTCGCGCCGATTCCAGCGAGATTTTAAAGTCGAAGTTGTTAAGTATTTCGGCCGCCGTTTGCCGGCGCCACAGTTCCTATTAACGTGCCCGCCCTGGCCTTGGCAGCCGGGACAGGCACGCGAAATCCGTTAGCCGAGCTTGGCGCCATATTCCGCGTCGGTCACCAGTTCCAGCCACACGACATGTTCGCCGTTTTTGGCTTCCTGCATGGCAATGTGCTCCATGCCGTGATCGGGCGCGGCGCCGTGCCAGTGCTTTTCGTCCGGCGGGATCCAGACCGTGTCGCCGGCGTGAATTTCCCGCACCGGCCCGCCCCAGGTCTGCACCCGGCCGATGCCGGAGGTGACATGCAACGTCTGCCCGAGCGGATGGGTATGCCACGCGGTGCGCGCACCCGGTTCGAAGCGTACCCAAGCCGAACGCAATTGCGCCGGATCCGGCGCCTGGATGATCGGGTCCTGCCACACTGTTCCGGTAAAACTCGGCGCGCCCATTTTCTTCGAGGGCCGCGATCCGCAGGCAATAATATCCATGAACAATTCCTCCCTGATGTGGCGCCAAGTATCCTGGTGTCGCGCTAAGTATCGCGCTAATTGTCGAGGCCTGCCAGCACCGTAACGCCAAACAAAAAGCCCGGCGTCGCCGCCGGGCTTTGTCTCAAATTCGAATGCCGTCAGGCATTACGCCGACTGCAGGTTACCGGCAGCCTGCTTGCCGCGCTCCGTCACGATCTCGAAGCTGATCTTCTGGCCTTCGACCAGCGAGCGCATGCCAGCCTTCTCCACCGCGGAGATATGCACGAACACATCCTTGGAGCCGTCGTCCGGCTGAATAAAGCCGAAGCCTTTTTGCGTATTAAAAAACTTCACAGTTCCCACGGGCATCATAGTTCCTTTCACACTTCTCGTTGAACGCCCGCAGTCGCGCGGGCGGCAACTATCCAAGTTTTGGGGGGTCACTTGAGATGCTACCCAAAACCTGGAGTGGTTCAGCAAGGTGGAGCCGAAAACCAGGTTGCGGGCGGCGACTTAAACGGAAAACGCGGATTGGTCAACGGCCATCGGTTGCGCCTTCGCTGCGCTATCACCTAAGCGAGTTTGTAAATTGGTAATGGCCGGCCTCTATAGTTCTGGCTGGACTTAGGGATGAGCGTTAACGAAACGTAAATAACGATTTGCGCTGGTCCCACCGACAAGGCGGCAAGGGCATCATGGTCAAAGACAAACGGAAAGCAATGCGCCGGCCGATGCGCTACACCGCCTGGGTGGCGCTTGGCCCCGACCAGTTGCACGGCTGCGTGCTCGCCGACATTTCCGATACCGGCGGACGCATCGAGGTCGAGAATTCCGAGACGATCCCGGAAAATTTCACGCTGTGGCTCGCCAGCAACGGCTCGGCGCGCCGCAAGTGCCGCATCGTGTGGCGCAAGCCGCGCCAGATCGGCGTCACATTCGAACGTACCGTCGAAGATTACGAGCAGGCGCCGCTGGTGCCGAAACCTAGCGTCGAAATTTCATCGGCGGCTGAAGCCACCGAAACTCTGTTGATCGACGCCGAGCCGGTCAAGCCGGCCTAAACCCACTGCGGCCGCAACCGCGGCGGCCGCACCACGAAATCTCCGGAAAAAACTACGCCTGCTGAATCGCCGAGAGCAGCCAACGGCCGTTGTGCACGCGCATGAAGGTCCACAACTCGGTGACCTCGCTCGGGCTGCCGCCTTCGACGGTCTCCCCGCTGGCGCGATCCACTACGGTGTCGGTGAGCCCGAAGTGCATGGCGACGGTGGCGTAGTCGGCATTGCCTTCGTGCCAGGCTTCCGACAGGTCACCTTGCAGCAGCTTCACTTCGGTAACGCGGTTGATAACGCCGCGGCTGGCATTCTCCGAAAGCTCCTCGGAGAAGTACGACACCATTTCTGGCGTCGCTTTCGCACGCAACGCGTTCAGGTCTTCGGCCGTGTACGCAGCTTGCACGTCTTCGAGCAGACTTTCGAACGCGTCGTAATCTTCCTTGGCGATGGTGATCGGTTCGCCGGCTGGCGCATTGGCGCCCTGCCCGCCGCCGAACATACCGCCGAGACCTGCGAAGCCGCTGTTGCCCGTCGCCGGATGCGGGGTGTTATTGGACACGTTCGGCGAAGCATAAGCTTCGGCCGGCCGGTTGCGGCGCTGCCACCAGCTAAATGCCAGACGCGCGACGATCAAGACCAGGCCGATTTGCAGGATAAGGCCGATGATCGAGGCAAAGCCGCCCATGCCGCCGGACATGCCGTGACCAAACAGCATGCCGAACAGGCCAGCGCCGATGAAGCCGGCGGCGAGGCCACCGAGCATTCCGCCGCCGAACATGCCGGGACGACTCGCGGCACCTGCCGCGGCGGTCGAGGTCGCGGCGGTCGGCTGCGTCGCCGAGCGTTGAACCGGGGCGGTGGTGTTTGGTGCGGTCCGCGTCGCGGGCGGCGCTGAATAAGTATGCGATCCGCGGCTGCCCGCAGATGAGTTTTTGCCGGCGCGGGCATCCGCGTTATCGGCAGCAACAAGGACGAACGCAGTCGCGATCGCGGCAAGCGCAATCACCCAGCGGTGGCGAACCATCGTGTAATCCTCCCGGCCAAATTGGCGTGCCGGAGAATAGGTACCCCAGGGGCACAATGTAAGGGGCCGACCGCGCCTGCGCGTTCACGCCGCAGGGAAATGTCGCACCTATGTTGCAGTGCGCCATTCACACGAATGTCATACGGCATAGCCGGAACGTACTGCCTTCTGAGTCATTAACAATTGCGGGGGGTGACGGAGATGACCGATGAAAGCCCCTTTGGCCTTGGCCTTATTGGCAGTCCCAGCGCTCCTGATCCTTAACGTGCCAGCGCTGGCCAAGTACGCGCCGGTCGAACCGCAGCGGCCTTTGGCGATTTCAGCCGACGACACCGCGATTGCAACAGGCCCTTCCGGCGCTCTCCTGGAGAGAAATTATTTCAACGCCCCACAGACTCCGTCCGAGTTCGGGCGCGGAACGTCGTGCCGGGTGCAGTTCAGTCCGTTCGAGAAAACCCGGTTGGCCCGCACCTGTCACTGAACGGGCTCTATTGCGCCAGCGTCTTCTTCACCTCGGCAACCAGCTGCTTGAGCGTGAAAGGCTTGGCCAGGAACGCATACTGCTCCTGGCTCGGCAGGTTCTTGCTGAAGGCTTCCTCGGCATAACCGGACACAAAAATAAATTTAATCGTCGGATCCCGGCCCCGAAGTTCCTTGAGCAGCGACGGCCCGTCCATTTCCGGCATCACCACGTCCGACACCACCAGATCGACGCTGCCCTGCTTTTCCAATACTTCGATCGCTTCGACGCCGTTGCCAGCTTCGAGCACCGTATAGCCGCGCGACGCCAGCCCGCGCGCATTCAATCCGCGTAGGCCCTCTTCGTCCTCGACCAATAGAATGACGCCCTGCCCGGTCAGATCGGCGCTGGCGGCCTTCGCCATGGAATCGGCCGCCGACATGGCGCCAGCGATAGCCGGCGCCTCGGTCGCCGGAAGCTGCGCGAGCGCCTCCTCGGCGCCTGGAATGTGGCGCGGCAGGAAAATTCGGAACGCGGTCATGCCCGGCTTGGAATCCGCATAGACGAAGCCGCCGGTCTGCTTGACGATGCCGTACACCGTCGAGAGTCCAAGACCGGTGCCCTTGCCAACTTCCTTGGTCGAGAAGAACGGCTCGAAAATTTTCTCGATGATGTCTTGCGGAATGCCGGTGCCGCTGTCGGTCACCTCGACCAGCACGTAGTCGGCGTTCGGCATGCCTTTATACGCGAACTTGGCGCATTCCTCGGCCGTCACATTGGCGGTGCGAATGCCCAGCGTGCCGCCGTCCGGCATGGCATCGCGCGCATTGACCGCGAGATTGACGATCACCTGCTCGAATTGCGACAGGTCGGCCTTCACCGGCCACAGATCGCGGCCGTGCACCACGCCCGCGAACGTCACCTTCTCGCCGAGAAGCCGCTTCAGCAGCATGCCGAGATCGCTCAGCGTCTCGCCGAGATCGAGCACCTGAGGCCGCAGCGTCTGCTTGCGCGAGAACGCCAGCAACTGCCGCACCAGCGCCGCGGCGCGGTTGGCGTTCTGCTTGATCTGGATGATGTCCTGGAACGACGGGTCGGTCGGCTTGTGGGCGTTGAGCAGAAAATCGGTCGCCATCATGATCGCCGACAGCACGTTGTTGAAGTCGTGCGCGATGCCGCCGGCGAGTTGGCCGACCGACTCCATTTTCTGCTGCTGGATAATCCTGTTCTCCAGCGTTCGCTGCGAGGTGGTCTCGAGCGCGTAAACGATTGCTGCCTCGCCGTCGCGATCTTCCTCCTCGACCGCGGATACAAAGAACGTCGCCCAGCGCTCGTTGTGGCCGGCAAGGGCTGCTTCCACCGGCGTGATGTCACCCTGGCCTTCGGCGGCCTTGCGGATCGCGGCTTCTAGCGCCGGCCGGTCGCGTTCCGCGACCACCGTCAGGATGGTACGCCCTTCGTTGATCATCCCCTCGAACGCGCTGGCGAAGCGCGCATTGCTGCGCGCAACGCGGCCGTTCTTGTCGACGGTGGCAATCGCCATCGGCGTGTTCTGGAAGAAACGCATGAAGCGCACTTCGGCCGCGCGCTGCGGATCGCTGCCGTCATCCTTGGCGCGGTTGAGCACCAGCGTGCGCGAAACGCCCGGCGTGCCATCGGCGCCGAATGCGACTTTGTGGAACAGCCGCACCGGCACCGGCTTGCCGCCGCGGGTTTTTAGATCGAGGTCAAGCACCTCGGTCTTCACTTCGCTGGGCGCGGCCGTCAGCGTGCTGAGCAACGCCGCGCCCTCGCCCGCCACGATGTCGGTGAGCTTGAGCGAGCCAACGCCGACCTGCGCCAGATCGTGATCGAGCCAGGTCGCGAGCGTGGCGTTGAGATAGACAATGTCGCCGGCGGCATCGACCGAAAAGAACCCGGCCGGTGCATGGTCGAGATAATCGATGGCGTGTTGCAGTTCCTGGAACACGTTCTCCTGACGCTCGCGGTCGCGCGTCACGTCGGCGATCGACCACACCGTCATCTTGGCGTCGCGTTTGCTGTCGCCAAGCGGACGCACGCGCAACCGCAGCCAGCGGCCGTTATCGCCGGGTTTGCCGGGGATCCGCACTTCTTCCAAAAGCCTGCGGCCTTCGCGCGCGGCTTTGAGCAAACGATAGATCGCTTCGGATACATCCGGGTCGCCGATGAAGACCTGCTCGATCGGCCGCACATCGTTGTTGTCGGCGGCGCCGATCAGATCGAGATAAGTGGCGTTGGCGTAGAACACCCGGCCGCTTTGGTCGGTGACCAGCACGCCATCGAAGGCATTGTCGACGACGGTCTTGAGCAGCGGATGGCCGCTGTCCTTGCTCGCCAACCGCATGATGCCGGCGGCCATGGCGAACAGCGCGAACACACCGATGGTGCCGAGCGTCGCCAGCAGCGTCAGAATGTAGGTCTCGGCGTAGTCGCGCCCGACATAAATGAGGCCGGCAGCGGCGGCGACCAGCCCCAAAGCCACCAGCAGCACCATCCCGACGGAGCCCGAACGCGGCGCGCTCTGGCTCTTGTCGAAAGCCTGCCGGCCCTGCTTTTCGCTGCGGTCCGGCTTCGGTTTTTCTGCCCGTTCCTGGCCTGCCATGAGTCCTGAGTGCCTTAAGCCGCCCTATGGGCGCAAGAGCTTGATTTGGTCAATCCCGCCCTTTGGATAATTCAGGTCCCCGAAAGGCTTAGTGCAGACCTGCCCCGCGCAGTTTCATGACATAGCCGATCACTTCGGCGACCGCCTTGTAGTGCTCCGGCGGGATAGCCTCATCGATCTCGACGGTGGCATGGAGCGCGCGGGCGAGCGGCACGTTTTCGACGATCGGAACCGCGTGCTTGGCGCCGATTTCCCTGATCTTGAGGGCCACCGCATCGACGCCCTTGGCGACGCAGATCGGCGCGTCCATGCCGCGCTCGTATTCGAGTGCGATGGCGTAGTGGGTCGGGTTGGTGATGATGACGGCAGCTTTGGGAACCTTGGCCATCATGCGGCGGCGCTGCTTGGTCTGGCGCACCTGCCGCATCCGGCCCTTGATGGTCGGATCGCCCTCGGTTTGCCTGTACTCCTCTTTGATCTCCTGCATCGACATTTTTTGCCGCGTGAACCATTGGCGGTACTGGAACAAATAATCGAGGACGGCGACCGCCGCGAGCATGGCGACCACCGCACCCATCAGCTTGAGCGCCAGGATATATGTGAGCGGCAAGATCGCGGCCGGATCGGTGCGCTCCAGCCCTTCAAGCCGGCCGCGCTCGGGCCACATCATGGCGGTGAGCACGCTGCCGATCAAAATGAGCTTGACCAGTCCCTTGGCGAAATTGGCCAGCGCCTGTTTGGAGAACAGCCGCTTGAGGCCGGCCATCGGCGAGATCTTGGAGAACTTCGGCGACAGCGATTCGGTGGACCACACCAATTGATGCTGGATGAGGTTGCCGACCAGCGCCGCGATCATCAGCAACAGGAATGGCAGACCGACTGCCATCAGCATTTCGCCGCCGATTTTCATGAACAGACGCGGCAGCGCCGGACCGTCGACTCTAATGGCGTGCGCATTGGCGATCAGCCCGCGCATGGTCGCGGTCAGGCTCTCGCTCATGGAGTGCGAGAACGTCATCAGCACCAGCGTACCGCCGGCGATCACGAACCAGGTATTGACCTCCTGGCTCTTGACGACGTCGCCCTTTTGCAGCGCCTCGTCGAGGCGCTTTTGGGTTGGGTCTTCTGTTTTGTCCGAACTGTCTGGGCCTTCCGCCATGGATGCTCCCGGTCAGCTATGCGGCGCGATATCGCGCAGCACGCCTTCGAGATAGCCGGTGAAGGTGCCCATCATGGCGCCGATCACTAGGATCAACAGCAGGAAGCCGAGCAGGATCGACAGCGGCATGCCGATGAAGAACACCTGCATCTGCGGCATCAGGCGCGACAATACGCCGAGGCCGAGATTGAACAGCAGGCCGAACACCAGGAACGGCGCCGACAACTGAATACCGATGCGGAACGACGCCGCAATGACCCGCGTGATGTGCTGAGCGGCATCGCCGACGAGCGGCATTTCGCCCGGCGCGAAAATCGAATAGCTGTCGTTCAGCGCCGCCAGCACCAGATGGTGCAGGTCGGTCGCGAAAATCATCGTGATGCCGAGCACGGTGAGAAAATTGCCGACCAGCAGGCCTTGCTGGTTCTGGGTCGGATCGACCGCGGTGACAAAGCCTAAGCCCAGTTGCTGGGCCACCACGGAGCCCGCCACTTGCAAGGCCGAGATCGCCAGCCGCGCGGTCAGTCCCAGCACCGCGCCGACGATCAATTCCTGAAACAACACGACCAGCACCGGTGCCATCGTATTGAGGTCGACTACGTAGGCTTTCTGATGCGCCGGCAGCAGAATGGCGGTCAGCACCAATGCCATTGTGAGGCGCACCCGCGCCGGCAAGGTCATTTCGCCGATGCCGGGCAGCAGCATGATCATGGTGCCGACCCGCGCGAAGGTCAGTAGGAATGCTGCGGCGAGCGCCGGCAGTAACGAAACATCGATGCGCACCGCCGCGCCTAGCCGCTGACGATGCGGGCGGCGATGCGCAGCATCTCGGCGTTCAGTTTGTCCGCCATGAACGGCAGCGCGACCAATAACGACACGAAGATCGCCAGGATCTTCGGGACGAAGGCGATGGTCATTTCCTGGATTTGCGTCAGTGCCTGCAGCAGCGAAATGGCGACGCCGACGCCCAGGCCCACCAGCATAACCGGTGCGGATACGATGATCAGCGTGTAGATCGCCTCGCGGGCGACATCCATGACTTCAGGTCCGGTCATTGTCTTCCTTTACTCTCTCCCCCACGGGGAAAATCAGATCGGCATTCTCATGATTTCTTCGTAGGCCGCGATGACCTTGTCGCGTACCGCAACCACCGCATCGATCGCGACTTCGGTTTCCGCGACCGCGGTCACCACGTCCACCATGTTGGATTTTCCGTTGACCATGGCGCGGGTCTGAACGTCGGATTTCTTGCCGGTCTCGTTGACCGCATCCATCGCTTCCTTGAGCACCGACGTGAAGCTGGTTTCGCTTTTGGCGCCGCCGCCGAGCGCGCCCTTGAGCATCGCCGACGGATCGGAAATTTTTGCGATATTGGCATAGGCACTGGCGGCGGCGAGCGGTGAGGCCATGATCGTCTAATCCTTGTTGGAGGCGCGCTTACGCTTTGAGAATGTCGATGGTGCGCTGGATCATCCGGCGCGTGGCGCTGATGACGTTGATGTTGGCTTCGTAGGAGCGCTGGGCGTCGCGCATGTCGGTCATCTCGACCAGCGAATTCACGTTCGGATATTTGACGTAGCCCTTGTCGTCCGCCGCCGGATGTCCCGGCTCGTATTTCACGCGGAAGTCGCTCGGGTCCTGGC
>JANMSH010000465.1:0-12877 GCA_031389105.1 Hyphomicrobiales bacterium
GTCGGCGGTGGCGCGGCCATGGCCCGGCAGGTGTTTGAGCACCGGCAACACGCCACCGGCCAGCAGCCCTTCGGCGACCGCGGCGGCAATGGCCGCGACCTGGGCAGGCGTGATGCCGTAGGCGCGGTCGCCGATCACGGCGTCGCTCCCGGCCACCGGAACGTCCGCAATAGGCAGGCAATCGACGTCTATTCCCACCGAAGTCAGGTCCGCGGCGATCAAGTGACCGGCAAGTTTTGCGACAGCGAGACCGGATGACGGGTTCTGCTCGTACAGCTCGGCGTAGCGTGCACCCGGCGGATAGACCGGCCAGTGCGGCGGGCCGAGGCGCTGCACCCGGCCGCCTTCCTGGTCGATCAGCACCGGCGCTTCCCAGCCGACGGTGTCGCGAAATGATCGAACAAAATCAGTTATTTGCTCAGGAGTTTTGATATTGCGCTTGAAGAGGATCATGCCCCACGGCTGCGCCTCGCGCAGAAACGCGCGTTCGCTGGCGGCGAGTTCGAGACCCGCCAGACCGGTAATGAATGCGCGTGGCGCCATCGGCGCGGATTAGCCCGCGCTCGCCAGCAGGGCAAGTTTGCCTGTTAATTCCCAGGTCTTAGTTCTTTTGGACCAGGCAGCTGCCGCCGCCGGCCTTGATGCCGCTGCAGAGCTGGTTGGCTTCGGCCGCGTCGCCGGCGGGGACCATGGCGCGGTAATAGGTGCCCTTCTCGCCCAGCTCGACTTTGCGGATCACGGCCTGTTTGCCGCCGAGTTGCCCAGGGTACTTGCCCTGCATGCTGGCGAAGGCGGTCTGCGCTTCGGCCTCGCTCCGCTGCGACGAGACCTGAACATGGTAGCTGCCGCCGCCGGACGCGGCGGGTGCCGAGGCAACCGAAGCGGTGCGCGCGGCCGGTGCCGGCGCTGCGGCGCGAGCCGGACGCGCATCGGGGCTGAGCGACAGCGGTGCGTTGGAAGCCGGTGCAGAGGCTTGCGCCGGGGCCCGTGCCGCGGCCGGGCGTGAGGCTGCTTCGACATCGCTGTCGGAAGAATTGCTGGCGGCGCGCGGCGGCTGAGCCGGCGGGATCGCGGTCGGGCGGTTGGCCGGGTTCACGGTGGCCGAGCGCGCCGCAGACTGTGCTTGCGGCGGTGGTGGCTGCGGGGCGTCCGGCGACGCCGACGAACCCTGGTCGGGACGAATGGCGATGGTGCGGATTCTCTTCGGCTCGGAGCCGACCACGCCGCTGCCGAGCGACGGCGGACCGGACGACGATGTCGGCGGGTCTTGCGGCATCACCGCCACCGGCTGTTCTTCGCGCGACACAAGTTTCTCGCCGAGGCCCTTGTCGTTGACGCGGTCGGTGATCAGCTTGCCCGACTGCGGATCCTTGGCCGAGGCCGGCACGATCTTGCTCGGCGTCGATTCCGCTTTTATCACCGGCGGCGGACCGGATGTGGACGACGAACCGAACAGCGCGCGGTAACCGAAGGCGCCGGCGGTGCCGACAACGGCGAGCGCGAACACGCCGGCGATTACCAAGATGCCCATACGGCGGCGCGACGGCTGCTCGTCCTCGTAGTAATCGTCTTGCTCTGGTCCGAGCTGCGGCGCGTTCTGATTGGGTTGATTGTAATGATCATCTTGATAGCCGGGGGCGGTGGTGGCCTGATAACCGGGCACCTCGCCTTCGACCCGGTACATGTCGGCATCGCTGGCTAGCGGCGCGCTACCGAAATTCGGGCGGCCGAAATTCTGCATCGACACGGCGGGCGCCGCCGCGGCGCCGTAATAATCGCCCGCGCCGGGATGGGGCGCAGGCATGCGCGGCGCTTGCGCAGCCGGCGCTACCGGTTCATCGGCCCAGGCGGCCGGCGGTTCTTGTGTGGGCGGCGCGACCGCGCGGCGGGCGCCATCGCGGCCGAATTCACCGAAGGGATCGTTCTGCCCAATCAACCGTGCAAGTTCGGCGAGCGGATCGCTGCCGCTACCCGACGCTTTCGCCGGCGTGTTGCGCGCGGACGTTTCGTTCGCGCGATACGGTCGTTGGGTATGGTCGTCCACCATTCAGTCCCCGAATTTTATCCGTTATTGAGTCTGCCCGGCTTCTGCCGTCCCGCGCCGCATCATAAGCGGTTCCGCCGGGAAATTAACGCATTTCGTCAGGCGCTTCGACCCCGAGCAGCGCCAGCCCCGAGGCGAGAACGGTCACAATCCCCTGGACCAGAGCGAGCCGCGCCATGGTCGTTTCTGGATCATTCTGGATAATGAAGCGTAAATGAGGCAAGTCTTTTCCGCGGGTCCATTGCGCGTGAAATTCGCTAGATAATTCATATAGATAGAACGCTACCCGGTGAGGCTCGTGCGCGGCGGCGGCGGCCTCGATCAGGCGGGGAAACAACGCCAGCTTGCGCATCAGGGCCAATTCGCCCTCATCGCTCAACTTTTCAAATTTGGCGGACATGAAGAGGGCCGCCCTCGCCGCCCCGGTTTCCGGCAAATTAGGCATCTCGGTCCGGGCGTTGCGAAATACCGACTGCGCCCGGGCGTGACCGTACTGGACGTAGAAAACCGGATTGTCGCGGGACGCCTCGATGACCTTCGCTAGGTCGAAATCCAGCACTGCGTCGTTCTTGCGGTACAGCATGTCGAAACGCACGGCACTGCGGCCGACTTCGTCGACGACTTCACGCAACGTGACGAATTCGCCGGAGCGTTTTGACATCTTCACCGGCTCGCCGGCGCGCAGCAGGCGCACCAGTTGCACGAGTTTGACGTCGAGCGCGGCCTTGCCGCCACTCACCGCCTTCACCGCCGCCTGCATGCGCTTGATGTAACCGCCGTGATCGGCGCCCCAAACGTCGATCATCTTTAGAAAGCCGCGATCGACTTTCGATTTGTGATAGGCGATGTCGGACGCGAAATAGGTGTAGCCGCCATCGGACTTCAGCAGCGGCCGGTCGACGTCGTCGCCGAAATCGGTCGAGCGGAACAGAGTCTGTTCGCGGTCTTCCCAATCCTCGACATTGCCGCCTTTGGGCGGCGGCAGACGGCCTACATAGACTTCGCCGCTTTTGCGCAAGTTCTCGATTGTCGCACCAACCTGATCCTTGCTGCCGTCGATTAGCGAGCGTTCGGAGAAGAACACATCGTGATGAACATGGAGCGCGGCGAGATCGTCGCGGATCATGTCCATCATCATGGCGATGGCCTTGGCGCGCACCAGCGGCAGCCATTCGCCCTCGCTCATGGTCGTGAGTTTGGCGCCATGCTCGGCGGCCAATGCGCCACCGACCGGCACCAGATAATCGCCGGGATAAAGACCCTCCGGGATCGCGCCGATATTTTCGCCGAGCGCCTCGCGATAGCGCAGAAACGCCGAGCGCGCGAGCACATCGACCTGCGCGCCGGCATCGTTGATGTAATATTCGCGTGTCACATCGTAGCCGGAAAAGGCCAGCAGACTGGCGAGCGCGTCACCGAACACCGCGCCGCGGCCGTGACCGACATGCATCGGGCCGGTCGGATTGGCCGAGACGTATTCGACGTTGACCTTTTCGTTAGCACCCATCGTTGAGCGGCCGTATTCCGCGCCGCTTTCGAGAATGACGCGCAGTTCCTCGCCCCAGACATGGGGCTTCAGCGTGAGATTGATAAATCCAGGCCCGGCGACGTCGACCTTGTCGACCAGCGGTTCGGCGCGCAACGCGGCGGCAATGGCGTCGGCGAGTTCGCGCGGCTTCTTGCCGGCGTCCTTGGCCAGCACCATGGCGGCGTTGGTCGCCATGTCGCCATGGCTCGGATCGCGCGGCGGCTCGACCACGACGCGAGACAGGTCGGCATTGCCCACGAGCGGCGCCGCCGCCGCGCGCACGCGCGCGAGCATCGTGATGAACAGGTGATTGGGTGCGGAAGCCGTGGCCATAATGAGGTGCGGGTAAGGGATTTTGGCAGGGGTGTCAAAGGGATGGTAAGATTTTGCCGTTCGCGGCCGACCGCTCGAAATGCACGACGCGACCTCATTCCAAGGTTAAATCAAGGTATCGCAATTCAGCCAATTTTCCCTCTGAGCAGCTAGAAACGTTGTGGTTACAGCGTTGCTGAAATCACCGTCCACAGCATGGTTGATCAAATCTAAAGCCTCTATTTAATTGCGCTAACCCTATGTTCGCAGGTCCGGACTAAAGTCGCGCTCTAACCAGAGAGTGAGTGCGTCATGCGAGCGGACCAATTGTCGTGGAACGTTGTCTCCGGCTGGCAAGCGCAAGGCGCGATCCCCGACAAGGCCGGTCTAATACTGTATTTCGGCACGCGCGAGGCGCTGGCCAACGGCAAGCGCTACAGCGAGTTGCGCGACATGTTTCCAGGTGCGCACGTCGTCGGCTGCAGCACCGGCGGGCAAATTCGCAACAACGATATCAGCGACGACGACATCGCGGCGATCGCGCTGAACTTCGACCGCACCAAGCTCAAGCTTGCCATCGCGCCGGCGACCGACGCCGCTACCTCGCACGCCTGTGGCGAAACCATCGGCCGTGCGCTCGCTGCGCCGGACCTGGCCGGAATTTTCGTTTTATCCGATGGGCTCAACGTCAACGGTAGCGCGCTGGTGGCCGGTATCACGTCTGGCGCCGGTGCAAAAATCCCGGTGACCGGCGGTCTGGCCGGCGATGGCGCGCTGTTCCAGAAAACTTTAGTCGGCGGCGATTTTGCGCCGCGCAAGCAGATTGTGGCGGCCATCGGATTTTACGGCAACGCGGTGCGCATCGGCCACGGCAATGCCGGCGGGTGGGACGAATTCGGCCCGCGCCGCCGCATCTCGCGCTCGTCCGGCAATGTCCTCTACGAACTCGACGGTGAACCGGCGCTCGATCTCTACAAGCGTTATCTCGGCTACGAAGCCGCCGGCCTCCCCGGCTCCGCCCTCTTGTTTCCACTGCGCATTCACGATCCGCTCAGTCCGGAGCGCGATCTGGTCCGAACCGTGCTCGCGGTTGACCATGCGAAGGGCTCGATGACCTTTGCCGGCGACATGCCGCAAGGCTGGGTATCGCAGTTGATGCGCGGCAATTTCAACCGGCTTGCCGCCGGCGCCGCAGAGGCCGCGCGCCAGTCGGTCGCGGCATTTTCGGAACCGGCCGGACAAGACAGCGTCGCCATTCTGGTGAGCTGCATCGGCCGCCGCTTGCTGATGGGTCAGCGCACCATCGATGAGGTCGACGCCGCCGGTGCCGAGCTTGGCGCCAAGATGCCGCAACTTGGCTTCTATTCATACGGCGAAATCTCGCCGCACGGCCCGTCCGGTACCTGCCAGTTGCACAATCAGACCATGACGGTCACGACCATCACCGAGGCCAGGTAATCGCCGTGCATCGGCTATTCCCCCGTCAACGCGAAAAGGCGACCAAGCCCAACGGCGAGGTCGACCTCGATGTGCTCGGCGAACTGGTGATGTCGGCCTACGAGCAGAGCGAGCGCGACCAAAAACGCACCGACCGTTCGATCGGGCTCATAGTCGACGAACTCGATCAGCTTAACCGCACCCTGGAACGCCAGGTCGCGGAACGCACGCTCGAACTCCGCGAGCGCGAAGCGGAACTGCGCGACCAGAATTTGCGGTTCGACACGGCGCTCAACAACATGTCGCTTGCGCTGCTGATGTTTGACGGCGACTCGCGGTTGGTGATCCACAATAAGCGCTATTGCGAGATGTACGGCCTGTCGCCGGACGGCGTCAGGCAGGGCATGGTGCTGCAGGAGCTGCTGCGGCACCGGCAAGCCGTCGGCACCTTTTCCGGCGACCCGGATGCCTATGTCGCAAATCTCAAGGCCATGATAGCGAGGGGCGAGACGTTCGACACCAGCATCGAACTGCCCAATGGCCGCACCATCGCGGTTTGCAACTCGCCGATGAAGGATGGCGGCTGGGTGGCCACGCACGAAGACATCACCGAGCGCCGCCGCGCCGAAAAGAAAATAGCGCATATGGCGCGCCACGATTCACTGACTGATCTGCCCAACCGCGCACTGTTTCAGGAACAGTTGGCAGAAAAGCTGGCGCACGCCACTCACAGCAATCGCGTCGCGGTGTTCTATCTCGACCTCGACAATTTCAAGGCCGTCAACGATACGCTCGGCCACCAATACGGCGATGAACTGCTAAAATTCGTGGCCGACCGGCTGCGCGGGTGCGTGCACGAGAACATCACGGTGGCGCGGGTCGGCGGCGATGAGTTCGCGATCATCCTCCCGCATTTGTCGCAGATCGAAGACGCCGCGATGCTGGCTAACCGCGTCTGCCAGGCGGTCAGCGTGCCATACGATCTGTTCGGCCAACTGGTCATGACCGAAACCAGCATCGGCATCGCCATCGCGCCTGACGACGGTGCACTGCCCGAAGAATTGCTGAAGAACGCCGACATGGCGCTGTACCGCGCCAAGGCCGAGGGCCGCGGCATTTTCCGTTTCTTCGAAGCGGAAATGGACGCCACCATCAAGGCGCGCCGAGCGCTGGAAAGTTCGCTGCGCGAGGCGCTGGTCGAGGGCCAGTTCACGTTGCATTACCAGCCGATCTTGAATCTCGACGAAAACCGCATTCCCTGCTGCGAGGCGCTGATCCGCTGGAACCATCCCGAGCGCGGCATGATCTCGCCCGGCGAGTTCATCCCGGTCGCCGAGGAAATCGGTCTGATCGTCGCGACCGGCGAATGGGTGCTGCGGCAGGCTTGCGCCGACGCAGCGACCTGGCCGAACCAGACCAAGGTGGCGGTCAACCTGTCGCCGATCCAGATGCAGAACGCCAATCTGGTGCCGATGGTGATCGGCGCACTGGCCGCGGCCGGCCTGCCCGCCTGCCGGCTGGAGCTGGAAATTACCGAATCTGTACTCATGCAAAACACAGAAACCACGGTCGCGGCACTGCATCAGTTGCGGCACCTGGGCGTCAAGATATCGATGGACGATTTCGGCACCGGGTTCTCATCGCTAAGCTACTTGCGCCGGTTTCCCTTCGACAAGCTCAAGATCGACCGCTGTTTCATCAGCGATCTGTCGAACGACGACAATAACGGGCTGGCGATTGTGCGTTCGGTGACAGCACTCGCCAAAAGTCTCGGCATGATCACCACGGCCGAAGGCGTCGAGACCAAGGAACAGGTCGACCTGCTCCGCATGGTCGGCTGCACCGAAGTGCAGGGCTATTACATCAGCCGGCCGCAGCCGCTGAATGAGATTTCCGGGCTGCTTAACAACTATATGCCGCTACGCGCCAAGTCGGCTTGATTGAATTCAGGTCAATTCCGGCGTCGTTTTGAAAAGTTTGGCGTGCTCGATCAGCGCGTAGCGGTCGGTCATGCCGGCGATGTAGTCGCCGATGCGACGAGTGCGCGCGGCCTCGTTCGCGCCGATGCCTTCGGCCCATTCCGCCGGCAACTCGTCCGGCGCCTTGACGAAATAAGCAAACAGATCGCGCACGACGCCCTCGGCGTCGCCCATCACGCGCATCACGCGCTGGTGGCGGTACATGCGCGGATAGAGAAAACCTTTGATGGCGGCGTCGGCCGCCTGCATATCCGGCGAAAATCCGATCACAGGCCCCGTGGCATTGCGCACCTCACTGGCGTCCGGCGGATGCGGCGTGATCCGGCGCGCGGTCTCGGCGATGACGTCCTCGATCATGCGGGTGATCAGACGGCGAACCACCTCGTGCACGCGCCTGCCATGTTCTAGCGCCGGATAGCGCGCGTCGATCTCGCGCAGGATGTCACCGACGATCGGCACCGTGGCGATGTCGTCGAGCGTGAACAGGTCGGCGCGCAGACCGTCGTCGATGTCGTGCGCGTCATAGGCGATGTCGTCGGCGAGTGCTGCGGCCTGCGCCTCGGCACTCGGCTGCGACCACAATTCCATATCCACAATCCGGTTATAGGCAAGGATCGGCGCCGGTACACCGCGTTCGGCATAACGGGCGAGCGCGGCGCCGTCGCGGGTCGTGAGCGGGCCGTTGTGCTTCACCAATCCCTCAAGCGTTTCCCATGTGAGATTGAGGCCGTCGAAGCCGGCGTAGCGGCGCTCCAAATAAGTGACGATGCGCAGTGCCTGGGCGTTGTGATCGAAGCCGCCGAACTCGGCCAAGGCGCGGTCGAGAGCGCGCTCGCCGGCATGGCCGAACGGCGTGTGGCCGAGATCGTGCGCCAGCGCCAGCGCCTCGGCGAGATCCTCGTCGAGCCCCAGCACACGCGCCAGCGACCGCGCGATCTGCACGACTTCGAGCGTATGGGTCAGCCTGGTCCGGTAGTGGTCGCCCTCGTGATAGACGAACACCTGGGTCTTGTGCGCCAGCCGCCGGAACGCGGCGGAATGGATGATGCGGTCGCAGTCGCGCCGGAACGCATTGCGGGTCGGGCTTATCGGCTCGGCCCAGCGCCGCCCCCGGCTGGCACCGGGATCGGCCGCAAAAACGGCCCGCGGGCCTGCAGTTTTGATTGCCATAGCTGCCTTAAATGATGGCCGCATTGACCTGGTGGTCCGGCGCACTTAACTATCGCTTAGGCCCTATGCCAATAGCATCACGGCCTAAAAGGACATGCTCCTAAAAGGATTTGCGATGAACGCCAGTGTCACAGTCAGCGAGCGCGCGGCCCGCCGGATCGGCGAGATCCTCAAGGCCGAGCCTGAAGGCACCATGCTGCGCGTCAGCGTGGAAGGTGGCGGCTGTTCGGGTTTCCAGTACAAATTCGACATGGAACGCGCCAAAGCGAGCGACGATCTGGTGCTGGGCAACGACGGCGCGGTGGTGCTGATCGATCCGGTCTCGGTCGATCATATGGCCGGATCGGAAATCGACTTTGTCGACGACCTGATCGGCGCCTCGTTCAAGATCAAGAATCCGAAGGCGACCGCGTCCTGCGGCTGCGGGACCAGCTTTTCGCTGTAAAGAAGCCCACCGTCGCTGACACGGCGGCAATTACTCCGCCGCCACCGCCGGCTTGGCCGGCATGTCGCCGACCTCTTCGAGCTGCGGCTCGAGACGGCGCTTGATCATGCGGTCGAAACGGTCGAGGTAGAGATAGATCACCGGCGTGATGTAGAGCGTCAGCAGTTGCGACAGGCACAAGCCGCCGACCACCGCGACGCCGAGCGGCTGGCGCAGTTCGGCACCGGCGCCGGTGCCGAGCGCGATCGGCAGCGTGCCGAAGATCGCGGCGAACGTCGTCATCATGATCGGCCGGAAACGCAGCAGACAGGCTTCGCGGATCGCGGCCTCCGCACTCAAGCCGACGCGGCGGCGATCGAGCGCGAAGTCGATCATCATGATGGCGTTTTTCTTGACGATGCCGACCAGCATCACGATGCCGATCATGGCGATGACCGACAAGTCCATCTTGAACAGGATCAACGTCAGAATCGCGCCGATACCGGCCGACGGCAGGCCGGAGATGATGGTGATCGGATGGATGAAACTTTCATACAGGATTCCGAGCACGACATAGGCGGCGAAAATCGCCGCCAAGATCAGGATGCCCTGCCCGCGCAATGAATCCTGGAACACCTGCGCGGTGCCTTGGAACCCGGTGGCGATACTGGCCGGCACCCTATTTTCGCGCTCAAGCGTCTGGATTGCGTCGACCGCCTGACCGAGCGAGAAGCCGGGCACAAGGTTGAATGAAATCGTCACGGCCGGCTGCTGGCCTTGGTGGTTGACTTGCAGCGGACCGACCGTGCGAGTGAATTGCGTGACCGCCGACAGCGGCATGGCGACGCCGTTGCTGCTCTTGAGATAAATCCGGTCGAGGTCATTGGGGCCGATCTGGAATTCCGGCATGGTTTCAAGGATCACCTGATAATCGTTCGCGGGCGTGTAGATGGTCGCGACCTGGCGCGAACCGAAGGCGTTGTAGAGCTCCTGGCGCACCTGATCGATGCTCACGCCATAGACCGCCGCCTTCTGGCGGTCGACTTCGACGGTCACCTGCGGATTACGGACGTAAAGATCGGTGGTGACGTCAAGCAAGCCCGGCAGATTGGAGATCTTGGTGCGCAGCTCGGGCGCGACACGATAGAGCTCTTCGGTGTCGTTGGACGTCAGCGTGTATTGATACTGGCTCTTGTTGAGCCGCCCGCCGAGATTGATGTTCTGAATGGGCTGGAAGAAAATCTGCATGCCGGGCACAGCGTTGGCGGTGCGGCGCAGCCGCGACAGTACGACCTGCAACGAGTCGCGCTCATTGCGCGGCTTGAGCGCCACCAGCATGCGGCCGCTATTGCCGACCGTATTGGGCCCGCCGACGCCGACCGTCGAATTCACATAAGCCACGGCCGGATCGGTGCGCACCAGATCGGCGACCTTGCGCTGGTGCTCTGTCATCGAGGCGAAGGCGATGTCGGTCTTGCCCTCGGTGATGCCGATCACATAGCCGGTGTCTTCGGTCGGGAAGAAACCCTTCGGCACCACGATATAAAGCCAGATCGTGCCGGCAATGGTGGCAATCGTCACGGCCAGCATGATCGACTTGTAGGCGAGCACGCGGTCGAGCGACCATTCATAGGCACGCAGCATGCCGTCGAACATCCGCTCAAAGGCGCGCAGCACGATATTCTGCTTTTCGTCGGGCTGGTGGCTGCGCAGAACGCGGGCGCAAAGCATCGGTGTCAGCGTCAGCGACACAAAGCCGGAGACGATGATCGCGACCGCGATAGTAACCGCGAATTCGCGGAACACGCGCCCGACCATGCCGCCCATCAACAACACCGGAATGAACACGGCGATCAATGAGAACGTGATCGATACGATGGTGAAACCGATTTCTCGCGAGCCTTTCAGCGCCGCCTCGAACGGGCGCATGCCGCCCTCGATATGGCGCACGATATTCTCAAGCATGACGATAGCGTCGTCGACCACGAAGCCGACCGACAGCGTGAGTGCCAACAGCGTCATATTGTTGATCGAGAAACCGAACGCGTACATCGCGGCGCAGGTGCCGACCAGCGAGATGGGCACCGCCAAAGCCGGAATGATGGTGGCCGAGACTTTGCGCAGAAACAGGAAGATCACCATGATCACCAGCGAAATCGCAATCGCCAGAGTTTCCTGCACATCGAGCACCGCGGCACGGATCGAGAGCGAGCGGTCGAACAGCGTCTGCATCTCGATCGCCGGCGGAATCTGGGCGCGCATGGCCGGTATCTTGGCGCGCACCATATCGACCACCTCGACGGTATTGGCGTCGGGCTGCCGCTGCACCGCCATGACGATGGCGCGCGAATCGTTAAACCAGGTGGCGATCTTGGTGTTTTCGACGCTATCGACGACGCGCGCCACTTCACTGAGCTTGATCGGCGCGCCATTGCGATAGGCCACGACCACGTCGCGATACTCCGCAGCGCGATGCATCGCGCTGGTGGCGACCAAGGTTACCGACTGCTGCGGGCCCTGCAGCGTGCCGATCGGCGCGCTGGAATTGGTCTTGGCGATAACGTTGCGGATTTCGTCGAGCGAGATATTGCGCGCCGCGGCCGCACGCGGATCGACCTGGACGCGAACCGCGAATTTCTGCGCGCCGTACACCAGCACCTGGGCCACGCCGGGCAATTGCGACAGCGTCGGCGACAGCACCGTCTCGGCATATTCATTCAACACCGACAGCGGCAGCGTGTCGGAGCGCATGCTGAGGAAGACCACCGGGAAGTCGCCCGGATTGACCTTGCGGAAGAACGGCGGCGAGGTCATTTCGATCGGCAGCCGGCGCTGCGCGACGGCGAGCGCCGTCTGCACGTCGAGCGAGGCGCCGTCGATGTCGCGACCGAGATCGAACTGCACGGTGATCTGGCTGATGCCCAACGCCGACGATGAGTTCATCGTGGAGATGCCGGCAATGGTCGAAAGCTGCCGTTCGATCGGCGATGCGACAGAGGCCGCCATCGTCTCGGGGCTGGCGCCCGGCAGTGTCGCGGTGATCTGGATGGTGGGGAAGTCGACCGCCGGAAGTGCGGCGACCGGCAGCAGCCGATAGCCGAAGGCGCCGAATACGACCAGCGACGCAGTCACCAGTGTCGTCAATACCGGCCGGCGGATACAGATTTCAGAGATGTTCATGTTCAGAGACGCTCTTTGGGTTTCGCGCCATTTTCATTCCGCCCAATTCCGTGCCGCTCTTGCCCCGGCCGCTTTGACCGGATCGTGACTCAACTGCCCGCTGGCTTCTCGTTGCCGCCAGCCGTCTTGGGTGGCCGCGGATTGACCTTTGTGCCTTGCGACAACAGCAATTGACCGTCGGTCACCACCGTCTCGCCGCCATTGAGGCCGGAGGTGACAACCGTTTCGTTGCCAACCTGCCGATCGATTTTGATAGTCTGAACGGTTACGGCGCCATCCTTGACCACGAAAACGAAATTCCCGGCCTGGCTGATTTGCACCGCGCTCGACGGCACAACGACGGCGTCCTCGATCCGCAGCGTCATCTCGGCGGTCACCAGTGTGCCTGGCCACAGCAATTCGTCTTGATTGGGCATCGAGGCGCGGATCATCGCCATGCCGGTCGCGCTATCGACCGTGTTTTCGATCATCGAAACTTGGCCGCTGGCACGCTTGGGCTGGCCCGGAACGCTCGCCTCCACCGTCGCCGTCTCGGCGGCGATGGCCTTGCGGATGTCCGGCAGAACTTTCTGCGGCACCGTGAAGCTCACATAGACAGGCGCCAATTGGTTGATGGTGGCGAGCGGGCTGGTGTCGGCCGGCCGGACGAAGTTGCCGACCTTGACGTTGGCGACGCCGATGCGGCCGGCGAACGGCGCGCGGATCGTGGTGTAGCTCTTCTGGACCTTGAGATTGTCGAGCGCCGACTGGTTGGCCTGGATGGTGCCGGCCAACACATCGGCCTGGGTCTTGGCATTGTCGAG
>JANMSH010000457.1:0-5337 GCA_031389105.1 Hyphomicrobiales bacterium
CAACGCCGCTGACCATGCCTGTGCTGGCGATTGGTGGTGAGGCCGGTCTCGGCGACGCCATGCGCGGCACGTTCAAACCCTTCTCACCGCAACTGAGCGGCGCGGTCATTCCGAACTGCGGGCATTATGTCCCGGAAGAAAGCCCAGACGCTTTGCTGTCGGTGATGACGCCGTTCCTCGACACTGACCGGCTCTAGCGCCGCGTCAGTTCGAGCCGGCCTTCGGTTTTATTGTCGGCAACGTCGCAGCCGCATTCCTCGGCAAGCACGCGAAGTTTCTCTCGCGCCGTCACATCGGATTGGCCCGGCGGGAATACGCCGGCGAAAAGCGGATAAGGGAGATCGAATATGTTCCCGCTCGGCATACCGAGCAGATAAACTTTCAAGGTGGCTCGGGTCAGCATCTATTTTGTTCGCGCATGATCTTATCCGAAAACCGGTTCCCACTTTTCGGGATCATGCGCTAGTGCAGCGACGACGCCGGTTCGTCCGCCTCGACGATGGCGCGGCCGAGATCGATGATTTCGGTTTCCACTGCAGCCAGGCGCTCGGTCAACTCAAGATACTTCTTGGTCGACGCGCCTTCCGGGCCCCACTCGGTCGCCGAACGCTGTTCCGGCGGCAACTCGGCCATATCGGCGATCATCTCTTCGATCGCGGTTTCGAGTCTGTCACGCTCGCCGCTCAATCCGGCCAGCCGCACTTTCATATCGTCGAGTTTGTTCGCCATATCAATTTCTCTAATGCGTTTCGCTTAAGCCGGAACGATGACTTTGCCGATGGGCCACAGCGCGATTCCAGCCAGCTTCAAATGCGCCCACGCGAAGGGAAGGCCGACGATGGTGACGGCCAGAAGCACCGCGGTGACGATATGCCCGAGCGCCAGCCACCAACCCGCGAGCACGAACCATATGATGTTGCCAACCATGCCGAGCGGTCCGGTGCCCAGGTCTTCTCTGCCAAAATATTCGTCACGCGAAACAGCTTTTTGGCCAAATGGAAACAGTGTGTAGGCCGCGATGGTGAATGCGGCCCGCGCCCACGGCAGTCCAATAATGGTGATCGCCATGAGGATGGCCGCGAGTGCCCAGCCGACCGCCATCCAGAAGCCGCCGAACAGAATCCACAGCAGGTTGAACAACAAAGACAGTACGGACATCTATTACTTTCGTGAGCGGCAGCGCTTACGCGAACTTGCCGTGGCAGTGTTTGAATTTCTTGCCGGAGCCGCACGGGCATTCTTCGTTGCGGCCGACCTTGCCCCATGTCGTGGGGTCTTTCGGATTTCGCTGGACCGCGACATCGCTATTGCCCGCAAGTGCGGGCGCCAGCGCCATCTCGTTCTCACCAGTCGTAGGATCGATCTTCTGCGCTTCCATATACGGAAGCTTCGCGGCCTCATCGGGCGGCGGCGGCTGCACGACTTCGACGCGCATCAACTGCGCCGTCACGGCCTCGCGCAAATTCGCGATCATCGCCTCGAACAGGCTGAAGGCCTCCGCCTTGTATTCGTTGAGCGGATCGCGCTGACCGTAGCCGCGCAGGCCGATGACCTGACGCAGGTGCTCAAGCATCACGAGATGCTCGCGCCACAGATGGTCGAGTGTCTGCAACAAAATCGACTTCTCGACGTAGCGCATGACGTCGGGGGTCCACTTGGCGGCCTTGGCCGCCATCCACTCGTCGGCGCGGCGCTCGATACGCTCGCGCATTTCCTCGTCGGCGATGCCTTCTTCCTTGGCCCATTCCTGAACCGGCAGCGCGAGCGTCAAAACTTCGCGCAACGCCTCGTCGAGACCGGGGACGTCCCATTGCTCGGCATAGGCGGCGGCCGGAATGTGCTTGGCGACCATTTCGTCGATCACGGCATGGCGCATGTCGGCGACGGTTTCGTCGACGTTTTCGTCGCGCATGAGGTCGAGCCGCTGCTCGAAGATTACCTTGCGCTGATCGTTCATCACGTCGTCGTATTTCAGCAAATTCTTGCGGATGTCGAAGTTGCGCGCTTCGACCTTCTGCTGCGCCTTCTCCAGCGCCTTGTTGATCCACGGGTGAATGATCGCTTCGTTTTCCTTCAGGCCCAGCTTGGTCAACATGCCGTCGAGCTTGTCGGAGCCGAAGATGCGCATCAGGTCGTCTTCCAGCGACAGGAAGAACTTGGAATGACCCGGGTCGCCCTGACGGCCGGAACGGCCGCGCAACTGGTTGTCGATGCGCCGGCTCTCGTGCCGTTCGGTGCCGAGTACGAACAGGCCGCCGGCGGCGAGCGCCTTTTCCTTCAGTCGCGCTACCTGGGCGCGGATCACGTCGGCGCGGGGATCCTTGTCGCGCAGACCCCAATCCTCGACGTCAGTGATTTCCTGGCGGATACGCATGTCGGCATTGCCGCCAAGTTGAATGTCGGTGCCGCGGCCGGCCATGTTGGTCGCGATAGTGATCGCGCCCGGCACGCCGGCTTGGCTGACGATGAAGGCTTCCTGCTCGTGATAACGCGCGTTCAGGATCGCGAACACCTTGGTCTTGGTGGCGCCGTCGTCGCCGGAATAAAGCGCAGCGAAGGCGTTCGGGTCGGAGAAGTCATGCGCTTCCCAACCGGCCTCGCGCAGCATCTCGGCGAGCTGTTCGGATTTCTCAATCGACGTGGTGCCGACCAGCACCGGTTGGCCGCGCAGCTTGCATTCCTCGATCAGCGTGATGATCGAGCGGTATTTTTCCTTGTTGGTGCGATAGACCTCGTCGTCATCGTCGATACGCACCAGTGGCATGTTGGTCGGAACTTCCAGCACTTCGAGTTCATAAATGTCCATGAACTCGTCGGCTTCGGTCAGCGCCGTGCCGGTCATGCCCGAGAGCTTCTCATACATGCGGAAGTAGTTCTGGAACGTGATCGAGGCCAGCGTCTGGTTTTCCGGCTGGATCGGCTGATGCTCTTTGGCCTCAAGCGCCTGATGCAGTCCTTCCGAATAGCGGCGGCCCGGCATCATGCGGCCGGTGAACTCGTCGATAATGACGACCTCGCCATTGCGAACGATGTAGTCCTTGTCGCGCTGAAACAGCTTGTGGGCGCGCAGCGCCTGATTGACGTGATGGACGACCGAGACGTTCTCGACGTCGTAGAGCGACTCGCCCTTGAGCTCGTCGGCGGCGCGCAGGCGCTGCTCGAGCTTCTCCATGCCGGCTTCGGTCAGCGTCACCGTGCGCTGCTTCTCGTCGACCTCGAAGTCGCCTTTGTCGAGCGCCGGGATGTAGCTGTCGATGGTGTTGTAGAATTCGGAACGGTCGTCGAGCGGACCGGAAATGATCAGCGGCGTGCGCGCTTCGTCGATCAGGATCGAGTCGACTTCATCGACGATGGCATAGGTATGGCCGCGCTGGACCATATCCTCCATCCGGTACTTCATGTTGTCGCGCAGATAGTCGAAGCCGAGCTCGTTATTGGTCCCGTAGGTGACGTCGCAGTCGTAGGCTTTCTTGCGCGCCTCGTCGTCGAGGCCGTGAACGATCACGCCGGTGGTCAGACCGAGGAAATTGTAGATCTGGCCCATCCACTCGGAGTCGCGCTTGGCGAGGTAATCGTTGACGGTGACGACATGCACGCCGCGGCCGGCTATGGCGTTGAGATAGACCGCCAGCGTCGCAACCAGGGTCTTGCCTTCGCCGGTCTTCATCTCGGCGATCTTGCCTTCGTGCAGGATCATGCCGCCGATCAACTGGACGTCGAAATGGCGCTGGCCGATGACGCGCTTGGCCGCCTCGCGCACGGTGGCGAAGGCCGGGACCAGGATGTCGTCGAGCGGGGTGCCTTCGGCGACCTGCTTTTTGAATTCGGCGGTGCGAGCCTTGAGCGCGTCGTCGGACAGCGCGACCAGCTCCTGCTCCAGAGCGTTGATCGCCTCGACCCGCGGCTGATAGCTGCGAATCCGCCGTTCGTTGGCTGAGCCAAACAGCCTGCGGGCAACGGCGCCAATCATCGGTAGAGCTCCTCATTGATGCAGGGCGCTTCTATCACGCCGCCGCGGCCGGATGTTGCTTCCGGCATTCCGGAAATACGGCACTTTTCGGGTAATTTCGACGCGAATGGCGCCTGTAAAGCGCACCCAGCCGAGGTCAATCGAGAGATAGGAGGGGGTCGGTTTATTGTCAATTGGCGGCTTGCCGCGCACATTCAAGGGGTTAAGGGGTCACGGGGACGTTAAGTTCGAGGGGCCAGTCCGCCATTGCAAAGCCGTGGTTGTTGGGTGACAAGTCCGCCGCCGTCCGCGGTGCAGCGGACCATTCAATTCCAAGGATAGACCATGACCCTCCCCCTCCTCGCAGGCTGCCGGACCGGCATCCTTGTGGCCGCCATGGCCTTGCTTCTGGTGTCGGCCGCCCCGTTGCGCGCTCAGGACAAGGACCCCGTCGTCGCCAAGGTCAACGGCACCGAAATCCGCCAGAGCGACCTCGCGGTCGCCGAGGAAGAGGCTGGGCAGATCCCGCCGATGTCGCCGGAAGCCAAGCAGGACTACCTGGTGCAGTTCCTGGCCGACATGATCCTGGTGTCGAAGGCCGCCGAAGACAAAAAGCTCGGCGACTCGGCCGACTTCAAGCGCAAGCTGGCCTTCAATCGCAACAAGCTGCTGATGGAAGCGCTGCTGCTGTCAGCCGGCAAGGAAGCCATCACCGACGACGCCATGCGCAAGGTGTATGACGATGCTGTCAAGCAGATGGCCGAGGAAAAGGAAGTCCATGCCCGCCACATCCTGTTCCGTGCGCCCGCCGGCGACGAGAAGGCCAGCAAGGAAGCCGAGGATAAGGTGAAGGCAGTGATCGTGCGTCTGAACAAAGGCGAGGATTTCGCAAAGGTCGCGAACGAACTGACCGAGGATCCGTCAGGCAAGGCCAATGGCGGCGATCTCGGCTTCTTCAGCAAGGAACAGATGGTGCCGGAATTCTCCGACACCGCGTTCGGCCTGGAGAAGGGCAAGATTTCCAGCCCCGTGAAGACCCAGTTCGGCTGGCACGTCATCAAGGTCGACGAAACCCGCGTCAAGCCGCAGCCGAAGTTCGACGAGGTCAAGCCACAGATCGAGCAGTTTGTGACGCGCAAGGCGCAGGCCGAACTGGTCACCAAGCTGCGCGAGGCCGCCAAGATCGAGCGCCTGGACAAGCCGGCGGCGCCGGCAACACCGGCCGATCCGGCGAAGAAGTAATCCGCACAGTCATCCGGCTGTCGCATTAGAAAGCCCGGCACTTGTGACCGCAGGTCGGGTTTACCCGACCTGCGCATCTAAAATTAGCGCAACACGGGCAGGCCCGAGTTGCGCGATGCTTTTTGCTTAGGTAGGCACGTTCGACC
>JANMSH010000065.1:0-3259 GCA_031389105.1 Hyphomicrobiales bacterium
CACGCCCTGCGCGCGATACCGATACTTCGGCGACGCCGAGAGCATCTTGTTGAGCCCAAGCATGATGGCGTTGCCGACCACCCAGATCGTTTCCACCGTCGCGGAGCCAACCGGGGCAGGAAATGTCGCGGTACAGATAAGGCCGTCCGGCGCGACGACCTTGATCGGCGCCAGCGCGCCTTCGTTCCACTGCATGTCGAAGGCAAGCGTCGGCATGATCGCGCCGGTCACGCTTCCCATCAGTCCCGAGCGGGTCGAGTTAATGAAGCCAGGCGCCTGCTTGCTCGATCCGGAGAAATCGAGGATCAATTCTTCGCCACGCTTGGTGAGATGAACGTCGGCCTTGTAGAGAACATTACTGTGCCCGTCGTGCTCGAGGAAATCGCTGGCGTGGAATTCGCCGTCTGGCAACTCGCGCAGGCGGGCCCGCATACGCGCCGCGGACGACGCAATCATGCGGTGGATGGTTTGCGCGACGACGTCGGCGCCGTAGCGCGTGGCGAGTTCGGTAACGCGTTGACGCGCTACGTTCAGCGTGGCGATAAAAGCCCTGATATCGAGCCCCAACAGGCTCGGCAGCCGTGAGGCCGTTGTAATCATTTCCAGCACGTCATCGCGAAGTTCGCCCTGGTCAACCAGTTTCACGCAGGGAATACGCATGCCCTCTTGAAACACTTCACGCGCCTTGGGAGACCAACTGGCGAAATCCATGCCGCCGACATCGGTTTCATGGGCCTCAACACCCGCCCAGGCGACGATCTGGTCGCCGACAAAAATCGGGCCGACCATCTGCACGTCGTTCTGATGCAACGCCCCGACATAGGGATCATTGCCGATGAACATGTCACCATCGCGCACGACGTGCTTCGACTTATTGGTGATATGGCGGATAAAGGCGCCGCAGACCGGGGCCTGATAAGCGACCTGGAATCCCATCGACGCCACCGATCCGTCCGGCAAAAATAGACCGGTGAAAAAATCGGACGCTTCCGTCACGGTCGGAGAACCGGAAACGCTTTGCAACGCAATGCGCATTTCCTCCGTAATCGCGACCAGTCGATTGCGGATCACTTCAAATAGAATCGGATTCATCTTCACTTGCTTGTTCATGACTTCAGCCTGACGTGCAGATTCCCGAATTTATCCGCCTTAGCGATCGCGGCTGGCGGAACAACCACACTCTGCCCGGGAAATTCGATGATGCAGGGGCCCATGACCGATGTTCCTGCCTTTGGAAACATCGTCCGATAGATTGCGGTCTCAACAGCGGCTGATGGATCCTCGAAAACCACTTTGCGGGATTTCATCGGCTTGAGATCATCACCGGCGGTGGTGATGGCTGGAGGCGGCAAAGCGCCCGTTCCGGAAACACGAACGGACAAGATTTCGTATCCTGCTCCCGAGTAGGACGCGCCGTGGCCAAATAGCGTTTCGTACTGCCGTTCGAACGATGCGGTCACCGTCCGGAATGTGGCTTCAGTGAAGCCCTCGTCCTCGATGGCAACGTCGAGATGATGGGTCTGGCCCCGAAACCGGATCGCGATAAAGCGCTCGATCTGCACGGCCGTCTTGGCCGAGGCGGTCGCAAGGTTAGCCCGCACATCGGTAAGAGACTCGGCCAACCCGGACACGATACGCGCCAGTTCTTCGGCGGTCGGGTTACGACCGGCTGGCATCCGGACGTAGACCGGCCGTTCCGTTGTGAACCCGAGATCGGACGTACCGGTCCCGAGCGCCGATTGCGCGGTCGCGGTCGCCGGAACGACGAAGCCCTCCAATCCAAGCTCGGCGCTGAGGACCCAGGCGTGGGAAGGTCCCGCACCGCCATTGGCAAACAGCGTGAAATCGCGCGGGTCGTAGCCACGCTCCAACGTCATCCGGCGCAACAGATCGGCCATCTTGGCGTCGAGGATTTTGCGAATGCCCCAGGCCGCCTCGATCACATTCATGCCGAGCGGCTTTGCGATACGCTCGTCGATGGCGCGGCGTGCCGCTTCAATGTCGAGCTTCATTCGCCCGCCGAGAAAGTTCTCCGAATCGAGAACACCCAGCACCAGATCGGCGTCGGTGGCGGTCGGCTCCGTCCCGCCGCGGCCGTAACAGACCGGCCCGGGCGTCGAGCCGGCGCTGCGCGGTCCAACTTGGAGATCGCCAACGGAGTTGACCGACGCGATGCTGCCGCCGCCCGCGCCGATGGAATCCACGTCGATCGAATGCACGCGGATGTCGGCTCCGGCAACAGAGATTTCCGAACGCATGATAGGACGGCCGTCGGCAATGACGCCGACATCAAAGCTGGTGCCGCCAATATCGGTGGTTAGTACATTCCGCAGACCGATCTGTTCGGCCGTGGTGCGCGATCCCATCACGCCGGCAGCAGGTCCAGAAAACAGTGCAAAGGCGGGCCGATCGTTGAGGACGCTGGTCGGCAAAACGCCGCCTGAACAAGTCATCATCAGGACCGGAACCCGCATGCCGGCCGCCCGCAACGTCGCTTCCAGTTTGGACAAATACCGGCCAGCAAGCGGGCCAAGCGCAGCGTTGGCCGCTGTCGTCGACATCCGGGCGTATTCCCCGACGTTTGGGGAAATCTCGTGCGATACACTGACGAAAACATCTGGAAGCTCTTCGCACACCAGTTCGCGTAATCGCTTCTCGTGGATAGGATTTACCGTCGCAAACAGAGTGCACACGGCAATCGCTTCAATGGCCTCATGCGCGAGCCGCGCAATCGCTTCGCGCGCCTGCTTTTCATCGAGCGGTTTTATAATGCGGCCGTTTGAGTCAACGCGCTCGTCGATTTCAATGACGAGGCGGCGATGCACTAGCGGCGGATAACGATTTCGTAAATACGAATCGATGACTTCGGTTTCGTTCAAGCCAGTGCTTTGGCGTTTCAAACGACCAATTTCGAGAGTGTCCGCGAAGCCTCTTGTCGTTAGGATCGCCGTCTTTGCCGCGTTGCCGGTGAGAAGCGCGTTGAGGCCCACGGTCGTGCCATGACCAAACCGTTCAACCTTGGCGCAGAATTCGTCGAAGCTGTTGTCAAAAGCATCCGCCGCGATCTGGACCGCGTCGATCACGCCGCTGAGAACGTCCTTAGTCGTCGGCGTTTTGAATACTCTGGTTTGCCCAGAGCTCTCGGACACCCAAAGGTCCGTAAAGGTCCCGCCAACGTCAGTGCCAACAAAATACGCCACGATAGTAGAACCTTTCAGGAATTGGGAGCGCGCCAGCGCAGAATGCGCCGCTCGAACGC
>JANMSH010000099.1:0-3811 GCA_031389105.1 Hyphomicrobiales bacterium
ACAAACTGAAGGTGTTTCACGCGGCGGCGGAAGCAGGCTCCTTCACCCATGCCGGCGAACGGCTCGGCCTGTCGCAGTCGGCGGTGTCGCTCAGGTTTCGGCGCTGGAATCCGAACTGTCGGTATCGCTGTTCCACCGTCATGCGCGCGGCCTGATCCTCACCGAACAGGGCGAGATGCTGTACCGCACCGCGCACGAAGTGTTCATGAAGCTGGAAGCGGCGCGCACCAAGCTGACCGACAGCCGCGAGCGGCCGAACGGCGAACTTAAAGTCTCGACCACGCCCGGCATCGGCGTGCATTGGCTCACCCCGCGGCTCGGCGAATTCCTGGATCTGTATCCCGACATCCACATCACGCTGATCACCACCGACGAAGAACTCGATTTGGCAATGCGCGAGGCCGACGTCGCCATCCGCCTGCGCCAGCCGACGCAGCCCGATCTCATTCAGCGCAAGCTGTTCTCGGTGCATTTCCACGCCTACGCCTCGCCGGATTACCTCAAGCGGTTCGGCACGCCGCGCAATTTCGAGGATCTCGACAAGCACCGCATCATTTTGCTGGGCGGCAATGTGCCGGCACATTTTGCCAACCGGCGCTGGCTGGTCGAAATCGGCCGCGAGGCCAAGGACGGGCGCACGCCCACGCTGAGCATCAACAACGTGCTGGGCCTGCTGCGCGCCTGCCAGCGCGGCCTGGGCGTTGCCATGCTGCCGGATTACCTGGTCGAGGAAAACGGCGGGCTGGTGCAGTTGTTCGGCGAGGCCAATACGCTCGCGCTCGACGCCTACTTCGTCTATCCGGAAGAGCTCAAATCGGTCGCGCGCATCCAGGTATTCCGCGACTTTTTGGTCGCCAACGCACAGCGCTGGCACTTCTGAGTTCCGTCTCATAGATCGAGATTCTCGCCGATTTTGCGAAATTCGGCATGGGCGTCATCCACAGGAGCCTGTCTGCATATTTGCAATACGGCATGGCTGACATGCGGCGTGCGGCGTTGCCGCAACGGCATGATCGCGTAGTCTGACTTTGCTGCTGCATCGGGTTGATATCCTCCCAGAGTCGCCGGTGCCACAGCATGTTCCCCTCTGGAAGATGTTGCCGGCCCCCACGCCGGCACTCTGAAGCCGGGCCCTTCGGGGCCCGGTTTTTTTTGAGCTGAATAAAGCTAGCGGAACCGCGCGACGGCATAAGCCAGATCGAGAATCTGTTCGTCGGTGATAACGGCGAGCACACTGGCCATCGCGGGGTCGTAGCCAGGCCGCGAATTATCCTTGTACTCGCGCATTGATTTCACCAGATAGTCCTCACGCTGGCCGGCGATGCGCGGAATGCTTTCTTTGCCGGACAGATCCAGATTGTGACAGTTGTTGCAGCGATGCTGCGTGATCAGCGTGCGGCCGTTTTGCAGGCGCGCCGCGTCGGCGCCTTCCGTCGTTGGCAACGGCGACGTCTGCTTGGCTAGAAAATCGGAGAATGTGCGAAGGTCCTCGTCGCTGAAGCCCTTCGTCATGTCGTTCATGATCTCGACGACGCGCTGCTTCTCGCGGAACAGATAAAGCTGGATCAGCAGATAGGGCGCGGGCTGCGCGCCGAGCGAAGGCACGTCGGGCGTTTCGGATTGGCCCTTCTCGCCATGGCAGGCCAGGCACGGCGCTACGCGCTCTTCAAATGTTTCGGCCAAGAGCGGCAGGACGCCCGCACATATCAATGCCGCTGCCGCGATAAGGCGGCGAGATATATGCAGAACCTTCATGACCATCCGTCTAAAAAAAACGGCCGGGAGCACGAGGCCCCCGGCCGCGAGACTTGGATACTAGCGGCCGGCGACTTTCGCCTTGCCGTAGGTGATGCGATAGACCGCGCCGTTCCAGTCGTCGGACACCAGCAGCGAACCATCTTTCATCTGCTGCATGTCCACCGGACGGCCGATGTAGCTGTTATCGACCACGAAGCCGGTGATGAACGGCTCCTTCGACTTGACCGTGCCGTCTTTGTTGAACGTCACGAAGATCACGTCGCCGCCGGCCTTGACCGAGCGGTTCCATGAGCCGTGGCGCGCGATGAAGGCACCGTTCTTGTACTTCGCCGGGAACTGGCTGCCGGTGTAGAACCGCATGCCGAGCGCGGCGGTGTGCGGGCCGAGCAACGCGACCGGCGGGGTGAATTCGCTGCACTTGCGGCCCCAGCCGAATTCCGAATCCAGCAGGTTGCCCTGATGGCAGAAGGGCGCTCCGAAATGCTCGCCGACTTTGGTGACGCGGTTGAGCTCGTCTTCTGGAATGTCCTCGGACAACCAATCACGCCCGTTATCGGTGAAGTAGAGCTGCTTGCTCACGGGATGCCAGTCGAAGCCGACCGTGTTGCGCATGCCGCGCAAGATCACTTCCGCGCCGGTGCCGTCGAGATTCATGCGACGGATCTGGCCATGGGCGTCGGAATGCAGGACGTTGTTGCCGGGTTGTCCGACCGGGACATAGAGCTTCTCGTCCGGGCCGACGCCGATGAACTTCCAGCCGTGGGCTTCGTCCTTCGGCAGGTTGTCGTAGATCATCTTCTTTTCGGGCTTGTCGAGAGTCTTCTCGATGTTGTCGAAGCGCCAGACCTTTGAGAGCTCGGCGACGTAGAGCGTGCCCTTGTGGAAGGCCAGCCCGTTCGGCCGGTGCAGGCCTTCGGCGATCGTCTTCATCTCGGCCTTGCCGTCCTTCTTGGTGATGGCGAAGACCTTGCCGATAAAGCGGTTGCCGACGAACAGCGTGCCCTCATCGCCGAGACGCAGCGAGCGCGCGTTCGGAATGCCGCTGGCATAGACCTCGATGTTGAAGCCGGGCGGCAGCTTGAGCTTGGCGGTCGGCAGCTTATCGGCGGCGGCCGGGATTGGCGGCGGCGCGATCGGCGCCAGCTTGGCGGCGGCGGCATTGCCTTCGGGCCGGCCGAACAGCGGCGTACCGACTAGTGACGGCGGCGCGGGTGCTGCGGCAGGCGCCGCGGCGGGGGGAGCTGAAGCAGGCGGGGTTTGCGCAAAGACCGGAACAGCCAACAGCAGGCCGCCGATCGTGCCGGCGAGCAAAATGCTGCGCCGAGCCGAGATACACGAATTCATCGAAGTCCTCCCTGGTGCGGAGGCGCTTATCTGCCGCGGCTAATCAAGAGAACGGCCCCGGCGAGCGCGCCTCCATCGGGGCTAAGTCTCCAACTTTCAATCGGCGGATGCAATCGGGGGCGGACGAATTACCGGTCAGGAGCGCCGATATTCGTAAGGCACATCCTCCCGCACTGCGGCGAGATCGGCGACCAGGGCATGATTCGGCGACAGATGGCAGACCGGGTCGGCGGCGCTCGCATCGCCCGTCAGCAGGAAGGCCTGGCAGCGGCAGCCGCCGAAGTCTTTTTCCTTGAGCGCGCAGCTCTTGCACGGCTCCTGCATCCAGTCGGTGCCGCGGAAGGCATTGAAGGCCGGCGACGCGCGCCAGATGTCGCCGAGCGAATGCTCGCGCACATTCCAGAATTCCAGACCGGGAATGACCTCGGCGGCGTGGCAGGGCAACACCTTGCCCGCCGGCGTCACATTGATCGACCGCCTGCCCCAGCCGCCGACGCAAGGCTTCGGAAACCGGGCGTAATAATCGGGCACTACGGCATCGATGACGATACGGCCATGATGCTTTGTGCGAAGGCGCTCGACATCGGCGACCGCCTGCTCGACCTGCGCACGCGTCGGCATCAGCGCCGCCCGGTTCTTCAGCGCCCAGCCGTAATATTGCACATGCGCGATCTCGACACGGCCGGCGCCGAGGCTGAGCGCGAGTTCG
>JANMSH010000109.1:0-16541 GCA_031389105.1 Hyphomicrobiales bacterium
TGCGTCAGCAGACCATCGACTTCGGCAATCGACAGAACTTTCGGCAAGCTGTGCGCGCGCTTCGGCCCTTCCAGCACGGCGGCTGGATCGTCGTTCCGTTTTCCTTCGGCGTACAGAAACCGGTAGAGCTGGCGTACCGCCGATAGCCGCCGTGCCAGCGATGACGTCTTGAAGCCCCGATCGGCGAGACCCGCCAGAAATCCGCGCAGATCGTCGGTCGAGGCTTTGGCGATGCTGACCTTGGCGGCGCGCAGATGCGCGATCAGATCGTCGAGATCGTTGCGATAAGCGGACAGCGTATTCTCGCCGGCGCCGCGTTCGGCCGCCTGCATGTCGAGAAAGAGCTCGACCAGTGATTCGTCATTTGTCCGGCTGGCCATCGGCGCCGGACTAATTCTGATGCTTGAGAAATTTATCTTGCGGAATGGTCACTGTGATTTCGCGCGGTTTGTGTTGCACGAAGGTGGCGAGCGAGAACACAGCACCATAGGCGAGGGCGCCGAGCAGGCCGACGAACACCAGGAATCTGAACAGGCTCGGCATAATCGAAATCCGGCAACCGCTTGCGGCCCGCGGGGCGAAATCTATCCAAAGCGAGTTACGAACACGTTCCTCAACGGCTGACAAGTCCCCGCAATGGCCCACTCTCGCGGTGGCGCAATTCTGGTATATGGAACCGTGGCGTCGATTTGGAACACTAGCATGGTTAACAGCGCCGTTCAAAAAGCCGCGGAAAATGGCCTGGAAACGGCCATCGTCCAGGCGTTGGACAGGCGTTCCGTCGTGCTGGTCGGCATGATGGGTGCCGGCAAGTCGTCGATCGGCCGTAGGCTTGCAGCCCGGCTCGGAATCCCGTTTGTCGACGCCGACACCGAGATCGAGAGCGCCGCCGGCATGACCATCCCCGAGATTTTCCAGAAACACGGTGAGCCTTACTTTCGCGCGGGCGAAGCGCGCGTGATTGCGCGGCTGCTCGACGGCACAGTGAAGGTGCTCGCGACCGGCGGCGGCGCGGTGATGGATCCGCACACCCGTGAATTGATCGGCGAGAAAGGCGTTTCGGTCTGGCTGAACGCCGACATCGATGTGCTGGTGAAGCGCACCAAGCGGCGCACCGACCGGCCGCTGGTGGAGAAGATCAAGGAGTTGATGCCGTTGCGCGAACCGTTCTACGCGGAGTCCCCCATCGTCGTGCGCTCGCGCGACGAGCCGCATGACACCATCGTCGACGAGATCATGGGCGCGCTGGCGACACATTTAGGCATCGCGGCGGCCAAGGAGAAAGCTCAATGACCGCGCCGCTGCGTTCGGGCGAACCCATCGTGGTGCCGGTCGCGCTCGGCGCGCGCGCCTACGATATCGTCATCGGCCGCGGCCTGATCGGATCGCTCGGCGCGCGCATCAAGGCGCTGCGTCCGGGCGCGCGGACCGCGATCGTCACCGACGAGACCGTGGCGCAAAAACATCTGGCCACCGCCGAGGCCGCGCTGAAAGACGCCGGCATCGACAGTTCGCCGATTGTTGTCGCATCGGGTGAGGGCTCGAAGAATTATTCAACCTTCGAGAAAGTCTGCGAGGCGATCGTGGCGGCGCGCATCGAGCGTGGCGATCTGGTTGTTGCGCTTGGCGGCGGCGTGATCGGCGACCTTGCCGGCTACGCCGCGGCGAGCGTGCGGCGTGGACTCGATTTCGTGCAGGTGCCGACGACGTTGCTCGCGCAAGTCGATTCCTCGGTCGGCGGCAAGACCGGCATCAATTCGCGTCACGGCAAGAATCTGGTCGGTGCATTCCATCAGCCGGCTCTTGTGATCGCCGATACCGCGCTGCTCGATACCTTGCCGGAGCGCGAATTCCGCGCCGGCTATGCCGAGGTCGCAAAACATGGCTTGCTTGCCGACCCTCAATTCTTTTCCTGGCTGGAAGCCAATTGGAAAGACGTATTTTCGGGTGCGGCCGCCTCAGGCGTTGCGCCCCGTGAATACGCGATCTTGAAATGCGTTGAGATTAAATCCGGCATCGTGTCGCGCGACGAGCGCGAGACCGGCGAACGTGCGCTGCTCAATCTCGGTCACACTTTCGGTCATGCGTTCGAAGCCGGCGCCGGCTTCTCGCAGAGGCTGCTACATGGTGAGGCAGTGGCGCTGGGCTGTGCGCTGGCGTTCGAATTTTCCGCCCGCAAGGGGCTGACTTCGGCATCCGAAGCCGCGCGCGCCAGCGCTCACCTTGCGGCGGTCGGCCTTCCGACCCATGTCAAGCAAATCCCCGGAGGCGTGCCGGGTGTGGACGCGTTGATGGATCTGATTGCCCAGGACAAGAAAGTGAAACGCGGCAAACTCACCTTCATCTTGGTGCGCGGCATCGGCCAGGCTTTCGTCGCCAATGACGTCGATCCCGCCGAGGTGCGCGCCTTCCTCGCAGAGCGGTTGTCGGCATGAGTGAGCGATGAGCGACACGATCGTCAATTTGCTGCTCGCGATATTTCTGCTGGCCGCCAATGCGTTCTACGTGGCGGCGGAATTCGCGCTGGTGAAGAGCCGTGGATTCCGCATCGACGCCATGGCGGAGGAAAACCGCTTCGGCGGCAAGCTGCTACAAAAGATGATGGGCAACATCGAGGCCTATCTCGCTTGCTGCCAACTCGGCATCACTATGGCCTCGCTGGGACTAGGTTGGGTCGGCGAGCCGACCGTCGCCACATTGTTGAAGCCGATTTTGACGCCGCTCGGCATGCCCGAGGCGGCGCTGCATTTCACCTCGTTCATGGTCGGCTTCCTGGTTTTCTCGTCGCTGCATATCGTGGTCGGCGAACAGGTGCCTAAGACGCTGGCGATCCGCGAGCCAGGGCCGGTGTCGCAATGGATTGCCTATCCGCTCTACGTCTCCTTCATCGCTTTGTATCCGTTGAACTGGCTGCTCAACGCGGCCTCGCACTCGATATTGCGGATGCTCGGCGTCAAAGAAGCCTCGCATCAGGAAATCCTGACCGACGTCGAGATCGAGGGGCTCGTCGAAGTGTCGGCCGAACATGGCAACATGGAAGAGGGCCAGGCCGAATACATCCAGAACGTCCTGCGCTTCGGCGAGCTCGAAGTGTCCGACGTAATGATCCACCGCACCAACATGATCACCTTGAACGCCGACGATCCGCCTGAGGATGTCGTCAATGCGGTGATCGCGTCGCCGGTCACGCGCCTGCCGTTGTGGCGCGGCAATCCGGAGAACATCGTCGGTATTCTGCACGTCAAGGATCTGCTGCGGGCGTTGCACGCGGTCGACGGCGATGCGTCCAAGGTTGACGTCGCCGCGCTGATGGCGCCGCCGTGGTTCGTGCCCGATACGCGGCCGGTATCGGAACAGCTCAAGGCGTTCCGCCGCCGCAAGACGCCGTTCGCGCTTGTCGTCGACGAATACGGCGAAGTCAAAGGCATCGTGACGCTCGAAGACATTCTCGAAGAAATCGTCGGCGACATTACCGACGAGCACGACGTCGCCATGCCCGGCGTGCGGCGCCAGCCCGACGGATCGGTCAATGTCGACGGTGCGGTGACGATCCGCGACCTCAACCGCGTCATGGACTGGAACCTGCCGGACGATGAGGCCGCCACCATCGCCGGCCTGGTCATTCACGAAGCGCGCTCGATTCCGCTGGTGGGGCAGAGCTTTACCTTCCACGGCTTTCGTTTCCGCGTGCTGCGTCGCAGCCGGAACCGTATCACCGCGCTGCGCATCCAGCCGTTGCCGCGCAAGACCGCCAAAAGGTTGCTATAATCGCTGGACCTGTCCGCAAGAGACAGGACGCATCGTCTCTGGGGAGTTTCAATGACATCGCCAAAAACACGGTCCGGCCGCCCGCGCACTTTGACGCTGGGAATTTTGTTATCCGCCTGCTTCGGCATCGCAGCGCAGGCGCAAACCTATCCCGACCGGCCGGTCCGCCTGATCGCGCCGTTTCCCGCCGGTGGCCTGGCCGACGTGCTGGCGCGCGCGGTCGGCGATGAACTCACCCGCTCGCTCGGCCAGCCGGTTATCGTCGAGAACCGCGCCGGCGCTGGCGGCAATATCGGCGCCGAGGCCGTCGCGCGCTCGGCGCCCGATGGCTACACGCTGTTGATGACGTCGGCCGGCATTCTGACCGCCAATCAATTTCTCTACGCCAAGATGCCTTTCGACGTGGAAAAGGACTTCGTCGCGGTGTCCAACGTCGCCGACATGCCGATGATGGTCGTGGTCGGCCCGAAAGTCGAAGCCAAGACGCTGAAGGAATTCGTGGCGCTGGCGAAGGCCAATCCCAACAAGCTCAATTTCGGTTCACCGGGTATCGGCACCACCGGCCATCTCGGTCTCGCGATGTTCATGCACGCCGCCGGCATCCAGCTCACCCACGTGCCCTATCGCGGTGCGGCCCCGGCGATCACTGATTTGCTGGCGGGACAAATCGACGGCGTGGTCGACAATCCGCCGACGGTTTTGCCGCACATCGAGGCCGGCAAGCTGCGTCCGCTAGCGGTGGCGGCCAAGCAGCGCATGGCGCTACTGCCGGACCTGCCGACTGCAGCGGAGGCGGGCGTCGCTAACTATGAAGCCTCGTCCTGGTTTGGCGTAGTAGCGCCCGCGGGCACGCCGCAGGCGATCGTCGATCGCCTGCACAAGGATATCGCGGCGGCTTTGCGCCAGCCTGCCTTGCGCGAGCGCTTTGCCAAGTCGGGTGCGCGGTTGCTCGGTAACAGCCCGGATGAGTTCGCCAAACAGATCGTGGCCGATCGAAAGATGTGGGGCGAGATCATCCGCGCCGCCGACATCAAGCCGCAGTAGGTAATGCGTTAGGCTTCGCCTTCCCCCGGCGCCAATTCACTGGGAGCTTTGGCGTGGATCGCCAAGGCGTGCACGCCGCCGGCCAGCTCAGCCGAAAGAATACCGTTGATCAGGCGATGGCGTTCGAGCCGGGTCTTATTATTGAACGCTTCCGACACGATATAGACCCTGTAATGAGTCTGTCCGCCTTCGCGCTCGCCGGCATGGCCTGCGTGGAGATGCGATTCGTCGTCAACCTTGAGGCTTTGCGGGGCTAAAGCCTCGGTCAACTTCTGTGTGATTAGATCGGCGGTCTTCATGCTGTGGGACGTAAGAGACCACGGCCTGTGGGTCAATGGCGGCTTCGTGGCAGAATCAAGTGCAATGCAACCCTGTCAAGACTTGAACGTGTCACCTCGGAAAGCGCATATTGGCCGGTCATGAAAGACAAAAAAGACACCTCGTCGCTGTTCGATAAAATCCGCGTCAAACCGGAGAAAGATCGCCGCCCCAAAACGGGCGGGCCGGTCTGCGAATGGCATGGCTGCAAGGAGAAGGCGACCAACAAGGCGCCGAAGGGCCGCGGCAATGACAAGGACTATTGGAACTACTGCCTCAAGCACGCGCGCGAGTATAATCAGTCGTATAATTTTTTCGCCGGCATGAACGACGCCGCGGTGCTGGCGTTCCAGAAAGACGCCCTGACCGGCCACCGGCCGACCTGGAAAATGGGCACCGGCAAGCAAAAGATTCGCCCCGATCTCGGCGCGCTTGGCCCCGGCGACGATCCGTTCGGCCTGTTCGGCGCCGGCATGAAAACCGAGCAGAAGCAGCAAACCGAAAAGCGTCAGATCAGGAATGCCGAACGCAAGGCGCTCGACCGGTTAGGCCTCGATGTCGGCGCGACGCCGGCGCAAGTGAAGGTGCGCTTCAAGGAATTGGTGAAGCAATTCCACCCGGATGTGAATGGCGGCGACCGCTCCACCGAGGATCGGTTGGTAGAGGTTATCCAGTCGTACAACTATCTGAAGTCGGCCGGCTTCGGCTGACCCTTAAAACGGCCCGCCGGGCATCCCAGCCCTGCCTGGCGCACAGCCTTCAAAACACCTATCTCATTGATATGATTGATGGTGTTATTCGAGCAGGCTGGGTTTTTCCTCGCCATTTCGTCTGCTAAGTTGCGCGCCGACCAATCAGCCGGACCGTACGAGTCGGGACCACAGCAGGGGCTTCGGGCCGTTCCCGAAGCCACGGAGGATCAATGACTGCCGCAGTGCAAGAAGTGAAGAACGTGCCCGACATGAAGGTGTCGATCCGTCAGGTTTTCGGGATCGACAGCGATATGGAAGTCCCGGCTTTTTCCAAGCCCGATGAGCATGTCCCCGATGTCGATCCCGACTACCGCTTCGATCGTCCGACCACGCTCGCCATTCTCGCCGGCTTTGCGCGCAATCGCCGCGTCATGGTCACCGGCTATCACGGCACCGGCAAGTCGACACACATCGAGCAGGTCGCAGCGCGCCTGAACTGGCCCATGGTGCGCGTCAACCTCGACAGCCACATCAGCCGTATCGATCTGATCGGCAAGGACGCCATCGTCATCAAGGATGGCAATCAGGTCACCGAATTTCGCGACGGCATTCTGCCGTGGGCGCTACAGAACAACGTGGCGATCTGTTTCGACGAATACGATGCCGGCCGGCCGGACGTCATGTTCGTCATTCAGCGCGTGCTGGAAACGTCCGGCCGCCTGACGCTGCTCGACCAGAACCGCGTGATCAAGCCGCATCCGTCGTTCCGTCTGTTTGCGACCGCGAACACGGTCGGCCTTGGCGACACCTCTGGCCTTTATCACGGCACCCAGCAGATCAACCAAGGTCAGATGGACCGCTGGTCGATTGTGACGACGCTGAACTATCTGCCGCACGATAACGAAGTCGAAATCGTGCTGGCGAAAGCCAAGCACTATCGCAACGAGCAGGGCCGCGACATCGTCGGCAAGATGGTACGCGTTGCTGATCTGACGCGTAACGCCTTCATGAACGGCGACATCTCGACCGTGATGAGCCCGCGTACCGTCATCACCTGGGCGGAAAACGCCGAAATCTTCAGCGATATCGGTTTCGCGTTCCGGCTCACCTTCCTAAATAAATGCGATGAACTGGAACGGCCGATCGTTGCGGAATTCTATCAGCGCTGCTTCGGGATTGAATTGCCGGAATCCTCGGTGAACGTGGCGCTGTCTTAAAGTTTGTCCTCGCCCCGCGGACGGGACGAGGGAGAAGAGCAATGGCGTCCAACATAAAAAGCAAACCGTCGTCGAAGGAATCGCCGACCGAGCCGTTCAAGCGGGCGGTCACCGGTTGCTTGCGCGCGCTGGCGCGCAAACCCGACCTCGAAGTGTCGTTTGCCGCCGAACGCCCTGGCCTGATGGGCGGCAAGGTCCGGCTGCCGGAGCCGGCGCGCAAGCTCACCAAGGCTGAGGCAGCGATCGTGCGCGGCAATGCCGACTCGATTGCGCTGCGTATCGCCTGCCACGATCCGGCGCTGCATCGCCGTTTGCAGCCGGCCGGCCAGCAGGGCCGCGCTGTGTTCGAGGCGGTCGAACAGGCGCGCGTCGAGGCCATCGGCGCGCGGCGCATGGAAGGCGTTGCGCTCAATCTCACCGCGATGCTGGAAGAAAAATTCCACCGCGGCAAATTCGAAGACATCACTGACCGCGCCGATGCCCCGATCGAAGACGCGTTGGCTCTAATGGTGCGCGAACGCTTGACCGGTATGGCGCCGCCCGCGGCCGCAAAGCGGCTGGTCGATCTCTGGCGTCCGACGATTGAGGAACGCGCCGGCAAAAATCTCGATCAGCTCGAAAATCTGCTCGAGGACCAGCGGCACTTCGGCGATGCCGTCCATGACTTGCTCGACGCGCTTGAAATGGGCGAGGACCGCAGCACCGATTCCGACGACCAGGACGAGGACGGCGAAGAGGATCAGCGCAAGCAGGAGTCCGGCGACGACGGCGAGGCCGCCGACAGCGACGAAATGCAGCGCACCAGCATGGACGACAGCCAGGTGTCGGCCGAGGACATGCCCGATGCCGCCGCCGAGGCCGTCGATGCGCCGTCCGCCGACATGGCCGACGATACGGATATGGGGGATGCGGAAACGCCCGGCGAGCCGCAGCGGCCGCGCCAGTTCGGCGCCAACGAGCCGCGTGGCCCGGATTATCGCGCCTTCACGCCCAAATTCGACGAGACCATCGCCGCGGAGGATCTGTGCGAGCCGGAAGAACTTGAGCGGCTGCGCAGCTACCTCGACAAGCAGCTTTCGCATTTGCAGGGCGTGGTGGCGCGGCTGGCCAACCGGCTGCAACGCCGCTTGATGGCGCAGCAGAATCGTTCCTGGGAGTTTGACCTCGAAGAAGGTCAGCTCGATCCGGCGCGGCTGTCGCGCATCATCACCGACCCGATGCATCCGCTGTCGTTCAAGTGGGAGAAGGACACCGAATTCCGCGACACCGTGGTGACGTTGCTGCTGGATAATTCCGGCTCGATGCGCGGCCGCCCAATCACGGTCGCCGCCACTTGCGCCGACATTCTGGCGCGCACGCTGGAGCGCTGCGGCGTCAAGGTCGAGATTCTTGGCTTCACCACGCGGGCGTGGAAGGGCGGCCAGGCGCGCGAGCATTGGCTCACCGCCGGCAAGCCGGCCAACCCAGGCCGGCTCAACGACCTGCGCCATATCATCTACAAATCCGCCGACGCGCCGTGGCGGCGCGCGCGCAAGAACCTCGGATTGATGATGCGTGAGGGTCTGCTCAAGGAGAACATCGACGGCGAGGCGCTCGACTGGGCGCACAAGCGCCTGCTCGGCCGCTCCGAACAGCGCAAGATCTTGATGATGATCTCCGACGGCGCGCCGGTCGACGATTCCACGCTGTCGGTCAATCCCGGCAATTATCTCGAACGTCATCTGCGCTGGGTGATCGAGGAAATCGAAACCCGGTCGCCGGTCGAATTGATCGCCATCGGCATCGGCCACGACGTCACGCGCTACTACCGCCGCGCCGTCACCATCGTCGACGCCGAGGAGCTTGGCGGCGCGATGACCGAGAAACTGGCCGAACTGTTCGCGGAGACCGGCGGCGCCGTCGAAAAGCCGACCCGCCGCCGGCGCCGGCGCGTCGCGTGAAGAAGCAACGGCGCCGATGGCTGATTGGCAGCACTGTGTTTGCCGCGTTGCTGGTCGTTGCCGGCACCTTCGCCGCGCAGGCGGTGCGCTACGTGCCCGCGCTGACGCAGATCACGGTTCAGGCGACGCCGATCACAAGCTTCGACAACCGCGACGCATCGCGGACGCGCTTCGGCGCGCTGGAATTCCGCGGTGGCCTTGCGCTCACCTCGAAGACCGAAGAATTTGGCGGTATCTCCGCCCTTCATCTTGAACCAGACGGCGCGCGCTTTCTCGCCGTCACCGACCGCGGCTCCTGGCTGCGCGGCCGCATCGTCTATTCGGACGGCAAGCCTTCAGGAGTTGCGGACGCAGAAATGGCGCCGATCCTCGGGCCTGACGGCAAGCCGCTCGGCGCACGCGGCGCCTATGACGTCGAGTCGCTTACCGAGATGGACGGCAAGTTCTACATCGGCATCGAGCGCGTCGAGCAGATACTGCGCTTCGATATCCGCCGCGACGGCCTGCTGGCGCGCGGCGAACAGGTTGCGGTGCCGCCGGATTTCAAAACTTTGTCGCACAACAAAACGTTGGAATGCCTGACGGCGCCGCCGAAGGGCGCGCCGCTCGCCGGCAATCTCATCGCCATCACCGAGCGCAGCCTCGATAGCACAGGCAACCATCGTTCGTTCATCCTCAACCGGGATCGCGCCGAACGCTTCAGCGTCACGCGAAGCGACGATTTCGACGTCACCGGCTGCGCGATTCTGCCGCCGGGCGATCTGCTGGTGCTGGAGCGTCGCTATTCTCCGGCCCGCGGCGTCGCTATGCGCATCCGCCGCGTGCCGCTGACGGCGATCAAGCCGGGCGCGCTGGTCGACGGCGCACCTTTGATCGAGGCCGATCTCGCGTTTCAGATCGACAACATGGAAGGGATCGCGGTTCATCGCAACGCCGCCGGCGAGACCGTCATCACGCTGGTGTCGGACGATAATTTTTCCGTGATCCAGCGCAATTTGCTGCTGCAGTTCACGCTGGTCGGCGAGTGAACGACCCGCACAAATAAAAACGCCGCTTTGCGGCGGCGCTCAATTCTGGAATTTGGATCGCCGTTAGGCGGTCGCGGCTTCGGCCTTCGCCGTCTTCTTCGCGATCTGGCGTTTCACGTCGAGCATCTTCGGCGCGAGTTCGGCATCCTTGGCCTTGACCAGGAAGGAGTCGAGGCCGCCGCGATGATCGACGGTGCGTAGCGCATTGGCCGAGATCCGCACCCGGAAGCTGCGGCCGAGCGCTTCGGAGATCAGAGTGACATTGCGCAGGTTCGGCATGAACCGGCGCTTGGTCTTGGTGTTCGAGTGGCTCACTTTGTGGCCGACCAGGGGTTTCTTACCGGTCAGATCGCAACGCCATGACATGGCTCAGTCCTCAAATCGCGTCGGTGCGTACCCGCACCGCAATGGTTATTCGTCTTGAATAGGATGGCGGACGTATAATGAGAGGGGGGAGAGGCGTCAAGCCAAGGATTTCAGGCAGTTTTTACGCGCTTAGCCCATCATTAAAGCATGCTTTTTGAGCCGTTCCGGGCGCCGCACCGGCGCCGATCACAGATTCGACTTATTGCGCTCCGACGAGTGAGGCATGCTCATTCCTGTGCGTCACTCGGCCCGATTGCCGGGGAACCCTTGCATGCCGGACAACGCTGCTGGTGATATGGCCGCAGTCCCGCCGCGAACGTCGCTCAGGGGCCGGCCCGTTGGGGAGTCCCGTTTCGTGCTGTCATCGCGGCTAGTCCTGTGGTGTGCGCTGCTGGCGCTGGCCCCGATCCTGGCGGCGGTGGCGGCCGGCCCGACTGCGGCGCAAGGCAAGCTCCAGGCGCACTACACCGCGACACTGTCCGGCATCCCGATCGGCGAGGGCACCTGGACCATCGACATCAACGACACCCAATACAGCGCCACGGCAAAGGGAACGACGACCGGCCTGCTGCGCACCTTTACCGGCGGCCATGGCAGCACCAGCGCGCGCGGCACGCTGCAAGCCGGCCGTCCGGTGTCGTCGACCTATGTCGCGACCATCGCCACCAGCAAGAAAACCGACGAAATCCGCGTGACGGTCGCCAACGGCAACGTCAAGGATTTCACGGTCGAACCGCCGCAGGACAAGGATCCCGAGCGCGTTCCGCTCACCGACGCCCATCAGCGCGGCGTGCTCGATCCGATGACGGCGACATTGATGCGTATGTCGGGCAGCGGCGATCCGTTGTCGCCGGAAGCCTGTGCGCAGACCGCGTCGATCTTTGACGGGCGGCTGCGTTACGACCTCAGGCTTGCCTACAAGCGCATGGAGAAGGTGAAGGCCGACAAGGGTTATGCCGGTCCGGTCGTGGTCTGCGCGGTCTACTTCTCGCCGGTCGCCGGCTACATCCCGTCGCGCACCGCGATCCGCTATTTGTCCAAGCTGCAAGACATCGAGATCTGGCTGGCGCCGATAGCGGGTACCCGCGTGCTGGTGCCGTTCCGGGTGCAAGGGCCGACGCCGATTGGCAATGCCGTGCTGGAAGCCTCCGAGTTCGTCTCGTTGGCGATACCGACCCGCGCCTCGGCCAACGGCCCGAAGACGCAATAGCGCATGCGCCACCCACAAAGCGCTCTTGACTCCATGTGGGGCATCGAGTCCGCCTGCCGTTAACGTTTGCGGGCCGTTAAAGCGCGGCAAAATGTGCCTATTCTACCCGATCTTGTGGGACTCGCAGGGAGTCGAGCCAGATGTCGCCGTGAACGAACGCATACAGCGCCTGAGTCAGTGATTCGGGCGCCTTTCGTTCCAGACTCGTTCTATTGCTTAACTGAAACCATCACGTACTTCACCGAGACCATTACTTACGTCGCATTGTGATACATGACCCCCGGTCATGAACGGACAATCCCGGCCATGACAGACAAAGTAGACGCGTAATGGCCATTTCCTTTTCCCCGCAGCCGAACCGCAATGCGAAATCACGCGGCGCCGGCGTCACCGCCGTGCTGGGGCCGACCAATACCGGCAAGACCTATCTCGCCATCGAGCGCATGCTCGCCCATTCCTCGGGCGTCATCGGACTGCCGCTGCGGCTGCTGGCGCGCGAGGTCTACAACAAGGTCTGCGATCGGGTCGGCGCTGACAAAGTCGCCCTGGTCACCGGCGAGGAGAAGATCAAACCGCCGCACGCGCGCTACTGGGTGTCGACCGTCGAAGCCATGCCGCGCGATCTCGACGTGGCGTTCATGGCGATCGACGAAGTCCAACTCGGCGCCGACTTCGAGCGCGGCCATGTATTCACCGACCGCATGCTCAATTATCGGGCGCGCGACGAAACAATGGTTCTGGGCGCCGCCACCATGCGGCCTATGGTGGAAAAACTGCTGCCCGGCGCGCACATCATCAGCCGGCCGCGGCTGTCGATGCTCACTTATGCCGGCGAGAAGAAACTCACCCGGCTGCCGTCGCGCACGGCCATTGTCGCGTTCTCGGCCGACGAAGTTTACGCCATCGCCGAGTTGATCCGCCGCCAGCGCGGCGGCGCCGCGGTGGTGCTGGGCGCGCTCAGCCCGCGCACCCGTAATGCGCAGGTCGCGCTCTATCAGAACGGCGACGTCGATTACCTGGTGGCGACCGACGCCATCGGCATGGGCCTCAACCTCGACGTCAACCACGTCGCCTTTGCGTCGGATCGTAAATTCGACGGTTACCAATATCGCAAACTCAATCCCGCCGAGATGGCGCAGATCGCCGGCCGAGCCGGCCGTGCCACCCACGACGGCACGTTCGGCACCACCGGGCGCTGCGATCCGTTCGAGCCGGAATTGGTGCAGGCGCTGGAGAGCCACAACTTCGAGCCGGTCAAGATGCTGCAGTGGCGCAACAGCAAGCTCGATTTCGGCTCGATCGGTGCGTTGCAGGCCTCGCTTGCGATGCTACCAAGCGAGCCGGGCCTGACCCGCGCGCCGGTCGCCGAAGACATTCTGGTATTGGAACACGCCGCCCGCGACGAGGATGTACGTTCGATGGCGCGCAACCCGGCCGACATCGAGCGGTTATGGGATGCTTGCCAAGTTCCCGACTATCGCAAGATCGCGCCGGCCACCCACGCGGAAATGGCCGTCACCCTCTATGGATTCTTGATGCGAGAGGGTAATATCCCCACGGATTGGTTTGCTCAGCAACTGGCTCAGGCTGACCGGACCGACGGCGACATCGATACTCTCTCGAACCGGATCGCGCATGTCAGGACTTGGACTTATGTCGCCAACCGTCAGGATTGGCTTGCCGACCCCGAACACTGGCAAGGCGTCGCACGCGCGGCGGAAGATAAACTGTCCGATGCGCTGCACGAACGTCTGGCCGAACGCTTCGTGGACCGTCGCACTAGCGTCTTGATGCGGCGGCTACGAGAGAACACGATGTTGGAAACTGAAATCGGTAAATCTGGCGATGTGACGGTCGAGGGCCATGTGATCGGCCGGCTCGACGGGTTCATGTTCGCGCCCGACGCCTCCGCGGCCGGCTCCGAAGCCAAGGCGCTCAACGCCGCTGCGCAAAAGGTGTTGGCCGGCGAGATCGAGGCGCGCGCCACGAAACTGTCGCAGGCGTCGAACGACCAGATCGTGCTGGCGAATGACGGCGCCTTGCGCTGGACCGGCGATGCCGTCGGCAAGTTGATCCCCGGCGACGACACCTTGCGGCCGCGCGTGCGCATCATCGCCGACGATCATCTGACCGGACCGGCCAAGGAATTGGTGCAGACGCGACTCGATCTCTGGCTCAAGACCCATATCGAGAAGCTGCTGGCGCCGCTGTTCTCGCTGACCGCCGCCGACGATGTCACCGGCATGGCGCGTGGCGTTGCGTTCCAACTGGTTGAAGCGCTCGGCGTGCTGGAACGGCAGAAGGTTGCGGAAGAGGTAAAGGGCCTCGATCAGCCGTCGCGCGCCACCTTGCGCAAATATGGCGTGCGCTTCGGCGCCTATCACATTTATTTGCCGGTGCTGCTCAAGCCGGCGCCGCGCGCACTGGCGACGCAGCTCTGGGCGCTCAAGCACGAAGCGCCGGACGCCAAGGGCGTCACCGAATTGCTGCATCTGGCTGGCAGCGGCCGCACCTCGATCCCGATCGACAAGGACACGCCGAAGCCGCTGTACCGCACCGCCGGTTACCGCATCGCCGGCGAGCGCGCGGGGCGCGTCGATATCCTGGAACGGCTCGCCGATCTGATCCGCCCGGCTTTGTCGTGGCGCGAAGGCGTGCAAACGGCCAAGCCCGACGGCGCTTTCGACGGCCGCGGCTTCACTGTCACCGGCGCGATGACGTCGCTGACCGGCGCATCCGGCGAGGACTTTGCCTCGATCCTGCGCTCGCTCGGCTATCGCCTGGACCGGCGGCCGAAACCTGCCGAGGTCGTGAAGCCGGCTGAAGCGCCTGCATCTGAAACGCCGGTCGAAGCCGCTGCTGAATCGGCGCCGACCGAAACCGCGTCGCTTCCCGAAGCTCCCGCCGAAACACCGGCTGAACCTGCCGTCGCCGAAGTGGCTGTTGAGTCCGTACCGGCCGACAGCGCGTCGTTGCTGCCCGCGGCCGAACTGATTCCGCAGGCGGCCGAGGCCGCCGTGCCACCGTCTGAAACGACAATCGCGCAAGCCGCCGAGGCAATGCCGCCGATGGCCGCCGATGGCGTGGTGCAGCCCGAAGTCGCCGCGGCGACACCTGAAGCGAACGCCCAAGAAACGAAAGCCCAAGAGAAGTCTGACGAGCCGGCCAAAGAACCTGAGACGATCGACGTTTGGCGGCCGGGTGGCCGCTCCGAGAAACGTCCGCCGCGTGCGCGCCGTCCGCAACGCGCACCGCAAGCGCCGGTGCAAGCCGCCGCGCCCGCGGGCGACGCTGCCGCTACTCCGGCTGCGACACCGAGCACCGGCGATACGCCGGAAGCGCCGCAAGGCGACCGCAAAGACGGACCCAATCGCCAGCAGCGACAGGACCGCCACGAGCGACAGCAGCGCATGGAGCGCCAGGCCAAAAGCTTCGAAAACAAGAGCGCCGGTCAGCGTCCGGGCCAGCCGAGCGGACGTCCGGCTGGCGGCGGTGGCCCGCCGCGCGGCGACCGTCCGCGCCGCGATAAAGGCTCGCAAGTCGAGCGTGCCGAGCGCGAGCAGTATTACGCCAAGCCGCACGGCAGTTCCGGCGGCTCCGACCGCAACAAGGCGCCGGACCCCAATTCGCCCTTCGCCAAGCTGGCCGCGCTCAAGCAGCAGCTCGAGCAGGGCAACAAGCCCTGAACGAAGCCGCGCATGATCCCGAAAAGCATGCCCTCGGGCTTGACCCGGGGGTGGAACCGGTTTTCGGGCAGATCATGCGCCAATGACAAATGCCAAATGACCGCCAGCGCATCGACAAATGGCTGTGGCACGCGCGCGTGGTGCGCACGCGCAGTGACGCCACCGCGCTGGTGCAGTCTGGCCACGTCCGAATCAATGCCACGAAGGTCACCGCCCACGGCCATCCAATTCGGGCCGGCGATGTGGTGACGCTGGCGCTGGACCGCGTGGTCCGGGTGCTGGAGGTGGCGGGGTTTAGCGAGAAGCGGGGCGACGCGGTTGCCGCCCGGGTGCTGTACCGCGATTTGACTAGGGGTTCGGCGTCCTAGCTCATGGCGCCGATGCGCCTTGCAGCCTATTTATCGTTACGTTAGGCAGCTCTGCGAAGTGCTGCGGCCGGAGCTGTAGATGACCTATATCGTCAATGAAAGCTGCATTAAGTGCAAATACATGGACTGCGTGGAGGTGTGTCCGGTGGACTGCTTCTACGAAGGCGAAAATATGCTGGTGATCCACCCGGACGAATGCATCGACTGCGGCGTCTGCGAGCCGGAATGCCCGGTTGACGCGATCAAGCCGGATACCGAGCCAGGCCTGGAGAAATGGCTGGAAATAAACACCGAATACGCCAAGTCCTGGCCGAACATCACGGTCAAGCGCGATGCGCCGCCCGACGCCAAGGAGTGGGAGGGCGTGCCTGACAAGTTCAAGAAGTTCTTCTCGCCCACCCCCGGAACAGGCGACTGACCGGCGCTGGAACTTAAAGCCGCCTGGATATTGCAAAGGCGGGTTGAAGGTTTTCCCGGTATTTTCCTCTTCTGCGGCCCGGCAGCGTTAACCGAATTGCCAAAAGTGCGGAATTGCCACACCTGAATAGCCATTTGTAACGCCATAAGGCTTTGATTTTGGCCAAAAATGTGCTATATGTTGATTAATCCGATGAATATGAAAAACCCCGCGCACGGATGCCGCTCCCCCGGTTGGGAGCCTTATTTTTCGCGGTTCAGTCCCAAGGGTCAGTCAGAGGGCGTGAAATCCACGCGTTAGCAGTGGCAGGAAAACCGCGTCAAAAGTCGAAGAAAGGTTCCGCCGGCATGAGTCGGAGAACCAAAAAGTCTGCCGGAACACGGCGGACGTCTCATGTTGCCTCTCGCGGGTCCGCCCGCGCCGGGGTGCCCACAGCCAAAGGTGCCGGTCCCCAAAAGGGTGCCGGTGAAGGAGTTTTGCCCGGAA
>JANMSH010000114.1:0-4895 GCA_031389105.1 Hyphomicrobiales bacterium
GCGCCCATCTTGTGCGGATTGTTGCGGGCATATTGCTTGACGGCGCCGGCGGCGCGGCGGTCGGAATTGCCTTCGCGCAAGACCGGGTTGACGACGCTGCCGAACACTCTGTCGTAGCGGGTCTTGATGTCCTTCTCGGCATCCGTCGCTGGATTGTCCGGATAGTCCGGAACGCCGTAACCCTTGTCTTGCAGTTCCTTGATCGCGGCCCGGAGCTGCGGGATCGAGGCGGAGATGTTTGGCAGCTTCATGATGTTGGCATCGGGCTTCAGCGTAAGCGCGCCGAGTTCGGCGAGTTCGTCGTTAGTCCGTTGCGCAGGGGGGAGCTTGTCGGAGACACTGGCGAGGATGCGGCCGGCCAGCGAGATGTCCTTCAACGTCACGGACACACCCGCCGCGCCCACGAAGGCTTCGACTATCGGCAGCAGGGAATAGGTCGCGAGCGCCGGGGCTTCGTCGACTTTTGTCCACATGATTTCGAGATCTGGCATGCTTGCACCTTTGGTCGCCGACTGACGGGAGTTCGGGGCCCTATAACATCCGCACTCCGCTGGTAAAAGCCTTGTTAGTGGGCGCGAGATAAGGGTGGGCGGTGCCGCTTGACGCCAGCGGCCGGCTTGGGCAGGGGCTGCGCCTGCAGGGCATTTGTCCGCCGAGGAGCACTGCATGCCGGGTGCGGGTACTGACAAGACCAAAAGGTGGATCGAGCAGCCGGCCCCCGTGGTCGTGCTGGTCGAGCCGCAGCTTGGCGAGAATATCGGCGCCTGCGCCCGCGCCATGGCCAATTTCGGCCTGTCGCAGCTCCGTCTCGTGAAACCTGTGCAGGCTTGGCCGAACGAGCGCGCCCACGTCATGGCGGCCGGCGCCGACCGCGTGCTCGAGGCTGCGACACTTTACGACAGCCTGGCCGACGCCATCGCCGATTGCACTTTCGTCGTAGCCGCGACCGCGCGGCACCATGACCAGGCCAAGCCGGTGATTTCGGCGGACCAGACCGCCGCCGAGATGGTGCCGCGGGTCGCTTTGGGCGAAACGGTGGCGCTGGTGTTCGGCCGCGAGCGCAACGGCCTGGAAAATCACGAGGTTGGCCTCGCCGACCGCATCCTGACACTGCCGGTCAATCCGGCGTTCGCCTCGCTCAATCTGGCGCAGGCGGTGGTGATCTGCGGTTACGAATGGTTCAAGCGCTCGGGCGAAGGCGCGATGCCATTTGCCACGGCGGAACGCTCGCCGCCAGCGGCCAAGCAGCAGGTCGGGGCGTTCTTTGAAGACCTCGAACGCGAACTGGAGAAAGTCGAGTTTTTCCGCCCGGCGGAGAAACGCTCGACCATGGTCGTGAACCTGCGCAATATTTTTCTGCGCATTGCGCCGACCCAGCAGGACATCCGCACGCTGCACGGCGTGGTCACCGCCATCGCGCAAGGCCGTAAAGGTCCGGCCAAAGGCGGTGTGCTCGATGGCGCCCAGGCAGCGCAATTGCGTGACCTCTTGGCCGAGCATCGGGAGGGCCGCGCGCCGTCGGAGCGCACGCCGCTGCGGGGGCTGCCGCGGTTGTTGCGGCGCAATCCGACCGAAGCCGAGCGCACGCTGTGGCAGGCGTTGGTCAACGACCGGCGCTTTGCCGGCCGCGGCTTCAAGCGTCAGGTGCCGATTGGCCAGCATGTCTGCGATTTTGTGTCGTTCCCGCTGAAATGCGTGATCGATCTGGCGCGCGAGCAGGAGGGCGAGGCGGCGGTGGCCGAGCGTGCCGTCAAGCACGCCTGGCTTACCGAGCGCGGCTATCGCGTGATCGAGTTGAAAGCGGCGGATGTGGAGCGGGATGTCGGCGTCGTGTTGGACAAAGTCGACGGCGAGCTGTCAGCCCTTTAGCGCCTTGAGCTGCGCGGCTGCGCCCTCGCGCACGATGCCATGGTCGCTGCCGACGGCGATGAAGCGGAAGCCGCGCTTGGCCATCGCCTTGGCCCGCTCCGCATCGCGGCAATAGATCCCGGGAATCTTGCCGGCCTTTTTCGCGGCAGTGCAAATCTTGTCGATGGCCTGGTTAACCTCGGGCGCGTCGATGTCCTGCGCCGTGCCGCCGCTCAGTGCGGTCGACAGGTCGTAGGGTCCGACGAACAGCGCATCGATGCCGGGCGTCGCCGCGATCGCATCGGCATTGTCGAGCGCCGTCCGCGTTTCGATCATCGCAAGCGTGATCGTGCCGTCATTGGCCTCGCGCAGATAGTCGACCGCGACCGTCTTGCCCTGCAGCACCATGGCGCGCTGCGGTCCCCAGCTACGCTCGCCGAGCGGTGGATATTTCGCAGCGTTGGCGAATTGCCTGGCGTCGGCGACGGTGTTGATCATTGGTGCAACGATCGCCTCGGCGCCGAAGTCGAGCGCACGCGACACGAAGGCGAAATCGGCGAGGGGAACGCGCACGCCCGGCGTGCTGCCAGCACCGTGCAAGGCAACGATGCCGTTGACGACCGACGTCAGATCCCACAGCCCGTGCTGCGCGTCGAATACGCCGCAGGCGTAGCCTTCGCGCACGATCGTCTCGGCCACCACCGGCGAACCGAGATTGCACCAGGCGGAGAACACCGTCTCGCCTGTGCGCAGTCTACGGGCGAGGTCGAAGGCCGGCACGTCAGGCATTTTTGATCTGTTCGATCGCCTGCGCCAACAGCGCGCCCATCTGGGCGCGGATCGCCGCTTCGTCGATGCCCTTGGGCTGCAAATCCGCTACAACTTTACGCAAAACGTCGCCATCGCCGGATTCTTCGAAGTCGGCGAGGACGACTTCCTTGGCGTAGGCGTCGGCGTCGGCGCCGGTCTTGCCGAGCTTTTCCGCCGCCCACAGGCCGAGCAGCTTGTTGCGGCGGGCCATCGCCTTGAACTGAAGCTCCTCGTCATGCGCAAACTTCTTTTCAAAGCCGTCTTCGCGCTTGTCGAATGTGGTCATGCCGCCCTCTTTGTTAATTGTGCACAATCTTTCCAGATCATACACCGCGATCGTGACGATCGCTTGCGCACAAAGTCCCGTTGCGCCTTGCATATCGCTGTGCCAGCGTCAAGGCAACCACGCAGCGGGTTTTCTTGGGCGTATTGCGAAGTGGAAAATGAAGGAGTAGCTCATTTGTACTGCCTTGACCGATCGGCTAGGTTCGCCGAGTGTCCGGAGCGTTTCAACGCTGGCAAAATGTTAGCGATAACGTCCGGTCCCGCCGCCGCGGATCTCGTAAGTCACTATAAGGAGCCACGGCAAATCCGATGGACTTTCAAAAACCACGGTACACCCCGATGAGTCGCCGCCGCCGAATTTATGAAGGCAAGGCGAAGGTCCTTTATGAAGGTCCCGAGCCAGGCACTTTGATTCAACACTTCAAGGACGACGCCACCGCCTTCAATGCCAAGAAGCATGAAGTGATCGAGGGCAAGGGCGTGCTGAACAATCGCATCTCGGAATACGTATTCCAGCACCTCAACGATATCGGGGTTCCGACGCACTTCATTCGCCGGCTCAACATGCGCGAGCAGTTGATTCGCGAGGTCGAGATCATTCCGCTCGAAGTTGTTGTGCGTAACGTCGCCGCGGGCTCCCTGGCGACCCGCCTCGGCATCGAGGAAGGCACGCAACTCCCGCGCTCGATCATCGAGTTCTACTACAAGAACGACAAGCTCAACGATCCGATGGTATCGGAAGAGCACATCACCGCCTTCGGCTGGGCATCGCCCCAGGAAATCGACGACATCATGGCGCTGGCAATTCGCGTCAACGACTTCCTGTCCGGCCTGTTCCTCGGCGTCGGCATCCGCCTGGTCGATTTCAAGATGGAAACCGGCCGGCTGTGGGAAAACGACGTGATGCGCATCGTCGTGGCCGACGAGATTTCGCCCGATAGCTGCCGGCTTTGGGACATCAAGACCAACGACAAGCTCGACAAGGACCGTTTCCGCCGCGATCTCGGCGGTCTGGTCGAGGCTTACACCGAAGTGGCCAAGCGCCTCGGCATCCTGAACGAAGGCGAGCGTCCCCAAGGCACCGGCCCGGTTCTGGTCAAGAGCTAGGCATTCTTCGCGGCTTTTTTTGCATGTGATGACACGAAGCCCGGCACCCGGGTCCGGTCCTGTGGACCGGCCCGGGCGTAAACCTTGTTGCCGGGCTTGGGCGTCTCTAGGTTACGAATCATGAAAGCCCGCGTCACCGTCACCCTGAAAACCGGCATTCTCGACCCGCAAGGCAAGGCCATCGAGGGCGCGCTGCGCTCGCTCGGCGTCGCGGGCGTCGCCTCGGTGCGCCAGGGCAAGGTTTTTGACATTGAAATCGAGGGCGCCGACCCGGCCAAGGCCGAGGCGCTGCTCAAGCAGGCCGCCGACAAGCTGCTGGCGAATACGGTGATCGAGAATTACCGGGTCGAGATCGTATGATGAGGGCGCGATGAAAGCCGCCGTCGTCGTTTTCCCTGGGATCAACCGCGAGCGGGATATGGCTCGCACCCTAAAACTGACCTCCGGTCATGAACCGGCGATGGTTTGGCACGCCGATACGCAACTCCCCGCCGGCACCGATCTGGTGGTGATCCCTGGCGGCTTCTCCTACGGCGACTACCTGCGTTGCGGTGCCATTGCCGCGCGCTCGCCGATCATGGACGCGGTGCGCGCCTACGCCGCCAAAGGCGGACTGGTGCTCGGCGTCTGTAACGGTTTCCAGATCCTGTGCGAGGCCGGGCTGTTGCCCGGCGTGCTGATGCGCAATGCCCAGCTCCGCTTCATCTGCCGCGACGTCTACCTGAAGGTCGAGCGCGCCGATTCGCCGTTCACCCGCGGCTACAATGCGGGCCAAGTGATCCGCGTGCCGGTCGCGCACGGCGAGGGCAATTACATCGCCGACGGCGAGACCATCGCGCGGCTGG
>JANMSH010000115.1:0-6376 GCA_031389105.1 Hyphomicrobiales bacterium
CTTGGCGCATGCATTGCGCGATCTGTTGGCCACGCCGGGCGATCTCATCGTCGGCGATAACGAGCCTTACAGCGTCACCGACGACACCGATTACACGATCCCGGTGCACGGCGAGCGCCGGGGGCTGTCGCATGTCGCGATTGAAATTCGCCAGGACCTCATCGCCGACGAAGCCGGACAGGAATACTGGGCGAACCGGCTGGCGGAGATTTTGCCGAGGGCGGCGGGGATTTAGATCTCCGCTCGTCCCCGCGAAAGCGGGGACCCAGGGCAAAACCCGCAGACCGTATTTGTGACTCTGGATTCCCGCTTACGCGGGAATGAGCGGACTGGGGCTTATTGCAGCTTCGCCTTCACCAGACCGCTGGCTTTGCCGAAGTCCATCTGCCCGGCATATTTGCCGCGCAAGCTCCCGATCACCTTGCCCATGTCCTTCATGCCGGCGGCGCCGGTTTCGGCAACGGCAGCCTCGATCGCGGCGGTCATTTCAGCGTCCGACATCTGCTTCGGCAGGTAGGCCGAGATGATCGCGATCTCTTCTTCCTCCTGCTTCACCAGATCGGGCCGCGCGCCTTGTCTGTACATCTCGACCGATTCCTGGCGCTGCTTGATCATCTTCTGGAGGATCGCCAGCACCTCGGCCTCGCCGAGCGCCGGCTTGCCCGAGCCCCGCGCCTCGATGTCAGCATTTTTAAGAGTCGAATTGACCATGCGCAGGGTGGACACCGTGCGCTCGTTCTTGGCCTTCATCGCCTCTTTCAAGGCATTATTCATGTCGTCGCGCAGCACGGTTTTCTCCCCGGAAATGCCCACAGCGGTTCTTGCCTTCCCATACATAATACGCAACTAAGAGGCCATGACCCAGACACAAGCGCCCTCCACCGGAACTTCTCCGGACGCTTCTGCAGGTTCTTGGCTAGAGCCCAAGCCGACGGCGCTTTTGGTATTAGCGGACGGCACGGTGCTGGAGGGCTTCGGCTTAGGGGCCACCGGCACGGCGGTCGGCGAGGTCTGCTTCAACACCGCGATGACGGGCTATGAGGAAATCCTCACCGACCCCTCCTATGCCGGGCAGATCATCACCTTCACTTTTCCCCACATAGGCAATGTCGGCACCAACGAGGAAGACATCGAGAGCGTCAACATGGCGGCGCGGCCCGGGGCCTGCGGCGTCATCCTGCATTCCGGCATCACCTCGCCGTCGAATTACCGCGCCACCAAGCATCTCAATGACTGGCTGAAGGCGCGCGGCATCATCGGGCTGGCCGGCATCGACACCCGCGCGCTCACCGTGCTGATCCGCGAGAAGGGCATGCCCAACGCCGTGATTGCGCACGACGCGCAGGGCAAATTCGACCTCGACAAGCTCAAGCAGGAAGCCAAGCAGTGGCCGGGCCTCGAAGGCATGGACCTAGTGCCGATGGTGACCTCAGGTCAGCGCTTTTCCTGGGACGAGACTGAGTGGCAATGGGGCAAGGGCTTCGGCCGCCAGGAAAATCCGGAATTCCATGTCGTCGCGATCGACTACGGCATCAAGCGCAACATTCTGCGGCTGCTGGCGAGTGCCGGCTGCAAGGTCACGGTCGTGCCGGCCAAGACCTCGTCGGAAGACATCATGGCGCTCAAGCCCGACGGCGTGTTTTTGTCGAACGGCCCTGGCGATCCGGCTGCGACCGGCGAATACGCGGTGCCGGTGATCCGGAAACTGATCGATTCAGGCACGCCGACCTTCGGCATCTGCCTCGGGCATCAGATGCTGGGCATCGCGGTCGGCGGCAAGACCATGAAGATGCATCAGGGCCATCATGGCGCCAACCATCCGGTGAAGGATCTCACCACCGGCAAGGTCGAGATCACCTCGATGAACCACGGCTTCGCGGTCGACAAGGAATCGCTACCGAAGAATGTGGAGCAGACTCACGTTTCATTGTTCGACGGTTCGAACTGCGGCATCGCGCTCAAAGACAGACCGGTGTTCTCGGTGCAGTACCACCCGGAAGCCTCGCCCGGCCCGCGCGACAGTCATTATCTGTTCACGCGGTTCGTCGACGCGATGCGCGCGGCGAAGAAGAGCGTGTAGCTTTCGCGGGAACTCTCGGCGCCACCGGCGATTGATGGACCGGAGTTGCGCGATGACCGAGCCCCTCACCTTCCTGTTCAAAGACGACGGCGTGGTGCCGAACAATCCGGCGCTGCCGGTGCTTGTCTATAAAGCCGCGCTCGAACTGGACGCGCTTGGCGACTCCGCCGGCGCGATCGAGCGCCTGTTCAAGAAAAACGGCTGGGGCCGCGACATGTGGCGCAACGGCGTTTTTCCGTTCGTGCATTATCACGCCATGATCCACGAGGCGCTCGGCATCGCGCAAGGCTCGGCCAAGGTGCAACTCGGCGGCCATGGTGGCGAGACCTTCGACCTCAAGTCCGGCGACATCGTGGTGCTGCCGGCCGGAACCGGGCATCGGCGGCTGATCGGCAGCGAGGATTTCCTGGTGGTCGGCGGCTATCCGCCGGACGGCACCTACAATCTGTGCCGCGGCGACAATCCGGCCGAGCGCGACAAGGCGCTCGTCAGCATTCCCAAAGTGCCGGTTCCGGACAGCGACCCAGTGCAGGGCGCGGACGGCCCGCTGCCAAAATTGTGGCGGCGCTAGCGTCCGGCCGCCTTCGCGATTAGAACGCTGTCATGGATTGGATCAGCTTCTACGATTTCAAGCACTCGGTGATCTACGTCAATGAACGCCATCGCGACGTTCATTACCGCACCATCGCCGAGGACATCCGCGGCTACGTGCCGCCGCATTCGGCGAATGTGCTCGACTACGGCTGCGGCGAGGCGAGCTCGGCCGATCTGGTCGCGGCGGCGGCCTCGCATCTGACACTGGTCGAGGCCGCGCCGAATGTGCGTGCCTCGCTGATCGCGCGCTACGCCGGCAACGACAAGATTTCCGTGCTGACGCCCGACGAAGCGGCGGCGCGTGAACCCGGCTCGTTCGATCTGATTGTTATGCATTCGGTGGCGCAGTATCTCACCACCGCCGAACTGGACCGCCTGCTTGGCGTGTTCCGCCGGCTGGTGAAGCCGGATGGCCTTGTGATCGTCGGCGATATTTTGCCACCGTCATTTGCAGCACCGGCTGCGGCGGTGTCGCTGCTGCGCTTTGCACTGGCGCACGAATTTTTCTGGGCCGCGGTCGGCGGGCTGATCCGCATTTTCCTGTCGGATTATTTCCGGCTGAAGAAAACCCACGGTCTGTCGCACTACACGGAAAGCGCCATGCTTGAGCGGCTCAAAGCCGCGGGTTTCTCGCCCAAGCGCGCGTCACGCAATATCGGCCACAATCAGTGGCGCATGACGTTTCTGGCGCGCAAAGCGTAATCAATCCCACCCGCCGCTCACGCGCCCGGCTGGATTGGCGACGCGGCCATCCTCCCGCTTGAGCGCGGCGATACGCGTCATCTCCTCGTCGCTCAACTCGAAATCGAACACGTCAAAATTGGCTTCGATGCGCTGCGAATTCTGCGAGAACGGAATCGCCGCGACGTTCTGTTGCAGCAGCCAGCGCAATGCGACTTGCGCGACGCTGCGGCCGCGCGCCTTGGCGATCTCGGCCAGCACCGTATCGCCGAACAACCGGCCGCGCGCCAGCGGGCAATAGGCGACGAAGGCGAGCTTGTGCCGGCGCACCGCGGCCAGCAACTTGGTCTGGTCGAGATAAGGATGATACTCGGCCTGCAACGCCGCCAGCGGTTCGGGGCATAACGCGACCGCCTCATCGAGCAGCGCGATGTTGAAGTTGGCGACCCCAATGTGCCGCGCCTTGCCCTGCTGCTTGGCCTTGGCCAACGCCGGCATGGTCTCAGCTAACGCAATCGCCGGGTTGGGCCAGTGGATCATCAGCAGGTCGACGTAATCGACCTTGAGCGCTTCGAGACTGTCATCAACCGACTTGGCGAAATCCTGGGCGCGCAGATTTTCGTGGCTAACCTTAGTGACAAGAAAGATGTCTTTGCGCGGCACGCCTGAGGCGCGCATCGCCTCGCCGACGGCTTCCTCGGTGCCGTATTTACGCCCGGTGTCGATGTGGCGGTAGCCGGTCTTCAACGCAGCTAACACGGCATCGGTGGTCATCCCGCCGGTCAGCGGCGAGGTACCGAAGCCCATGATCGGAATGGCGCCATCCTGCCGGGCGAACGGCAACATCGTCGCAACGGGCATGAAAAAATCCATCGTCGACGGGAACGAACCGCCACCATAACCGAAATCGCTCGTGGTCGTCAGCGGGGCGGCAGCGGTGACGGGCCTTCCAGGTGGGCAGTTTCTTCCGCTTCGATTTCCGAATTCAGCTCCGCGCCGACCAGCACGACGATGGCCGTCATCCAGAGCCACATCATCAGGCCGATGGCGGCGCCGAGCGAACCGTAGGTGGCGTCGTAATCGGCAAAGCTCGCGAGATACCACGACAGCAACGCCGAGCCGCCGACCCATGCCACCGCGGCAAACGCCGCACCCGGGCTGATCCAGCGCCAGCGCGCGTTGTCGAGATCGGGGCCGAAGCGGTAGAGCATCGCCAGACCGAACAGCAGCATCAACAACAGCGCCGGCCAGCGCAGCCAGGCGATGGCCAGTTCGCCGTAACGGCCGGCATGCAGGAACGACATCACCAGCGGCAGCACGACAATCGCGGCGATCGCCAGCAACAGTCCGGCGATGGCGCTGACGGTGAATGCCAGAGACACGGCGTTGAGCTTGATGAAGCCGCGGCGCTCTTTCACGCCGTAGCAGATATTGAGGGAGTCGATGATCGCCTTGACGCCAGCATTGGCACTCCACACCGCCAGCGCGAGGCCGATGAAAAAGGCCGCACCGAGATCGCCGGTGCCGCGCGTGACGATGCGGGTGACCTGCTCGTCGACGATCTTGAAGGCGCTGGCCGGCATCAGGCTCGCGATGGTGGCGAGGTGGCTGTTGACCGTAGAGACGTTGGCAAACAGCGCGTAGCTGGAGACCAGCGCGGTGATTGCCGGGAACAACGCCAACAGGCCGTAGAACACCACACCGGCGGCGAGCGCCAGCAGGCGGTCGTCATTGATCTCGTTATAGGTACGGTAAAGGATAGGTTTCCAGGCGGCCCAGCCGCGCAACCGCGCCCGGATCGGCCGCGGCGGCGCTCGCCGGTCGTGCCCGAACACCGCGAGCGCGGCAACGCTGCCGATCAGCGTCAGTCCGGCCAGGCGGGCGGGCAGTTTGCTCCGGCGCGCGGCACTAATTTTACGACCCACCAGCGACATATGCAGATAACTGCGTCGGGGCATGTTAGTTCGACAGACCTGTGGCCAGTGGGTTTATCGCCCTTCCCACCCCGCTCATTCTGGTCTAGAGACCGCTCGCGCGCGGGGTCACACCCGCTGCGGGGGCGAAGGACGCGCGCAGGCGCGCCCTTTTTTTGTGCGGATTTTTCGGAGGCCGATGCCCAAACGCACCGACATCAAATCGATCCTGATCATTGGCGCCGGCCCGATTGTCATCGGCCAGGCCTGCGAATTCGATTATTCCGGCACGCAAGCCTGCAAGGCGCTGAAGGAAGAGGGTTACCGGGTCATCCTGGTGAACTCCAATCCGGCGACGATCATGACCGATCCGGAGCTCGCCGACGCCACCTACATCGAGCCGATCACGCCTGAGATCGTCGCCAAGATCATCGAGAAGGAGCGCCCCGACGCGCTGCTCCCCACCATGGGCGGCCAGACCGCGCTGAACTGCGCGCTGTCGCTCAAGAAGATGGGCACGCTCGACAAATACAACGTGCAGATGATCGGCGCGACCGCCGAGGCCATCGACAAGGCCGAAGACCGCGAGCTGTTCCGCAACGCCATGACCAAGATCGGCCTGGAGACGCCGCGCTCGCATCACGTCAAGACGTTGTCGCAGGCGCTCGAAGCGTTGGAAGACATCGGCCTGCCCGCCATCATCCGTCCGTCCTTCACCATGGGCGGCACCGGCGGCGGCATCGCCTACAACAAGGCGGAGTTTATCGACATCGTAGAAGGCGGCATCGACGCCTCGCCGACCGACGAAGTGCTGATCGAGGAATCCGTGCTCGGCTGGAAAGAGTACGAGATGGAGGTGGTGCGCGATAAAAAAGACAATTGCATCATCATCTGCTCCATCGAGAACCTCGATCCGATGGGCGTGCACACCGGCGACTCGATCACCATCGCGCCGGCGCTGACGCTGACCGACAAAGAATACCAGATGATGCGCGACGCCTCGCTGGCGGTGCTGCGCGAAATCGGCGTCGAGACCGGCGGATCGAACGTGCAGTTCGCCGTCAATCCGGTCGACGGGCGGCTTATCGTTATTGAAATGAACCCGCGC
>JANMSH010000131.1:0-10862 GCA_031389105.1 Hyphomicrobiales bacterium
TTGAGCTTGAGCGCGATCCAGTCTTCGAGGTCGGCTACCGAGTCGGTTCCGACCGAAAGCTTGATGAGATGCAGCGGCATTACTGACTTACTCTTTTTTCTCTTCGGCAGGCGCGATCACCATCACCTTGGCGCCCTCGCCGATCTGCGCGTCTATGGCGACCGCGATCCCGGCGACGATGCCATCGATCGGCGCCACCAGCGTGTGTTCCATCTTCATGGCCTCGATGATGGCAAGACGTTGACCGCGCGTGACGGTGTCACCGTTCTCAACAAAGACGCCCAATACCTTGCCATGCATCGGCGCGCGGACAAGTCCGCCGCCGCCGTGATCCCCAGCTGCGTCGAGCGCGCAGTCGCGCCGCGAGACCTTGGTCTGGCGGCCATGACGCAGCAAATAGACCGCGCCGCCACTGGCGACCGCCACCGCGTCATTCGCGGGCGCGGTTCCTTCGACCGTGACCCCGGTCCCGTCGACCTCGGCAACGATATTCTCGCCATCGGCCATGATCGGCAGCGCCAGACGGCGCGGGCCGGACATCTGGAAACCGTCGGCGTTGTCCCAGGGCGATGGTGGCTCATCGGGCTCGCGCTGCGCGGCGATGCGCGTCTGCTCTTGTGCCAGCAATTCGCGCGCCCCGGCCGCTACTGCGGCATGGTCGAGGCCTTGCGGTTCGGCTTTCAGGCTTGCGAGATTGCGGTCGATGAAGCCGGTGTCGAAACCGCCGTTGCGGAAACCTTCGGCGCGGCACAGGCGGCTAAGAAATCCCGCATTGCTGCGCGGGCCGACGACGACCGTTCTGTCGAGCGCATTCGCGAGCGTATCCAGCGCCTGCGCGCGTGTACCGCCATACGCGATCAGCTTGGCGATCATCGGGTCGTAGAATGGCGTCACCTCGTCGCCCGCCTCGACGCCGGTATCGATGCGCAAATTAGTATTTTTGCCCTCGGCTTGCGGGAATTGCAGCGCGATCAATTTGCCGGTCGACGGCAGAAAGCCCCGCTCGGGATCCTCGGCATAGAGCCGCGCCTCGACCGCGTGACCGTTGAGCGGCACTTTGTCTTGGGCGAGCGGCAGCTTCTCGCCATTGGCGATGCGAAATTGCCATTCGACCAGATCGAGGCCTGTGATCGCCTCAGTCACCGGATGCTCGACCTGCAGCCGCGTGTTCATTTCCATGAACCAGAAGCCGTCGGCTTTCAGGCCGTTGGCGCTATCGGCGATGAACTCCACAGTGCCGGCGCCGACGTAACCGGCGGCCTTCGCCGCAGCGACCGCCGCCTGCCCCATGGCCGCGCGCAATTGCGCGCTCATGCCGGGCGCCGGGGCTTCCTCGATCACCTTCTGGTGGCGGCGCTGCAGCGAACAGTCGCGTTCGTTGAGATGAATGGCGTTGCCGTGGCTGTCGGCGAAAATCTGCATCTCGATGTGACGCGGGCTCGTGACGTATTTCTCGATCAGCACGCGCTCGTCGCCGAACGCGGCCTTGGCCTCGCGCATTGCGCCTGACAGCGCTTCGTCGAAATCGGCGTGACGGTCGACGCGGCGCATGCCCTTGCCTCCGCCGCCGGCCGTAGCCTTGATCAGCACCGGGTAGCCGATCTCGTAAGCCTTGCGGCTCAAGAATTTCGGCTCCTGCATGTCGCCGTGATAGCCGGGCACCACCGGCACGCCGGCTTTTTCCATCAGCGCCTTGGCGCGATCCTTCAAACCCATCGCGCGCATCGCCGACGGCGGCGGCCCGACAAAGGCGAGACCGGCGTCGGCGCAGGCTTGCGCGAAGACCGCGTTCTCCGAGAGAAAGCCGTAGCCGGGATGGATGCATTCGGCGCGCGAATCCTTAGCCGCGGCGATCAGTTTGTCGATGACGAGATAGCTCTGCGCCGCCGGAGCCGGTCCGATTGCATGCGCCTCGTCGCACATGCGCACATGCAGCGCATGCGCGTCGGCATCGGAATAGACTGCGATGGTGCGCAGCCCCATGCGCTTGGCAGTGCGCGCGATGCGGCAGGCGATCTCGCCGCGATTGGCGATCAGGACAGATTTGAACATGAGGGCCCGGCGTTTCGTCGAGGCGACACCTTCAACGCCCGCTCATTCCCGCGCAAGCGGGAATCCAGCGCTATCGCGCCTGGGGAGCGGCACCTGGTGGCGTCGCGGCTTGAGCCTGTGGACGCTTCGGCGGCACCGGCACGGCAGCCTCTTCCTCAGCCTTAGGTGCGGCTGCTTTCGGCAAAGCCGGCTCGGCATTCATGATGCTGACCGGCGGGATCGAGGCGGACGAGGGGAAATCGTATTTGCTCGAGACCGGCACGCCGGCCGGCGCTTCGGCTGCAACCGGCGCAGGCGCCAGAGCGCTCGCGACCGGCACCTGTTTCTCGGGCTCCTTGTTCCAGGCGGCGGCGTAGCGCGACACGTATTGATCGTAGACTTGCGCCTTGAGGTTGGCCTTGAGCGCCGTGGTGTCGCGCAGCCAGGCGAAGGCCGCGCACTGCTCGGCGGTGCAGCCGTCGCGAGTGGCGAGTACATGGGCTGCGATGCCGTAGCGGTCGAGTTCAACCGCGCGCCGCGTGGCGGCGAAGCTTTCCAGCACAGCGGGGTCTTTCGTCTGCGCAAAGGCGTCCGCCAGCAGCGCGAGCCGCGCCGCAGTATAGGCAACAGAGCCGGCGGCGCTTTGCGGCCCGGCGAACACCAGCTTTTCGCAGGCGTTCTCGACGACCTCGCCGGCGCCGCCGTCGAGACAAGAGAGCGCCGAGCCGGGCGCCACTGCGCTGATACTGAGTTCGGCACTACGCTGCAGCAGCGCACGCCGGTCGGCCGCATCGCGGTCGAGCGCCAGGCGGTCGAGCACAAAAACGACCGCCAGTGCGCCGCTGGCGATCACAGCGAAGGTGATCGCCAGCTTGAGCATTCCGTTCAACGCGCGGTCAAAGCTCATTATGAGTTACTGGACTTTCGCGCCCGAGGCCTTCACCACTCCGGCCCACTTCTCGATGTCCTTCTTGAGATAGGCCTCGAACTCCGTGGGAGTCTGCACCAGCGGGATGGCGCCCTGCTTGAGCCATGCTTCCTTCACCGCCGGCAGGTTGAGCACCTTGTTGATCGAGGTGTTGAGGTAGGTGACGACCTCCTTCGGTGTGCCCTTCGGAGCCATGACGCCGAGCCAGATGGTGGCCTCGTAACCGGGCACCGTCTCGGCGACCGTCGGCAGATCGGGCGTCAGCGGATTGCGCTTGGTGCCCGTAGTCGCGACCGCACGCACCTTGCCATCCTTCGCCAGCGCCGACATGACGGTGATGGCGTCGAACATCATCTGCACGTTGCCGGACAGCACGCTGTTGCGCATGTCGCCGGACGCCTTATGCGGAATGTGGACGATGTCGGATTTACTCATGGCTTTATACAGCTCGCCGGCCATGTGGTACGGCGTGCCCGGCCCGGATGAGGCGTAATTGAGCTTGCCCGCGTCCTTCTTGGCCAAAGCGATGAATTCCGCGACCGTCTTGGCCTCGACCGAAGGGTGCACGACCATCAGCAAGTCGGAATAATTGATAGTCGCGATCGGCAGGAAGTCGCGCATCAACTCATAGGGCTTGTTCGCCAGCAGCGACTCGTTGGTGGTGTGGGTATTGGACATCACCAGCAGCGTGTAGCCGTCGGGCGTCGATTTCGCGACCGCGTCGGTGCCGATCAAGGCGCCGGCCCCCGGGCGGTTTTCGACGACGAAAGACTGCTTGGTCTCGTCCGAGAGATGCTGGGCGAGAACGCGGGCATAGACGTCGGCCGGACCGCCGGCACCGAACGGCACGATCATCTTGACGACGCGGTTCGGATAATTTTGCGCCGACGCCGGCTGCGCCATCGCCACCGGCAATAAAACCAACGCGGCCATTCCCAGAATTTTGTGCAGAGACTTGAGCATGAATCCTCCCAAAAGTTTTTGTTCAGTTGTTTATAACGTCGCTGTGCTTCGATTTATTCCTTTTGCCTTATTTGCGGGCGATTAGGTGCCGCCCGGCGCTTTATAGCCCGGCGCGATATCGCTTGCTGCTGCAAAAGCGCCTTTGGCTTCGATCGAGGTCATGGCCAGCGTGGTTTTCAGATCGGTAACACCGCCGCTACTGCCGGCCGCCAAGAGAACCGCGGCCATCTGGCTCTCGTTCGGCACCTCGGTGATCGAGAGAAAATCATATTCACCGAAAGTCAGGTAATAGCCGATCAGACGGCCGCCGACTTTCGATAGCAGGCGCGCCAAAGGATCGGCGCGATCCTCCGGCTTGATGATCATGCCTTTGATGGCGTCGCGGGTGTAGCGGCCTTGCGTGATAAAGATCGGCATGCGGCCCCTCTCCGTCTTTATGCGGTCTTGCGAACCATAATCGAGGGCGGAGACGAATTCGCGACGGCCGGCCGGCTCACATCTTGTCGAGCTGGCTTTCCTTGGCCACGCGCTCGAAGGCCTCGCCGGAACTCTTGATCCGGTACTGGTAGTCGTCGCTCTCGGACGGCAGCAGCTTGACCACCGTATAGGTGCCGGTGGCGGCGGCGCGGCCGAACGTCGGCGACGTGAAATAGACCGTCTCGCCGACCTGATACTTGTGGCTCTTGAGCACGATCTCCGGCGCCGCCGGCTGGACCGGCGGGCTGGCGGTGCGGATCATCTTGGCCGCAGGCGCAGCGGCTGCTTTAGCGGCGGCGCGGGACGCGGACGCGGCGCGGGCGGCGCCCATCAAAGCGCGCGCGGTTTCGGCCATCTTGCCGACCGGGCTGCGCGCCGATTTCGACGCCTTCTTGTCGGCGCCGCGGGCACTTTTGGCGGCTTTGGCGGGCTTCTTGACGGTTCGCGTAACGGCCTTGGTGGACCGCTTGGCGGCTTTTACTGACTGTCTGCTCATGGCCCCAATATAGCAGTTAATTTTGAAAACGCGCGAAGTTTTTGGCGGCAGAAACTTAGGTTATTCAATGAGTTGCAACAAAGTTTCCGGCCAGTGAGAGCCTATGTGACAAACCGGTGCAGGTCGCGCCGGGCCGGCTACAAACGAGCCTTGCGATGGAACTTGGGGGTGACCGGTGCGTTCTGCCACGGGGAACTTGGAGGTTTCATGATGCGCGTTCTATTCGGAATCATTCTTGGCGCCTTACTGACAGTCGGTGGCGCCTACGTTTACGACTCACACAACGCGCTCAATGCTGCGAACGCGCCTGCCAGCGCCCAGCAATCGCTGGTCAATTGGGATATCGTCGGTACCAAATGGCAGCACCTGACCGAGCGCGCTCGCTCCGAGTGGACCCGCCTCGCCGGCTGAGCTCCCAAAACCGGTTCCCAGATTTGAACATCATGCTCTAGTGTGCCGCCCGGACCCACCTGTGCGGGATCGGCATCATGCGCGCGGCGTATTACGAGATAAACGGAGCGGCACGTGAGGTGCTGCTTGTCGGCGAGATCGCGACGCCGCAAGCCGGGCCCGGCGAGGTGCGGGTCAAGCTTGCGGCCTCGGGAGTCAATCCATCGGATGTGAAAGCTCGCCAGGGCAGCCGCAAGATCGCCTGGCCGCAACTGGTGCCGCAGAGCGACGGCGCCGGCGTCATCGACCAGGCTGGCGATGGCGTGCCGAAGTCGCGTATCGGCGAACGCGTCTGGGTGTGGAACGGCCAGTGGAAGCGGCCGTTCGGCACCGCCGCGGAATACATCGCGCTACCCGCCACCATGGCTGTGCCGCTGCCGGACAACATCAGTTTCGCCGAAGGCGCGTGTCTCGGTATCCCGGCGATGACCGCCTATCACGCCGTGGTGCTGGCCAACGCGGCGAAGGATACGACGCTGCTGGTCGCCGGCGGCGCCGGCGCGGTCAGTCAATACATTATCCAGTTCGCCAAGCAGCAAGGCGCGCAGGTCATCGCTACGGTGTCGTCGCCGGAGAAGGCCGCGATCGCGCTCGAGGCCGGCGCCGATCAGATAATCGATTACAAGCGCGAAAATGTCGGCGAGCGGGTGATGGAATTGACCGGCAAGCGCGGTGTCGATGCGGTGATCGAGATGGATATTGCCGCCAACGCCAAATTACTGCCCGGCGTGTTGCGGCCAAAAGGCAGCGTCATCATCTACGGCACCGGTGCGGCGGAGGCGACGATCCCGGCGTCGTTTTGTCTCGTCAATTCGATCCGGCTGCAATTCTTCCTGGTCTATGAGCTCGACGAGGCCGAGCGCACCCGCACGCTGACCGGTATCAATAGTGCGCTGAAACAGGGCCAACTGGTCAACCGCGTGGCGCAGCCAAGTTTCGCGCTGGACGATATCATTGCTGCGCACGAGGCGGTGGAGCGCGGCACGCTCGGCAATGTCATCGTGACGATGTAAGGCGCACAGATGGGGACCGTATCGCAACGCTTTGCCTGGTACCTTGCAGTCCTGCAACTGCTCTTCACGCTGTGCTGGACGGTTTACGTCATCTATCTGCCGAAGCTCGCCGCCGCCGCGGGCCTTGCCCCCGGCGCGGTGATCCTGCTGCTGATGCTCGATCAGGCGATCTTCACTGTCAGCGATTTCGCCACCGGCATTGCCGCCGATAAAATGACGCGCGTGCTGGGGCGAATCGGTATCTGGGTCGCGGCCGCGACCGCGGTGTCTTGCGCGGCCTTTCTAGCCTTGCCGTTCGTGGCCGGAGCGGGCGGCGCCGTGCTAATCGCGGTGACGGTGGTGTGGACCGTTACATCCTCAGCGCTGCGGGCACCGCCGCTGATGCTGCTCGGAAAATATGCCGCCAAACCTTCGATCCCTTATTTGTCGAGCCTCGCTTTGCTGGGCTACGGCATTGCCGGCGCGGTCGCACCTTATCTCGCCATCACGCTGCGCGACGTCGATCCGCGCGTGCCCTTCGCCGTGGCGAGCATCGTGCTGGTACTGACGACGCTCGGCATGATCTCGGCCGAGCGCAAATTGGCAAGCGCGCCGAAGCCGCTAAGCCCGCCGGTGCGCGAATTCGGCACCATGACGACGTCCGCCATCATCTTCGCGCTCGGCATGATCGTGCTGGCGCTCGGCTATCAGATTCATTTCGCGCTGGAGAGCGCGCCGCTATTCCTGCGCTATGCCCAAGCAAACGAATTGCAATGGCTGATGCCGATTTTCTGGGTTGGCTTCAATATTGCGATGTTCCCGTCGAGCGTCGTCACCAAACGGCTTGGCGGCTACGCAGTGATGGGCGGCGCGGCGCTGGTCGGCGCGCTCGCGATCCTCGCCGCGCATTTCGCGCAGGACCTCGAGCAACTCATTTGGGCGCAGTTCACCGCCGGCGCGGCTTGGGGCGCGATCCTGATGAGCGCCTTCACGGTGGCCTTTGCGGTCGGCGCCAATGGCGGCGAAGGCCGCATGGCGGGCCTGCTGTTCTCGGCGCTGGCGCTAGCGACTTTGACCCGCATGGCAGTGGTGGCGACCGGCTTCAACGCCGATCCGGCACTTAAAGTCGCCCTGCAATGGGCGCCGATTGCATGCTGGGCGCTGGCCGGCGCGGCGCTGCTGGCCCTCACCGCCATCGGCATTCGGCAAATGGCCAATCCGCGCGCGACAACGCAGCCCCGGCCATGACCGCGCCGGGCAACACAATAGAAATCGCCCTCCGCACACGCACCATCGCGCAGCTATTCAATACGTTCGATCCCTCGCCTTTCCGTGAAAAGGATATCGACTCAGACGTCGAGGAATTCATCGCCGGCTGGGTTCGCGAATTGCCGCCGGACGCGCCGTTCACAATCGCCGTGTGCCTGCCGCCTGAGGAGCTCGCATTGCCGGATGCCGCGGGCATCCACGAGGCTTTCGCGCATTATTTCGCCTATCGCGCGGCGACCAGCGAGCAGGAACTGCGCGAGCTGTTCCGCGTCGGACGGCGTTTCCTGGGCATTGGACGACGCTCGCGGTCTGTCTGGTGGCGAGCCAGATCTTCGCGGCGGTCGTGCCGAACCGCGTAATGGCGCGGATGCTGGAAGAAAGCCTGATTATCGTCGGTTGGGTAGCGAACTGGCGGCCGCTCGAAATTTATCTCTATGACTGGGTGCCGATCCGCCGGCGCATTAACCTGTACCGGCGCATCACAGCGGCGCCGGTGACGGTGCGGGTAGGCTAAGTTTCGAAACTACACGCTCGGCGCGACTTCCGAATCCTTGAAGCCCGCGGCGTCGAGCGCGCGGCGCACAACACCGGACTTCTTGGCATCTTCGAGCAGGTCGCTCGCGATCTTCAACGCCCCGCTCCTGCCCTTCGGCACCGCCAGCGAAATGCCGACCTGCTGGAAATGTCCCGGCAGCACGCGCGCGCCGGGCAGTTTCGGCAGCAAGCCCACGAACGAATCGTGCGACAGCGCGAAGGCGTCGCCTTTGCCGGTCGCCGCCATCTCGGTCATCAGATCGACGCTCGGCACTTCCTCGACCGACGCCTGCGGCGCGGTGCGCCGCGCGCTGCGCACGGTCGTGGTGTTGGAGATGCCGACGATGCGCATGCCGGGCCGGTTGACCTCTTCGATGGATTGGATTTTCGAGCCGGCCGGCACGAGATAGGTGCTCTCAATCAGATTATACGCCGGGCCGAAATCGACCTTGCCCTCGCGCGTGACGTCGCGCGGCATGAAGGCGACGTCGCATTCGCCGCTATGCACCGCATCTGTGACTTGGCCGGAATTGGAAAATATCTGGAGTTCGAGCGGCAGCTTCAGCGCCGCGGCGAAGGCGCGCAACAGATCGACGGTAACGCCATGCGGCTCGCCCGCGGCATCCTTGATGGCAAAGAAAGCGGACGCTGCGGGCGCGACGACAACGCCGCCGCGCAGTTTTCCGGTCGGGGCGAGTTGCTTGAGATCGTCTGGATTTGTCATGTGGCGCGTTTAGCACACGCCGACACGCCATTCCACTGCGCGCTACTTCTTGCGCGGGCGGAAATCCTGATTGAAGAACGCCGGCCGGGTCGGCCGCTGGATCACGACCATGCCCATCTCGGTGCCTTCGTGACAGGCGTTGCAGGCTTGCGTGAGCTTGTCGTAACCGGCGGAGAATTTCTTGAAGTTCTTCGACGCAATCGCCTTTTCGAGATCGGCTATTTCCTTGACGATGACCGCGTCCAGCATGTCGGCGAAGGGCAGGTTCTTGAACACCGGCACGAGATCCTGGATGTCGCCCATGACCTCCTTGATCTCGCCGAGCTCGAACTCCGCCAATTCCCAATTGCGCGCCTTGCCGGCGTACCAGAGCTTGGCGTGCTGGCTCAGGATCACGCCCATGAATTGCTCGACGCCGGGGACGTAACTCTTGGGCGCTTCAGGGCTCTTCGGTGCGGCGGCAGGCGGCGTTGGCGCAGGTGCCGGTGACTGCGCGAGGCTCGCAAGCGGCAAAAGCACCACAGTGAGCGCGGCGAAAATTATGCGTTGCATCGGAAACCCCGTGACCTTCGCGCGCCAGTATTTGCTGCGCACGCCAATCACTGTCACCGCGACAGTCACAAGGCAAGATACGGAAATAACATTGGAATTGGTCTAAGTTGCGTGGAAATGCGCTGCTCAGAATTTCTCCACCCACGGCCGCAATTCCAGCTCCTGCGTCCAGGCGTTACGCGGCTGTTGCAGCACATGCAGGTAGCTCGCGGCAATCGCATCGGGATCGAGCAGCGAGTCCGGGCTGGAAGCGGGCTCGGCGCGGCGTGGACTTTTAATGCCGCCGTCGATGACGAAATGCGCGACGTGGATGCCCAGCGGCGCTAGTTCGCGCGCCATGCTCTGCGCCAGGCCGCGCAGCGCGAACTTGCCCATCGCGAACGGCGCCGACTGCGCGTAGCCCTTCACGCTTGCCGACGCGCCGGTGAAGAGAACGGCGCCCTGGCCCTTCGGCAGCATGCGCCGCACGGCGGCTTGCCCCACCAGAAAAGCGCCGAAAGCCGTCACCTGGATCGCCTTCTCGACCTCGACGGGATCGAGTTCGGCAAACGGCCCGCGCGTGCGGTAGCTGGCGTTGTAGACGACGACATCCGGCGTCGCGTTCGCGGCGTCGAGATCGGAGAACAATTTCTCGACCTCATCGCGCTTGGCGGCGTCGCAATTGTAGGCCTTGGCGCCGGTCTCTTTGACGAACGCATCGAGCTTGGCGGCCGAGCGCGCGGCAAGCGCGACGCTCATGCCGACTTTGGTGAATACGCGCGCGAGCGAGGCCGACAGGCCGGAGCCCGCGCCGACAATGAGGGCGGATTTGTAGTTCATCGGAACCAACTCGCTGTTGTCACTTTTTTCCCGGCGCGGTCTTTTTCGCCGGCGCAGCTTTGCACGGCCCGATCCATTTGGACTCCACCGTCTTGTCGGCAGTGGATACCTTGCCGCCGATGGTAATGACCGTTTTCATCGTGCCGGTATATTGCCGCTTGTTGTGGAACGTATAGGCGCCGGTCAGGTCGATCTGCATTTCCTTCGGGTCGCCGCACAGCATCACGATCGACACCGTGTTGCCGCTCTCCTTGATGTCGAGCTTTTTGCATTGCCCGCCGGTGTCTTTCATCACCGACAGTTGCTTGACCGGATCCTTGGCCTCTTCCGGGGACATGCAATCGGATGTCACTTCGGCCTTCACCGGCTTGCCATCTTCGGTGCCGGTCTCGGTGTCCTGCCATTGGCCGGGCTCGAGTTCGATGGCGGCAGCTGCTGGCGCAATACCGAACAAAGTAACTACAGAAACAAACAGCATCGCGCGAAACAAAGTGAGCATCGTCATCCTCGTGATAAATAACAAACCCGGCAATCACTTCTCACATCCTGAACACCCCGAACCTCGTCTCCGGCACCGGCGCATTCAGCGCCGCGCTGAACGCCAGCGCTAACACCCGCCGCGTTTCG
>JANMSH010000153.1:0-4296 GCA_031389105.1 Hyphomicrobiales bacterium
AGGAACTCCCATGCCCAAACCCCTCGCCGGTATTCGCGTTCTCGAACTTGCCCGCATTCTGGCTGGGCCATGGGCAGGGCAGATGCTCGCGGATCTAGGCGCCGACGTCATCAAAGTTGAGCGCAAGGGCGCCGGCGACGATACCCGCGGCTGGGGGCCGCCGTTCGTCGAGGGCGCGGACGGCCAACACATCGGCGCAGCCTATTTCCATTCCGCCAACCGCGGCAAGCGCTCGATCGAAATGGACTTCGAGAGCGTGGACGGCAAGCGCATCGTCAAGAAACTCGCGGCACGCTCCGACATCCTGATCGAAAACTTCAAGGTCGGCGGTCTCGCCAAATTCGGTCTCGACTACAAAAGCCTCGCCCCGGAAAATCCGCGGCTGATTTATTGCTCCGTAACCGGCTTCGGTCAGGACGGACCTTACGCCAAACGCGCCGGCTATGACCTGATGGCGCAGGGCATGGGCGGCCTGATGGACCTGACCGGCATGGCCGACGGTCCGCCGACACGCGTCGGCGTCGCCATCACCGATATCGTGACCGGCTGCTATTCGGTGATCGGAATCCTGGCCGCGCTGACGCAACGCGCCAACACCGGCAAGGGCTGCTACGTCGATACGGCGCTGGTGGATACGACAGTCGGCGTTCTGGCCAATCAGGCACTGAATTTTCTAGTGTCGCAGCAAATCCCGATGCGCATCGGCAATTCGCATCCCAACATCGTGCCGTACCAAGAATTTCCGGTCGCAGACGGCCACATCATTGTCGCCACCGGCAACGACAACCAGTACATCAAGTTCTGCAATGTTCTGGGTGCGACCGAGCTGGCGCAAAATCCCGACTACAAGAACAATGTCGGGCGGCTGAAACATCGCGGCGAACTGGTCGGAAAACTGACGGCATTGACGATGCGCATGAAGCGAGACGACCTGCTCTCAAAACTTGAGGAGCAAGGCGTGCCGGCTGGCCCAATCAACAATCTCGAACAAGTGTTCGTCGATCCGCAAGTGATCCACCGCGGCATGAAGCTCGATCTGCCGAGCGCGGCGGCCAAAGGCGGCACCATCCCCGGCGTGCGCACGCCGATCGTGATGGATGGCTGGCGCGCGGCGTCTGAGCGCCCCGCCCCGCGGCTGGGCGAGCACAGCGCAGAAATCTTAAAAGAAATCGGTGAGGCGTAAGCGCACTACCAGGTTAAGGTGCGTGCGTTCTCGGCGAAGATGAAGCCCTGCGTATAGCCGGGCCGGCCCATCTGCACGCCGGGAACCAGGTCGTCGATCTTCAGTCCAAACTCGGCAATGCAAGGCCCGCACATCAGCACGACGCCGCGGTCGCGGATGAAGTCCGCGAGAATGTCACGCGGCAGGCGCTGCATCGACGGCTTCTTCTCCTGCTCGCCGGTCTTTGACGCGAGTTTCACCGCGTCGAGATTGAGGAACACCGCGACCGGGTGACCCATCTTCAACGTCGCGTGGGCGAAGTGCAGGCCCATCCAGCCGCGCCAGGAATCCCCGGTTGTCATATTGATGAACAGCGGATTTTTCTGCGGCGCGTTGGCAGCCAGCGAGTCGGCATCGTGCGCGCGGCCCGCGGGCACCGCTAAGGCCACGGCCAATCCCGCGATCAGGCCAAGCGCGAATAAGAGCGAACGTTGCATGATGTCACCCCATCAAAAACCCGGTGTGCGAATGCTCGCATGACAAAGGCCCGCTTAGAAGTCCCTTTGCGAGGGCTTTGACCGGCCCTATCGGCGGGAGGACGCTTGCCGCCAAGCTGGCGCGGAATCCGCGACCGGCAGCCCGGGTGGAAACCATGAAGACATTGATCAAGGCGGCTATCGCTTTCGCAATTCTTTCCGCTGCGTTTCCGGCTTCGGCCGCCGACGTGCCGCGTTCCGCGGTCGACGTATCCTGGCCGAAGACTCTTCCCAATAACTGGATCATGGGTCAGGCCGCAGGCGTCGCAATCTTGCCATCGACAGCAAAGGCAATCTCTATACGACCGAAGTCGATAGCGGAAAGCGCGCGCAGAAATTCCGCTATTTGGAACGCTAGCCGCGGTTGAACCGAAGCCGACAATCGGGCAACTAATGGGAGCGCCTCACCCATGATGGCCAGCCCGATGAAGACTTGCGCTCTCGCTCTTGCGACCCTGATCGTGGGCGTTTCCGCCGCCGCGAGCGTGGATGACATATATGCAAAATATTTCTCCGGCGTGAACGGCGGCTAGCCCTGCTATGCGCGCAATTATAACGACGCCCACCTGAAGGCGCGTCCGAAGCAGAAAGTGCGGCGCATCGAGCTCGATTTCGATCAAAGCTGGCGCTCCGATGAAGGCGGCCAGAACACCGCGGCGGGTTTTCACGCCGGCATGAGCTTCATGCTTAAGCGCTCGCCGGAATGGTATGGCCAGCAGCTCTACTGCAAAATCGCCGGCAATAGCTTTGACTGCACTCTCGATTCCGATGGCGGACGAATCCGCCTGACCCCCGCCGGCACCGGTCTCCGGCTCCAGGTGATGTCCCCAAGCGGGATTTCCGTCGAGGGAGAAAAGGACGCTGGCGATTTCGGCGGGCCCGGCGGTGACGACCGCGTATTCATGCTGATGCGAGCAGAACGCAAAGTGTGTGACGAGGCCACTCAGAATTAGACAGCGTCAGTTCATATGCCTACGCCACCGCGGTTGGCGCAATGGCGTCGATATCAGTAGCGATATCGATAACCACTGGACGATTGGCGGCAAGCGCCTGCTTTAGTGCCGGCGCGATGTCGCTGGCCTTCTCGACGCGGATGCCGAGCGCGCCCATATCCTCGGCGATCTTGGCAAAGTTCGTCACGTTGTAGGTCCACAACTCGCGTGCCTGTTCGGTCTGCTCACCGCCATAGGCGCGATCGAAACCGCGCTTCGACTGATTGCCGCCGCCGTTATTGTTGACGATCGTGATCGAATTGATTTTCCAGCGCACGGCCGTCTCGATTTCGCCGATGTGATACCAGAAGCCGGCATCGCCGGTGAAAACGATTACCGGGCGATCCGGGCACGCCGCCTTGGCGCCGATACCGGCAGGGAACGCCCAGCCGAGATGGCCGGCGCTGCGAATGTAGCTCTGCGTGGATTTACGCAGGTCGTACATGCCGCCCATCCACATACCGGCGTGGCCGGTATCGACGATGACGATGCCGTCATCCGGCACGTGCTGCGTCAATTCGTGGCAGATGCGCGCGGGATGGATCGGCACGCTGTCCGACTCCAACATCGATTTGTATTTCGAAGCCCAGTCGCCACGCAGCTTGGTGATTTCCTGGACCCAAGCTTGGCGCCTTGTCGCGCTGGTCTTATCGATCTGGCCGAGCATCGCCGCAAGCACCGCCTTGGCGTCGCCGAGTACGCTCGCGGCCAGCGGATAATTGCGGCCAAGCGACTCAGGCTCGATGTCGATCTGGATCGCCGGCGTGCCGATTTTCGGCACCGCCCAGAAATGCGTTGTCATACCGCCGGTCTCGGTGCCGATGAAGCACACCAGATCGGCGCGATTGACCGCAAGGTTGGCGCTTTCGCGCGAATAGCTGCCGACCACGCCGACCGAGAGCGGATTGACGCCGGAGATGCAGTCTTTGGCATTGAGCGAGGTTGCGACCGGGATCTGCAGCGCTTCGGCAAGTGCAACGAGTTCGCGCCCTGCGCCCGAGGCGCGCACGCCGCCACCAGCGACGATGATCGGCCGCTCGGCTTTTTGCAGAAGATCGAGCGCGGCCTTGACGTGCGCAGCTTCCGGCTGCGGGCGGAACGACGGCACATGCGAAAACTGCGGCTCGACCAACGCCTCCATCTCGGCTTCCTCAAGATCGACCTGGCCTTCATTGCCGCGGAATTGCAGATGCACCGGGCCTGGCGCGCCCGAAGTGGCAACGCGGAATGCCTGCCGGATCATGTCGGGAAAGCGCGACACGTCGTCGATGGTCACATTCATCTTGGTCACCGGCTCGAACGCCGGGATGTCGTCGATTTCCTGATAGACCTTGCGGAACTTGGTCTTGGCATCGCGCCCACCGGTCATGGCGATCACCGGCGAATGCGCCAGGAACGCGTCGCGCAGGCCGGCGGCGAGATTAAGTGCGCCGATTACCTGCGCCATGCAGATGCCGGGCTTGCCGACGCGCGCGCATAACCATCGGCCATGTAGGCTGCGGACTTCTCCCCATGACAATGTACGCGTGCTATTTTCGTGCGCCGCTCCATCTCAGCAAAGGTGCGCCGCAGCACCGCCGGCACCATGAAAACGTGCGTGACGCCA
>JANMSH010000202.1:0-14578 GCA_031389105.1 Hyphomicrobiales bacterium
CTGACTGAGGCGCGTGCGCTCACCGACAAGACCCTGCCGCTGTACGGCATACCTGTTGCCGTCAAAGACAACATTGACGTTGCCGGTCTGCCGACCACCGCGGCCTGTCCGGCCTTCAGCTATAGGCCGGCGCACGATGCCACGGCGGTGGCGCGGCTGCGCGCCGCCGGAGCCATCGTCATCGGCAAGACCAATCTCGACCAGTTCGCCACTGGCTTGGTTGGCGTGCGTTCGCCCTATGGCGTGCCGAAAAATTCGTTCGATCCGGAATTGATTCCCGGCGGCTCAAGCTCCGGCTCGGCGGTCGCGGTCGCTCTTGGTCTCGTGCCGCTGTCGCTCGGCACCGACACCGCCGGCTCCGGCCGCGTGCCGGCCGGCTTCAACAACATCGTCGGTCTTAAACCCAGCCTCGGATTGATCTCGACCCACGGCGTGGTGCCGGCCTGCCGCACGCTCGACTGTGTCTCGGTGTTCGCGCTCACCGTCGACGACGCCTGGGCGGCGCTCAGCGCAATGGCGGGGCCGGACGCGGCCGACAGCTACTCGCGCAAGCGGCCAACCGGCACGCCGGGCTCGATGCCGCCGCACGTCACGCTCGGCGTGCCGTTGCCGGGCCAGCGCTTGTTCTTCGGCGATAGACAATACGAGGCCGGTTACAAAGCCGCGCTGGAGCGGCTGGCGAAGCTCGGCTGCGACATTGTCGAGATCGACATCGAGCCGTTCTACGAGACCGCGCGGCTGCTCTATGACGGACCGTGGGTGGCGGAGCGCACCATCACCGCGCGTTCGCTGCTGGCGTCCGATCCCGGCGCGATACATCCGGTGACCAGGGAGATCACCCTCAGTGGCCTGCGGCCGACCGCGATCGACGCCTTCGACGCCTTCTACAAGCTGGAGCGGTTGCGTCGCGTCGCCGACTACATTTTCACGCATCAGGTCGACGCGCTGGCGCTGCCGACCGCGCCGACCGCCTATACCGTCAAGCAGGTGCTGGCCGACCCGATCCAGCTCAACAGCCGTCTCGGCACCTATACGAACTTCGTCAATCTGCTCGACCTCTGCGGCCTGGCGCTGCCGGCCTTCATGACCGAGGGGCATGTTCCGGGCGGCATCACGCTGCTGGCGCCGGGCGGTGATGACGCGCGGCTGGCCGAAATCGGCCGCGTCTTCCACGCCGATACGCAACTGCCGCTTGGCGCGCTTAAGCTGCCGCAGGAGCCGCTGGTGTCGAAGTCGACCACGCCTGCCGCCGACGAAATCGCCGTCGCTGTGGTCGGCGCGCATCTGTCCGGCCTGCCGCTCAATGGCGAACTGCAAACGCTCGGCGGCCGTCTGCTTGAGGCGACAACGACCGCGCCGGATTACAAGCTCTATGCCTTGAACGGCACGGTGCCGCCGAAGCCCGGCCTGCTGCGTGTCGACATCGGCGAGGGTGCTGCGATCGACGTCGAGGTCTGGGCGCTGCCGCTGGAAGCCTTCGGCCGCTTCATCGACGGCATTCCGGCGCCGCTATCGATCGGCACGCTGACGCTGGCCGATGGCCGTGGCGTGAAAGGCTTTCTATTGGAGTCGGCTGCCGCCGCCGATGCCCGCGACATTTCAAGCTTCGGCGGCTGGCGCAAATTCCTCGCGCAAAAATAGCTACAGCGTCTCCGTATAATGCTCGTACTCCTCGCGCACGGTAATGATGTGCGCGAACATCGCCGACGATGCGATGCCTTGCTCGCCGCGCAAAATAGCCTGAACGACGCGATCGTGCTCGATGTGCGACTTCGCCAGACGCCCGAGGTTGCGGAATTGCGCGCGGCGGAATGGCTGCACCCGCGCCCGCGTCGCCAGCGTGATGTCGGCGAGATAGTTATTGTGTGAGCCGGCATAGATGCTGTTGTGAAACGACTCGTTGACCTCGTGATAGCGCTGCGGATCGCCGCTCTGGATCATCACGCGCAGTTCTTCGTGGAAGTCCTCCAGCACACGCCGCTCGGCGCTGGTCATGCGCTCGGCGGCAAAGCCGGCGCACAGCGCCTCCAGCTCCGCCATCACTTCAAACATACCCGCAAGCTGGTCCGCGCTCGGCCGCGCCACCACGGCGGCGCGATGGGCGCGCACTTCGACCAGGCCGCTCGCCGCCAGCAGGCGGATCGCCTCGCGCACCGGCGTGCGCGATACCTCGAAGCGCCGCGCCAAGGTGGTCTCGTCGAGCGAAGCGCCCGGCGCCAGCGCGCCGCGCACGATCTCGTCGGCGAGTTGCAGGCGCAATTCCTCGGCCAGCGTCTTGCGCGGCCAGGGTTCGCCCTGCGGGACGGTGCCGGGTGCAAGCAGGCTCATATGAAGACCTTCAACGCGCGCCTCAAATCGGCGGATGCGGGATCGCCGCCAGCAGGTCGCGGGTATAGCTCGCTTCCGGTGCGCCCATCACGCGCTCGGTCGGGCCTTGCTCGACGATCTGTCCTGTCTTCATCACGATGACCCGATCGCATAGCAGGCGCACCACATTGAGATCATGCGACACGAAAAGGTAGCTCATCCCCAGCGAATCTTTAAGGTCTTGCAGCAGGTTAAGCACCACGGCCTGCACCGAGACGTCGAGCGCCGCGGTCGGCTCGTCGAGGATAATCAGGTCGGGATTGAGCGCGATGGCACGGGCAATGCCGACGCGGGCCTTTTGCCCGCCGGAAAGCTGGTGCGGAAACCTGTCGAGCAGATTGAGCGGCAGGCCGACCTGGGTGGCCAGTTGCTCGCAACGGCCGCGCACTTCGTCGCGCCCGATGCCGCCCAGTTGCAGCAGCGGATCGGCGATGGCGCGCGCCGCGCTGAAACGAGGATTGAGGCTGTCGGTCGGGTCCTGAAAGACCATCTGGATGCGCTTGCGCAGCGGCAGCCGGGCGAAGTTGCGCGCCGCAATGGCGCCGATGTCCTCGCCGTCGAACATGATCAGGCCGTCGCTCTTGTCGATCAGCCGCATCACCATCATCGAGGTGGTGGATTTGCCGCAGCCGGATTCACCGACCAGGCCGACGCTCTCGCCGCGCGCGATCTGGAAACTGATGCCGTCGACGGCGCGGAAATTGTCCGGTTTCGGGGCGGGCCGCGGCCCGAAGATTTTCGCCAGCGTCGCGGCGCCGCCCTGGCGCGGATATTCCTTAATTAGCTTTTCGACGACAAGAAGCGGCGTCTCCACGCCGTCGACCTTCTTGGCCGGCGCTTTGGCTTCCGCGGTTCTCGCTGTGGCTTTCGGCCGAGTCGTCTCGCCTTCCGGTAAGAGGTCGCGCAGCGTCACGCCCGGCCGCGGTGTCGCCCGCATCAACTTGCGGGTATAGGCGTGCGCTGGCTTGGTGAAGATGGTGGCCGACGGCGAGGTCTCGACGATGTGGCCCTTCTCCATCACCACGACGCGGTCGCAATAGGCGGCGGCAAGGCCAAGGTCGTGCGTGATCAAAATCGTCGACATGCCGCGCTCGCGCGTCAGCTCGACGACAAGATCCATCACCGCCTTTTGCGTGGTGACGTCCAGCCCGGTGGTCGGCTCGTCGGCGATCAGCAATTGCGGGCGGCAGGCGAGCGCGAGCGCGATGACGACGCGCTGGCACATGCCGCCGGATAGTTCGAACGGGTAGGCGTGGTAGCGTTCGCGCGGCCGCGCGATGCGGACCTGTTCGAGCACTTCGATGGCTTTTTCGCTGACCTGGTCGCGATCGACCTGGGCGTGCTGCAGCAACACATCTTCGATCTGATGCCCGACCTTGCGGATCGGATTGAGCGCCAGCCGCGGACTCTGGAAGATCATCGACATTTCACGGCCGCGCAGGTCGCGCATGTCGGCTTCCGGTGCGCTGCGGATATCCATGCCGCTGAAGGTCACCGAACCTTCGGCGATGCTGCCGGCGCGGTCGAGGATCCGCATCACGGCGTAGGAGGTCACCGACTTGCCCGAGCCGGACTCGCCGACAATGCCGAGCGTCTCGCCTTTGGCCAAAGTCAGGTTGATGCTTTTGACTGCCGTCACGGTGCCGCGCCGCGTCGCGAACTCGACGGTGAGGTCGCGCACGTCCAGGAGCGGCAGCGTGTTCGGCCGGTCGCGGTCAAGTTTGCTGGGTTTGAGCTTCTTCGCCATTATTTTTTCTTTCCGCGCATGATCTTGTCCGAAAACCGGTGCCCACTTTTCGGGATCATGCGCTAGGTCCGCCTTTGCGGATCGACCAGGTCGCGCAGACCGTCGCCCAGCAGATTGAAGGTGAACACCGCGATCATCAGCGCCAGCCCTGGGAAAAATGCGATCCACCATTCACCCGAGATGATGTTGGCGGCGCCTTCAGCGACCATGATGCCCCACTCGGGCGTCGGCGGCCGCACGCCGAGACCGATGAACGACAGGCCAGCGGCGTTGAGGATGGCGTAGCCCATGGTCAGCGAAATCTGCACCATCATGATCGGCATGATATTAGGCAAAATGTGCGCCAGCAGAATGCGGAATTCGCCGTTGCCGGACAGACGCGCGGCCTGCACGAAGCCGGCCTCGCGCCGGATGTTGGCTTCAGCGCGAGCAACACGGACGTAGAGCGGGAAATTAACGACCGCGGTCGCGATCACGATGTTTGTGACGGTGTTGCCGAGCGCCGCGACGATGCCCATCGCCAGCACGAACAGCGGAAACGCCATGATGGTGTCGGAGATGCGGCTGATGATGCGGTCGGTCCAGCCGCCGAAGAAACCGGAAGCAATACCGGCAAAGCCGCCGAGCGCGAACACCAGCGCCACCGACGCGATGGCGATAATGAAATCGAGGCGGGTGGCGACGATGACGCGGCTGAAAATGTCGCGGCCGAGCTGGTCGGTGCCGAACCAATGTTTCCACGACGGTGCCTGCAGCGTCGCCGTGGTGTCGCTCGCCAGCGGGTCGTAGGGCACGATATACGGGCCGATGAGCGCACACAGTGCGATGAGCACGAACAAGGCGAAAGACAGCCCGGTGACCGGGTTTTCCGACACGACATAAATGGCGTGACGGAAAATTGAATTGTTCTCGGGCTTTGGCGCCGCCGCGGCTGGCGAGGCAACGGCAATATTTTCACTCATGATTTTCGTTCATCCGTCCAGCCTCACACGTGGGTCGATGACACCGTAGAGAATGTCGATGATCAGATTGAGCACGACGTAGAGTATCGCCATGGTCAGCACGAAGCCCTGCACCGGCGCAAAATCCGAGGTAATCAGCGCCTCGACGGCGTAAGAGCCGATGCCGGGCCAGGCGAACACCTTCTCGACCAGCACGTTGGCGCCGAGCAGGAAGGAGAACACCATGCCGAGCGTGGTGATGACGGGCAGCATGGCGTTGCGGAAGGCGTAGGTAATGATCACGGTCCGGTCGTCGAGGCCGGAGGCGCGGGCGGTGCGCACGAATTCCGAGGCGAGCACCGCCAGCATCGAAGCGCGCGTCATGCGCGCGATCGGCGCCAGCGAGAAGATGCAAAGCGTGAAGCCTGGCAGCAGCAATTGGCTGAGCGCCGCGCGGAAGGTCTCCCACTGCCCGGTGACCAGGCTGTCGAACAGGAAAAAGCCGGTGATTTTCGGCGGCGCGGTGGCGAAGGCGTCGAGCCGGCCGAGCGGCGCCGGCGACCAGCCGAGCTTGAAGTAGAACACATAGACCAACAGCAGGCCGGTGAAGAACACCGGCAGCGACACGCCGGCGGTTGCGACGATGCGGCAGATGTGGTCGATCCATGAACCTTGTTTCACCGCAGCCAGAATGCCGAGCGGCACGGCGATGACCATCGACAGGATCAGGCCGAACAGCGTGAGTTCTGCCGAAGCGGGCAGGCGATTCCTGATCTCGGTGATGACCGGCTGCCCTGTCGACAGTGAATTGCCGAAATCGCCGCGAAACAGGTCTGTCACGTAGCGGCCAAACTGCACGACCAGCGGTTTGTCGAGGCCCAGGCTGGCGCGGACCTGCTCGATGGCCTGCTTGTCGGCGGCGGGGCCGGCGAAATAGGCCGCCGGATCGCCGGGCAGTGCGCGGGTGAGCAGGAACGTCACGATCACCACCCCGATCAAATTCGGGATGATGAGCAGCATTCGCTTAAACAACATCTTACCCATACGCCGCGCCCCTTAGCCTGGCCGCCGATCCAGATCGGCGATGCAAGAAACGGTCCGGGCGCGGCGGCTATGGCCGCGCCCAGGAAGTCGGCAGGCCCAACCCTTAGGCCTTCGAGAAGCCACGGTAGTCGAGCCGGCGGTGGAACCAGTAGGCGTAGCCGGAGATGTTCTTCTGCATCGCGACGTTCGAGTAAGGCTGGAACAGCGGGATGCGCGGGATGTCGTTGAAGGCGAGATCGACGAAACCCTTTACGTCCTTCTCGTAGGTCGGCTTGTCGCCGATCGCCGCAGCGTTGACGGCGCCGTCGATGAAGGCGTCCATATCCTTCGACTGGTAGCTCATCGTGTTGAAGATCGAATTATTGCCGTGATAGCACCAGATGAAGAAGTACTCGGGGTAATCGAGCCAGCCCGAGAACACGTTGAGATACAGTGGCAGCACCTTCTTGTTCAGTTCGGTGCGGAAGTTCGAACCGGGGATCTTGTTGATCGTGGTCTTGATGCCGATCTGGCCGAGGCTTTCCTGAATGAGGATCGCGGTCGGCTCGTTGACGGTGGCAAAGCCCAGGTCGAACGACAACGTGGTTTCGAAGCCGTTCGGATAACCGGCTTCCGCCAGCAGCGCCTTCGCCTTGGCAATGTCGGTGTTGTACTTGGTCGGCTGCGGCCAGGCGACCTGCGTGGGTGCGTTGGCAGCCGCGCCGAACGTCGAACCGCCCAGACCGAACAGCACCGCGTCCATGATCTTCTGATAGGGCACGGCGAGCGCGACGGCCTGGCGCACCTTCGGATTGTCGAAGGGCGGGTTCTTGACGTTCATGCCGAGGTACTGGATGCCGTTGGAGAACGGCGTCGAGATGATGCTGAGCTTGCCGGCGTCTTTCAGCTCGACGAAATCTTTGTTCGGCAATTCATAGGAAATGTCGGCGTCACCGCGCTCCAGCAGCGCGCGGCGGTTGCCGGCGGAGGGGACCATGCGCCAGATCACGCGCTTGATCTTCGGCATCGGGCCGCCGACCCATTTGTCGTTGCGCTCCATGATGACTTCGGTGCCCGCGTTCCAGGTCACGACCTTGTAGGCGCCGGAGCCCGCGGTGTTCATCTTGGTGTATTCGAGGCCCCAAGGGTCTTTCTCGGTGGCGTTCTTCTTGACCAGTTCGGAGTTGTAGATCGCCGGCACGACGACGGCGAGGTCGGGGATGGTGAGCCGGTCCTTCTTGAGGAAGTCGACGCGGAAGGTGTGGTCGTCGACGACGACGAACTGTTCCGGCTTGGTGAGCGAGCCGGCGCGCATCTGGAAGGTCGGGAAGCCGCCGACGCTTACGGCGCGGTCGAGCGACCACTTCACGTCCTTGGCGGTGACCGGCGTGCCGTCCTGGAAGGTCGCGCTCTTCTTGAGTTTGAAGGTCGCGGACATGTCGCCGACGACCATGTCTTCGGCGAGTTCGCCCTTGAATTTGTCCTTGTCGTAATAGGGCTGGCCGTTCGGGCCGGTCTTCATCTCGTGCGTGATGAGGCGGTCGTAGCAGTTCCACGACACTTCGTAGCCCGGCACGTTGGTGCCGACGCCGTGGATGTCGAGGTTGTTGGGGCCGCTCTCCGAAACGATGAGCAATGTCTCGGCGCGTGTCTGCGCTTTGGCGGATGAGAACACCGCCGGCGCGGTGACCGCGCTGGTAGCGGCGACGGCGGATACCGATTTCAGAAAATCGCGACGCTTCATGACTGGCTCCCCAATATTTCCCTGGAGAACCCTTCCGCAAAGGTCGTGCCAATTTCTGCTGCGGCGCAGAAATTCCGTAACCGGCTGATTTAGCTCAGAATTCTTTGTCTTCCGGCAAGTCTCTGCGCCCGGCTAAGGCCTGGGCAATTGCATACAATTCGGCAAATCAGCCTACAAAAGAGGCAGAGTGTTTACGTGCTGAATATATTCGCGCCCGCTCACGCGACGTCGCGCGTGGCGATCTGCACGCGATAGCGGCGCACGCGATCCTCGTCGACATCGACGCCGAGACCATGACCCTCGGTCATGACCACATGGCCGCGCGCCGTCGGGATGGGATGCGCCGTGATGTCTTCGCCGAGCGCGGTGTGCGTCAGCGTCAGCGCCCAGTCGATATTGGGAATGACCGCCGCGACATGCAGCGCCGCAGCGCAGGCGATGCTCGACTCGCCGGTCTTGCACGACACATTGACACTCATGCCGAGCCGGCCGCACAGCCGTCCCGCGGCCACCACGCCACGGATGCCGCCGAGCTTGATCGCCTTGAGGCTGACCCCGGAAGCTGCCCTTCGGTCATGATGACGCTGGATGTCGGCAAGCGAATGGATGCCTTCGTCGGCGCCGATGGCAATGCTGGGATCGACGGCGGCGACCTTCGCCATCTCGCCGAGATCGTGCGCCATCACCGGTTGCTCGAAGAAGTCGAGGCCGGAGCCTTTCATCCCGCGCGCGTATTCAATCGCCTGCTCGGTGCTGAAGCCCTGGTTGGCGTCGGACGAAATCAGCAGGCCGCTGCCCAAAATTTTGCAGATCGCGCGGCTGCGCTCGGTGTCCTTGGCCGCGGTGTCGATGCCGACCTTGATCTTGTAGGCGGTGAAGCCGCCGGCCTTTTTCTTTTCAGCGTCTTGCAGGTCGCCATCGAAATCGCCGCCGCCGATTACGCAAAGCAACGGCATACGGCTGCGCAATTTGTCGCCCAGCAACGCGTGCACCGGTCTGCCGGTGGCGCGTCCGGTAATGTCATGCAGCGCGATTTCGATGGCGGCCTTGGCGCCGTGATTGCCGTACATGCGGCCTTCCATCGCGGCGAGCGCGCCTTCGATGTCGGCGGGGTCGCGGCCGCGCAACACGGGCGTGAGATAATGCACGGCGGAGACGATGCTCTCGAGCGTTTCGCCGGTCATCACCGGCGCCGAGGCCGCTTCGCCCCAGCCGACCAGGCCGCTATCGGTTTCGATCCGCACCAGCACATTGTCGGCGCGCCGCACTTCCTCACCGGCCATGATGACCGGCTTGAGCATCGGAAGGCTGATCGCAATCGGCTCGATCGACTTGATATTCACGGTGACACTCCGGCGTTTAAACGGACACGCCCGCCGTCATGGTCGATGGCGGCGGGCGCGATTGTCATCAGGCCAATCTTAAAGCTTGGCGATACCACCCTTATTGATGATGTCGCGGAACGTGTCGACTTCCTTGGACACGCGCGTCCAGGCGTCTTTTGCGCCCTTCGCCCGCACCTGAAAGCCGGCCTTGAACAGTTTTTCCTTCATTTCCGGCGTGCTCAGAATCTTGAGCGTCTCGGTCTCCAGCCACTTGACGACATCGGCCGGCGTCTTTGCCGGCGCCAGCAGTACGCAGTCGGTGGCGAAGACGAAGTCCTTGTATCCGGCCTCCACCATGGTCGGCACGTCCGGCATGTCGGGCCAGCGCGTTTCGCCGGTCACCGCGAGACAGCGCAGCGTGCCCGACTTGATGTGCTGTGCCGCCGGCGGCAGCGAGCCGGAACTGAGCTGCACGGTGCCGCTGAGCAAGGCTTGAAGCGCATCGCCGCCGCCCTTGAACACGACGGTTTCCAGCTTCGGCAGGTTTTCACGGATCTTCAGCACCTCGGCCTCGATATGTGGCGTGGTGCCGATCGGCGGCGTCGCGACGTTGAACTTGTCCGGATTGGCGCGGGCAAGCGCGACGAATTCCTTCATCGTCTTGGCCGGCAGCTCGGATCTTACGACGAACGTATTGGGCGATGTCGCCAGTTCGCAGACGCCGACGAAATCCTTCGCCGGGTCATAAGGGATCTTGTTGTAGAGCGTGGCGTTGACCGAATAGGCATTGGTCGCGAGCAGGATCGTGTAGCCATCCGGCTCGGAACGCGCGACATGGCCCATGCCGATATTGCTGCCGGCGCCGCCGATGTTCTCAATGACGAAGGTCTTGCCGGTCGACTGCTGCAGCGCGGCGGTGATGATGCGGCCGACCAGATCGGACGGACCGCCGGGTGTATTTGCCACCACGACTTTGACCGCGCGATCCGGGTAAGCCGCATAGGCCGATCGCGTGCCCAGAAGGGCCGGAGCCGCGATGCCCGCGGCCAGAACGCCCGCGCCTTTGATGATAAGACGGCGCGACGGCGCCTTGTCGGTGAATTTGGTCATTCGTCCTCCCATTTGTTTCGGCACTATTTATTTTGTTTATCAGAAGTGCGCCGGCGGTAAGTTAAGCTATTGCGATCATTGGGGCAACGCGTTAGATGCGGCGGGGCCTGTTCTCAGCCCCAGGCTAAATCACGAAATTTCCACGACAATTACCATGAGTTCGCCACATGAAAATTCGCTGCTTGAGTTCGTTTGAACAATGAGCGCCAGTCCAGCAACAGCGGCGGCGTCACGCGAAGCAACCTGGTACGACACCATTCTGGAGTCGCTCAAGAGCAATGACGTCAAACTGGTCGTCTACGTGCCCGACCGCGTCTTCACGCCGCTGATCAAGGCAATCCACGCCGATCCGTACTTCATTGCCTTCTCTGCGACGCGCGAGGAAGAAGCCATCGGCATCGTCACCGGCGCCTGGATGGGCGGCATGCGCGCCGCCGTTCTGATGCAGACGAGCGGCTTTGCCACCATACCGAATGCGCTCGCCTCGCTGGTGTGCCCGAGCCAAATCCCGGCGATCCTCTTCGTCTCCGAGCGCGGCACGCTCGGCGAGTTCAATCTCGGCCAGGCCATGGTGTGCCGGACCATGCGGCCGGTGCTCGATGCGCTCGGCATCGAGACCCACACCATCACGCGGCAGGACGAACTTGCTTTCATTGTCGACCGGTCGATCAAGCAGGCGGTTGCGACGCTGGCGCCGGTTACGTTCATCCTCTCGCCGCTGCTGACCGGCGGCAAAAGGTTCGAACAATGACCATGACCCAATCGCAAACCGGCGCGATCAGCGCGCACAACGCAAAAGTCATGAACCGCTTCGACTTGACCAAGCGGCTTGTCGCCACGCTCAAGAACGACGAGGCGGTGATCGGTGGCATCGGCAACGCCAATTTCGATTTGTGGGCGAGTGGCCAGCGTCCGCAGAATTTCTACATGCTCGGCAGTATGGGCCTGACGATCCCGATCGCGTTCGGTGTTGCCATGGCGCAGCCGCAGCGCCACGTGATCGCGCTTGAGGGCGACGGTTCGCTGCTGATGCAGGTCGGCTGCCTCGCGACCGTCGCGATGCGCGCGCCGAAAAATCTCACGATGGTGATTTGGGACAACGGCATCTACCAGATCACCGGCAATCAGCCGACCGCGAGTGCATCGACGTCCGATCTGGTGGCGATGGCGCGTGGCGCTGGGCTGTCAAACAGCAACTGGGCCGCCGACGAGGAAGACTTCGACCGGCTGTTTTCCGCCGCGCTCAAGGCGGGAGTGCCGAGCCTGATTGCGGCGCGCATCGATTCCAAGCCGGCAGTCGGCGCCACGGATCGCGATCCGGTGCAGATCCGCGAGCGCTTCATGCGCGGGATCGGCGTCAAGAAGTAACGTCCCGGCGAGGCTATCTCAGTTTCCCTTGCCGGCATCTTGCAGTATGCCGGCCATGATCGCCATGCGCACGAGGTCGGACAGGCTGTTGGCCGCCATCTTGGTCATCAGATTGGCGCGATAGATTTCGACCGTGCGCGGGCTGATGCCGAGATCGAAAGCGATGTTCTTGTTGGCGCTGCCCGCCACGAGGCCTTCGAGCACCTGCCGTTCGCGGTTCGACAAAGCCGCAAGTTTGTCCTGAATGACCGCAAGCTCGGCCTTGCGCTTGCCGGTGTCGGCATCCTGGCTAAGCGCCGTGCGCACCGCGGTTAGAAGTTGCCGGGCGTCGAACGGCTTTTCCAGGAAATCGATGGCGCCGACCTTCATCGCCTCGACCGCCAGCGAAATGTCGCCGTGGCCGGTGATGACGATCACCGGCAGATCGGGCTTGGTCTTCATCACGTGGCGCAGCAGATCGATGCCAGTGATTTCCGGCATGCTCACGTCGGTGACCACGCAGCCGGCTTGAACCTGCGGCAGCACTTCCAGAAACGCTTTCGCCGACTCGAAGCAGCACGCCTTGATCCCGGCAGCTTTCAGCATGAATTCGAGCGATTGCCGCACGGCATCGTCATCGTCGATGACATAGATGGTCTGGTCGGGCTGCATCGCCGAAATCCCTTTCGCTTACGATCGGCAGCGTGAAATGAACAATTCGGACCGCGTGTCCGTACCTCCGGGACATCCCTTAGGGAGATTATCTGAATACCGAACGCGCCACCGCGACGCTATCGATGAATATTGGTTAGCGACGGCGAGGGCGCGGCATGTTCACGCAGACGATGCTCAATCTCGATGCGATGCGCCAGCCCGCGGCGTGTTTTGCACAGCCGGTTCGTACGGTACAGTCGCACCGTAAGCCGAATGCGATTGAGATGATGGGTGCGCCGATGCCATTCGGCCGCAACGCCGAAATCTACGGCGAGAACGAACCGGCCGAATATTTCTACAAGGTCATCGGCGGCACGGTGCGCACCTATAAGGTGCTCAACGACGGCCGCCGCCAGATCGGGTTCTTCTATTTGCCGGGCGATGTTTTCGGGCTGGAAGTCGGCGACAGGCACAGTTTCTCGGCCGAAGCGATCGCCGACTGCAAGGTGCTGGTCATCAAGCGCAGCGGCGTCATCGCTTTGGCCGCGCGCCGGTCCGACGTCGCCCATCAGCTCTGGGAAATGACCGCGATCGAACTGCGCCGCGTGCAAGACCACATCATGCTGCTGATCAAGACCGCGCAGGAACGCGTCGCCGGCTTCCTGCTGGAGATGGCCGCGCGTGCGCCCCGCTGCACCGAGATCGAGCTGCCGATGTCGCGCCAGGACATCGCCGACTATCTGGGTCTCACCATCGAAACCGTTTCGCGCACGCTGACCCAGCTCGAGAATTCCGGGGTGATCGCGGTACCCACTTCGCGCCGCATCGTGCTGCGCAATCGCGCCGCGCTGGCCCGCATGAACGGTTAGGTTTCACGCCGAACGTTGTTTCCCCCGACAGTGGTTCGGCTTAATGCCCCGGCGTCGTTGCCGGGGCATTTTTTTGGCGTTGCACAACATTGCTGCCCACCCCTGCAATGAATAGAGTTTCAGGACAGCGGCGCTTAGACCGCCGGCCCGGGGAGCAACATGGCGACATACGATGGAGTGGTGATCGGCGCCGGTCACAATGGATTGACGACAGCCGCCTATCTGGCGCGGGCCGGCATGAAGATCGCGGTGATCGAAGCCAATGAGCGCATCGGCGGCGGCTGCAGCACCGAGGAGCGCATCGCGCCCGGCCACAAGCTCAACCTCCACGCCAATTTCTATATGGGCTTGGCGCATTGCCCGCTGCTCAAAGATCTCGATCTGGCGCGCTACGGTTTCTCCTATATCGAGCCGCCGGTGCAGCAGGCCGCGGTGTTTCGCGACGGCACCTGCATCACGGTGCACAAGGATATCGACAAGACCTGCGAGTCGCTGGCGCGATTTTCAAAACAGGATGCCGCGACCTTCCGCGAACTCTGGAACACTTACTGCGTCGAGATGCGGCCGCTGCTGGTGTCGCTGATGTACAACGCGCCGATGCCGCGCGAGAAGATCGTCGATCGCCTCAGTGGGCCGAAGGCGAAGGAACTGCTGTCGCACGCTCAACATGATTTATTCAGCGTGGTGCGCAAGCATTTCGTCGACGAACGCATCCGCACGCTGTTCACATCTTACATGCACGTCATCACCACCGAAAACGTGATGGGCTCCGGTATCGTGTTTCCCGCGATCTTCGCCAATATCGCCAGCTTCACGCTGCCGGTCGGCGGCGCGGTAGCGCTGCCGCTGGCGCTCAAGCGGGTGGTCGAAGACGGTGGCGGCATCGTCCTCACCGGCAAGGCGGTGAAGGAGATCAAGGTCGAAAGCGGACGCGCCACCGGCGTCACTTTGTCGGACGGCGCTTTCGTCGGCGCCAAGAAGTTCGTCGCCAGCGCCATCGATTTTCCGCGCACCGTCGAGATGGCCGGCGAGGAGTTGTTCCCCGAACCGGTGCGCGAGAAAGCGCGCGACTGGCACTGGGGCAATCACAGCCTGGTGACGCTGCATCTCGCGCTGAAAAATCCGCCGGCCTATCGCGCCGAGAGTTTCGATCCGGCGATGAAGAAGGCCTACAATATCTTCTTCGGCATGGACGACATCGACCAGGTCGCGAGCTGCTTCGACGACTGCGCCGCCAAGAAATTTCCCAAGGTTCTGATGGGCAATGGCGCCTGCAACAGCGAGTTCGATCCGAGCTACGCGCCGCAAGGCAAACACACCGCGTTCTGGTGGCCGTTCGCGCCTTATTCGGTCGATGGCGGCCCGGAGAACTGGGACAAGAACCGCGCCGACTACACCCAGCGCATCCTCGACTACTGGCGCGTCTATGCGTCGAATCTCGAAGGCGACAA
>JANMSH010000225.1:0-22863 GCA_031389105.1 Hyphomicrobiales bacterium
GATCACGACATCAGGATCGCCATCGGCGATCTTCTTGCCGGAGACCAGCACCACCAGCCGCTGCGAGAAGCTCATCACCGCACGCATGATGTGCTCGATCAGGATGATGGTGATGCCGCGCTTGTTGAGGTCGATCAGCAGCGCCACGATGTCGGCGACCTCGGCCTGCGACAGGCCGGCCATGGATTCGTCGGCGATCAGCAGCTTCGGCTCAGCCGCCACTGCGCGCGCCAGCTCGAGCTTGCGCATCTCGACCTGCGTGAGGTCGCGCGGCATCTGCTTGGCTTTGGCGGCGAGCCCGACCATTTCCAAAAGCTCAAGGCAGCGCGAGTCCAGATCGCCGGTCGAGCGTAGCGGTCCCTTGCGGGCATGCACGGTGTAGAGCAGCGGAATCCGCAAATTGTCGACCAGATTCATACTGTGGAACGGCCGCGGCAGTTGGAAACTGCGGGCGACGCCACGATGGGTGCGCTGATGGGCGGCAAGGCCGTCCAGTGCGGCGCCGTCGAAATGCACGCTGCCGGTTTCGTTCTGCAAAGTGCCGCAGATGCAATTGACCAGCGTACTCTTGCCCGAACCGTTCGGGCCGATCAGCCCGAGCCGCTCGCCCGGCTGAACTTCCAGGTTGATGCCGTCGAGCGCAACAAAGCCGCCGAACCGCTTGGAGATGTTGTCGACGTGGAGGAGCGCCGTCGTCAAGGCCGCCTCCAGGCGCGCAGGCGCTCCTGCACCAGGCCGACAATGCCGTTCGGTGCGATAATGACGAAGCCGACCAGCATCAGCCCGACGATCAGCAAATTGACCGCGGAGGAAATGGTGACGGTGGCATACTGCTGCGCCGTGCCGAGCAGGATGGCGCCGACCAGCGGCCCGATCCAACTCGTGGTGCCGCCGATCATCGGCATGGCGATCGAGTTGACCGCATATTCAAGGCCGAATGCGGACGAAGGTTGCAGGTAGCCGATGTAATAGGGGAACGGCGCGCCGGCCATGCCCATGAAGGCGCCCGAAATCGTGGTAGCGATCAGCTTGAGCCGTAACGTCGGCACACCGGCCGCTTCGGCGGCCAGTTCGTCGTCGCGAATGGTGGCAAAGCCGAAGCCGAGCTGCGAACGCTCGATGGTGCGCGCGGTGATCAGCGCGATCACCGCCAGCGACAGCATCAGGAAGAATAGATATTCGATGTAGTTGACGGTAATGCCGAGGAACTCCAACTGTTCCGGCCGGATAATGTAAGCGCCGCGCGAGCCGCCGACGAAATCCCAGTTCACGACCAGCGTCTGCAACACGACCGCGAGAGCCAGAGTGGCGATGGCGAAGAACGAACCACGTAAGCGCAGCGTCAGATAGCCCATGCCCAGCCCGGCAATGCCGGACACCACAGCGCTGATAATGATCAGCACCGGGATCGGCATCGGATAGAACTTATGCATGAACACTGAACTGTAGGCGCCCATCGCGAAGAACGCGGCCGAGCCGAAATTCACGTAGCCGCAATAGCCGCCGAGGATATTCCAGGCGGTGGCGAGCACGATGAATTGCAGGATCGTGTAGCTGGCAAAATACAGGTAATCGACATTGACCCAATGCGCGAACGCCATGACCACGGCGCCGACTGCGATCGTTATCAATGAGAATTTCGTCGTGTTCACAACGATCACCGTCCGAATAAGCCGGCCGGCCGGAAGGCCAGCGTGAGCAGGAGAAAACCGAACGATACGGCAGGCGCCCATGAGGGGCCGTAGAACGTCGCGGTTATGCTTTCAACCACACCAAGAAGCATGGCCGCGATCAGCGTGCCGGGCATGCTGCCGAGCCCGCCGAGCACGCAGATGGCGAACACGCGTCCGATATATTCACGGCCGACCGAAGGCTCGACCGGCTGGATGATGATCAGCAGTGCGCCGGCCACAGCGGCGGTCGCAATCGAGATGCCGAAGGCAATGCGCTTGATCTTGATCGGGTCGACCGCCATCAATTGCAGCGCAAGCTGGTCCTGCGACACCGCCATGATGGCGCGGCCGATGAAGGTGCGGGTGACGAACAGCTGGATCGCGGCGAACAGCGCCAGCGCCGCCAGGCAGGGCACCAGCATGCGCAAAGGGAAATCGACAATGCCGATATGGACGCTGGGCTCGATATAGGCAGCCTCGACGTAGCGGTAGTCGACGCCGAACACGAGGATGAGCGTCACTTCGGTGACGAACAGCAGGCCGAAGAAGAAAGCGAGGCCGCGCAGCGCTTCCTGGCCGCGCTTTTCAAACGACACATAGTAGACCTGATAGACCGAGGCGCCGAGCGCGTAGAAGAACGGCAGCGCCAGGATGCTGATCAAAATCGGGTCGACGCCGTAATTGATGTTGAAGAAATAAGCGATGTAGGAGCCGAGGATGACGAAGGCCGGATGCGCAATGTTGACGATGTCGAGCATGCCGAACGAAATCGAAATGCCGGCGGTCACGGCCGCGTAGAACGCGCCGAGTAGAAGCCCGGCGGCGATTGCGTTCAGAAACAAATCCCAGGAAATATCCATGCCGCTCCCAACCGGTACCTTCGCTTAGAACAGATCGGCTTTTGCGGTGCGATGCGCCGGGCGGCGCGATGCAGCAAGCCGCAATCTGTATGTCGAATGGTCCGGTCCGTTCCCCCTCTGTAGCAATGTTTGTGTCGTGGCCCGTATTTGAGACCGGGCTTTGCGTGGCAGTTTGCAGGAAGGCTGGAGGCTTGGCTAGCCTATTGATCGATCAGCCGAACCTTCTTTGTAATACACAACAAAAAGCCCGCCGCCGGGGTGCCCCCGATGGCGGGCGTTGTAACGAATCTGCCGATCAAGCCGCCGCGGCTTGTGGCCGCACGCCCTCGGGCAGTTGCATCGGCTTGTTGGCGCTGTCTTTGAACTCGACGGTCATGAAGACCATTTCCTTGTCGCCGAGATTTTCAAGATCGTGCACCTTGAACTCGTCCTTGCAGTAGGTCTCGTGGCGGGTCTCGCCTGGCACGTAGGTGCATTCGACGGTGCTGCCGTCGTGGACGTGCTGACGGCCCTTGCCGCCGGACACCGAGGTCCAGAAATAATCCAGCACATGGCGGTGGAATCCGATGCGCTCGCCGGGGGCAAGCCGAATGATCCAGACGCGGCTGCGCTCGTTCTCGGACAACAGCGTCGAGCCGACGCAAGGGTTCGGATTTTTGGCTTCGCGGGCGAATTCAGCCGCGATCTCGGGCGACCAAGCGGATTTGTCCGATTTCTCGGCGGCGTTGTCGAGCATGTTCATAGCCGTGGTAATTCCTCCAGTGCGATTTAGCTGTCATATATAGCAAAATTCCGGAAACGGAAAGCTTGGGGTAATCAATTGGCCGGGTCCGGTAACCAGCGTGTGATCGTCATTGGCGGCTCCATGAGCGGCCTGTTGAGCGCGCTTTTGCTGCGGCGGGCCGGGTGGGACGTCGATATCTACGAACGGGTCGAAACCGAACTGTCTGGCCGCGGCGCCGGCATCGTCGCCCAGCAGGAACTGATCGGCCGGCTGCGCGCTCTGGGTCTTGCGACCGACGCGCTCGGAGTCCAGATCACGACCCGCAAGATCATCGACGCGCAGGGACGGCTGACCGAGGAGATCGACTGCCCGCAGGTGCTGACCGCCTGGGAGCGCGTCTACCGGCTGCTGCGCGATGCCTTGCCGCCGGACCGCTACACCAGAGGCCGCGGCCTCGCCAAGGTGACGCAGACTGCGCACGCGGTGACGGCGCATTTTTCCAATGGTGAAACCGTCGAGGCGGATCTGCTGGTTGGTGCCGACGGCATCCGCTCGACGGTGCGCCAGCAATTGCTGCCGGAGGCCAAGCCGCTTTATGCCGGCTATACAGCATGGCGGGCGCTGATCGCGGAACACGATATTCCGCCGGATACGCATCGCGACCTCTTCGAATACATGTCGTTCGGTCTGCCGCCGGGCGAGCAATTCCTCGGCTATCCGGTGGCCGGCCCCGACAACGACCTGCGTCCCGGACACCGCCGCTTCAACGTGGTGTGGTACCGGCCGGCCGACGAGCAAACCAAATTGCAATGGCTGCTCACCGACGAGCAGGGCAAGACCCACACGATTTCGATTCCGCCACCGCTGATCAGCGCCGCGGCCATCGCCGAAATGCGTGCCGATGCCGAGCGGCTGCTGGCGCCGCAATTCCGTGAGATCGTGCGGCTGATCGAGGAGCCGATTTTGCAACCGATCTACGATCTGGAATCGCCGCGCATGGCGTTTGGCCGCGTCGCGATCGTCGGTGACGCGGCCTTTGTCGCGCGCCCGCATGTCGCGGCCGGCGTATCTAAAGCGGCGGACGACGCCGCGGCTTTGGCCGGTGCCTTGCAGGCGGAGCCCGACATCGAAGCCGCCCTCAAGCGTTACGAGGCGGCGCGGCTGCCGGAAAATTACCGCATCATCGAGCGCGCGCGCCATCTCGGCGCTTACCTGCAGGCGAGCCAGACGCAGGAAGAGCAGGTGCGCGCCGGCAAGCACAGCACCGATGGCGCGGTGATTGCGGAGACCGCGACGCTGGATTTCCTGTACGCGTAACTTGAAATTCTTAGTGCGCTGGCGAGTTCAAGCCGGAGCCTATCTCAGCCTTGATATTCCAATATGTACATGCCGCCATTGAAGTCTGTGGTGTAGACGATGCCTTCCTTGTCCACCAGCACGTCGCAAGTCTGAATCACTTTGGTGCGGTTCAGGCGTGAATCGACCAAACGGTTGGGCGTCGGCGGAACAAAGGCGGCGACTTCCTCGGGCCGGAAGGCGTTGCGAATATCAAAGACGCGAATACCGGCGTTCTGATAGGTCGCAAAAATAAGGTCCGAACTGACGAAAGTGTCCGGACGATTTTCATGAATATTGTGCGGGCCGAAATGCGCGCCTTTGCTGCAATAATCCGCTTCGCCCGGCGTTGGAAACGTCGAGATGCTGATCGGGTTGGCCGGCTCGCGGATGTCGAACATCCAGATGTATTTGATGCCGTCCTCGCAATTGTCGAGCACCGCTTCGTCGGCCACGACCAGCAGGTTACGGTCGGGCAGGGGAAGGCAATTATGCGTTCCGCCGCCAAAGGGCGGTGACCAGTTGTGGTGCTTGATCAGCTTGGGCTTCGTGCGGTCCGATACATCCACCATCACGAGACCGCCATCGCGCCAGGCGCCGTAAGCGGTATCGCCATTGACGATGGCATGATGCAGACCGAAACGGCGGTTCGCGTCCCACGCCGGTTTCTCACCCGCGGCCGTGTTCATACCCGGGAGCCAGTAACGGCCGGCCTCCTTCGGCTTGGCCGGATCTGACATGTCGATGGTCATGAAGATGTAGTCGGTGAAGCCGTCGAGCATCGCAGACACGTAGGCCCAGCGTCCGCCGGTATACCAAACGCGGTGAATACCGCCGCCTTCCACCGGCATAAAACCGATTTTGCGCGGCTCTGCCGGCTTCGAAATGTCGTAGACAGCGAGACCGGCGGTCCAGTCGCGATTCTTGGCCTCGGCGGCGTAACCGTGCTCGGCCTTTTCGGCGTGCGATCCGGTGTAATAGGCGCGCTCGTCCTGGAATTCCTCGGCAGCGAACATGTCCATGGCGTTGATCACCAGCAACAGGTCGCCATGCGTTTGGAGGTGAATGGTCCAGGTGTTGTGCGGCGCCGGCATATAGTTGACCGGCTTCGGATTGCGCGGATCGCGCACATCAATGACGCTGAATCCCTTGGAGAACATATGGCCGACATAGGCGTAGCCTTTGTTGACCATCATCTGCACGCCGTCCGGTCTGCCGCCCTGATCGGTGTAACCGATCAGCTTCATGTTTTTGGCGTAGTCGGGTTTTGGCAAGTCCTGGCTGCTCATAGAAACTCGCGTTCTTTATTGAATGGCGCGTCCATCGTGTAGCCGTGCGCGGCGCGATAGCCGTCGTAGCGGTAGCCGTTGTACTCGAGCACAATGGACACCAAGAAGGCGACGAGCACCATGGCGACGACAAACATCGCCAGACCGGGCATGGGATATTGCATCAGGCCGCTGGCGACGGCGCCGGCGGCAAAGAAATAGACGAAATAGCCCGCCGTCTTGTGATAGGCCTCGAATATCCGCCGGCGCGCCGTCATGTTGTAATGATCGCCGAACCAGGTCTTCGGATCGTTCGGATCGGCGGAGTAATAATTTCTGCCGCCGTGCTTGCCTCTGAGCCAGCCACCCATGATCTGCAAGCATCCGAGCGCGACCGTCGTCAGCCCGAACAGCGAATGCAGCGAACCGCTAAAGCCGCCGCTTACCGTAACCGCGACAATCGCTCCCGCGAGCGCCAGACTGATCGAAAATATCAGCCCGTATTTGTGGACGCTGAACCACCACCAAACGGCATTCTTGATGCTGACCTTTGGGTGGAGGCCGGTGAGCGTCGGCTTCGGTTTGCCGAAACGGATGGTGATGATGCAGATCGGAACCAGCACGAACCAGACCGCGACCATCAGGATGGCGTGATAATCCCAATGAACCGGGATGGTCATTCCCAGAAAGTCAAAATACACTTCCGCCGGAATGTGTGTTTGAACGCTGTTCACTGCCATCTCCGCCGCTTTCCCAAACTTTAGATATTAGCGCCTGTTGAGCGAGGCCGCCGATCCCCCTATGGAGATCGCGCCTAAATCCCCAGCAGCTTCTTGATGTTGCCGCCGGCCAGCGCCGAACGGGTGCTGTCGTCGAAGCTTTCTACCGCATTGATGTGGCCGATCGGGTCGTGCTCGAGCATGTCGAACGGGTAGTCAGTGCCCATGATGACGTGGTCGGCGCCCATGGTCTTGACTAGCGTCTCGAGCTGCAGCGGCGTGAACACCACCGTGTCGAAATAGACCTGCTTGAGGTAGCTGGTCGGCGGCTTCGGCAGGTTGGCCTGGCAGTCCGAGCGCGCGCCCCAGGCGTGATCGATGCGGCCGGAATAGCCGCCGAGATAGCCGCCGCCATGCATGGCGAAGATCTTGAGCTTCGGATGACGCTCCAGCACGCCGTCGAAGATCAGATAGTGCAGCGCCAGTGTGGTCTCAAACGGATTGCCGATGATGTTGTTGAAATAGAAGCGCGACAGACGCTGGCCTTCGGTGAAGCCGTTGGGATGGATGATGACCAGCGCGTCCAGTTCCTCGGCCTTCTTCCAGAACGGCGCAAAGGTAGGGTCGGACAATTCCTTGCCGTTGACGTTGGTGAGGATCTCGACGCCTTTGAACTTGAGCGTCTTCATGACGTATTCGAGTTCTTTCGCTGCCTCGTTGCCGTCCTGCATCGGCACGGTGCCGGTCGGAATGAAGCGGTCCGGATGCTTGGCGACGAATTCGGCGACGCCGTCATTGATCATGCGGGCGGCCGGCACGGCGTATTCGAGCGCGACCGTGTGATAGAGCTGCGGCGGCGGCGGCATCACGAGCTGCACGTCCACGCCCATCTTGTCCATGTCGGAAAAGCGCTCGTCGTAATTGCCGGCGATGCGGGAGCGGATGTCGCCTTCCTGCTTGGCGTTCAATTCCTTGGTCTCGGCCGACGAGAAATGCGCCAGCGGAATGGTCGAGAGGTCGAGGTGCGGCTTGATGAACTCGGCCGCGCGGGGAACAGCTACATGCGTGTGGGCGTCGATGGTGGTGCCATTCGGCCGCTGATCGCGCCCCGGCTTGCCGTGCTTGCGCGCCGCGGTGTTCGCGTATTTATTCCAAACAGCCATTTCCAGTCCCTCTTTATTGTTATGCGACAGTGACGTTTCCACTAGCCGGTCGCAGGCGTTTATTCAATCAGAACACGCCGAGATGCTGGCGCAGATCGACGCTGTCTTTGCTCAATTCGGCGGGCGTCGACACCACGGCGACGCGGCCGGTGTTGAGGATCACGATGTCGTCGGCGACGTCGAAGACGAGTTTCGGGTTCTGCTCAACCAGCACGATCGACAAGCCGCTTTCCTTGAGCTTGCGGATGGTCGCCATCACCTCGGCGACGATCTGCGGCGCCAGTCCCTCGGACGGCTCGTCCATCAGCAAAACGCGCGGATTGCCCATCAAGGCGCGGCCAATCGCCAGCATTTGCTGTTCGCCGCCCGAGAGATGCGCGGCGATCTGATTGGTGCGCTCCTTGAGCCGCGGGAACATCGCGAACACCGTGTCGGTCGTCCACGCCGCGTGCTTGCTGCCCGCGTCAGGCTTGCGGGCAGCGACGCTCAGGTTTTCGCGCACGCTCAGGCTCTTGAAAATACGGCGGCCTTGCGGCACCAGCGCGACACCGCGGGCGGCGATCATTTCCGGCGACAGTCCAGCCACAGGCGCGCCGAACACGCGGATTTCGCCGCGGCGAGGCGGCAGAAGGCCCATGGCGGCGTGCATGCAGGTCGTCTTGCCGGCACCGTTGCGGCCCAGCAGTCCGAGCATGCGCGCCTCGCCGAGTTCGAACGACACGTCCTGCAACACGTGGCTGTCGCTGTAGTAGGCGTTGACGTTTTCGAGGCTGAGCGCGCTAGTGGCCAAGATAGACCTCCCGCGTGCGCGGATTGTCGACGACTTCGGCACGGTTACCTTCGACGATCACCTCGCCGAAATGCAGCAGCGTGATGTGTTCGGCGAATTCCAGTGCCACGTCCATGTTGTGCTCGATCATCACAATGGTGACGTCGCGCGGGATCGCCATCAGGCACTTGTGCACGTCGCGCCGTTCGTCGATCGACAGGCCGGCGAACGGTTCGTCGAGCAGCAGCACTTTCGGATTTTGCGCCAGCGCCATGGCGATCTCGACGCGGCGGCGTTCGCCGTAGGATGTCTGCGCCAAAGGCCGCTCGGCGATATGGGCGAGGCCGACGCGCTCCAGCGCGGCGCGGGCCTGTTCGACGAGATGGCCCTGATGCCTGATGTTGGTGACCGGGTTCCACCGTGCTGGCGACAGGCCGAGCAGTGCCAGCAACACGTTGTGAATGATGGTGTCGCGGGCAAACAGCGTGATGATCTGGTAGGTGCGCGCCATGCCGAGGTGAGGGCGATTGCGACTCGGCGTTTTTGTGATGTCCTGACCGAGCAGATGGATCGTGCCGGAGTCCGGTGAAAGCTCGCCGGTGATCAGATTGAACAGCGTGGTTTTGCCCGCGCCATTGGGGCCGATGATCAGCCGCCGCTCGCCGGGCTCGACGTTGAGATTGACGCTCCGCGTGACGTGCAGGCCGCCGAAGGATTTGCTTAAGGCCTTGATGGTGAGCGCGCTCATGGGGCGGGCTCCTTTGCGGCTGGCGGCGTTTTGGCCGGCCGCTTGCGGAACGCCAGCCGCCACAGCCGCACGCTGCCCGGCACCAGGCCCTCCGGCATCAGGATGACAATGGCGACGAAGATAGCGCCGAGCAGGAAATTCCAGCGTTCGATGTAACCCGAGACCACGTTCTTGACGATGACCACCAGGCCGGCGCCGACGATCGGCCCGAGCAGCGTGCCGGCGCCACCCGAGATCACCATCAGCAGCACTTCCGCCGACGAGGTGAGCGACAGTGTCTGCGGACTGATGAACTCGGTGTAGTAGACGAACAGGATGCCCGACACGCTGGTGAGCAGGCCGGACAGCAGGCAGGCCCAGAAGCGGATCGCCCAGACATGATAGCCGAGCGCGTTCATGCGGCGCGGCTGGTCGCGTGTGCCCATCAGCGCGGCGCCGAATGGCGAGCGCACGAAAATCGTCATGACCATAACGGACATCGCGAACACCACCAGTGTCGCGTAATAGAAATTCGTCGCATTCGTCAGCGAGAAGCCGAACGGCGCCGGGCGTCCCGGCACGTTGATGCCATTATCGCCGCCCGTGAGGCTGATCCAGCGATAGGCGAGGCCCCAGAGGATTTGGCCCAGCGCCAGCGTGATCATGATGAAGCCGATGCCGGTGGACCGCAAAGACAGCACGGCGTAAATCGCCATCGACATCATGCCGATCAGCAGTGCCAGCACGATCGACGTGGTGTGGCCGAGCCCCATTTGCAGCATGTAGCCGACCGCGTAGGCGGAAATGCCGAACAATCCGGCATGGCCGAGCGAGGTCAGCCCCGCATAACCAACCAGAACGTTCAGACCGAGCGCAAAGATCGCGAAGAACAGAATCTGGCTGGCGACGTTGACGTAATAGACGCCGCCCATCCAGAACGGCAACGTCAACAGCAGGAGACTGGCGGCGGCTAGCGCGATGGTGCGGGGGCTCAAGGCGCTTCGGAGGCTCAAGGAATTTGCCTCCCAAACAGGCCCTGCGGCCGCAGCAACAGCACCAGCAGCATCGGCATGAACAGGACGAAATAAGCGAGCTCAGGCAAAAGTGCTTGGCCAAAATTGTATATGAAGCCGACGATGATGCTGCCGACGAAAGAGCCGAGCAGGCTGCCGGTGCCGCCGAGGATCACGACGACAAGCGCCAGCGGCAGCATGTCCTGATCGAGGCCCGGATAGACCGACAGTATCGGCCCGCCGATGATGCCGGCAAAAGCTGCTAAGCCCGCGCCAAGTGCGAACACGATGGTGAAGAGTTGCGACACGCGGATGCCGACCACGCGCGCCATGTCCGGATCGTCGACGCCGGCGCGGATCATGGCGCCGAGCCGTGTGCGTTCGATCATCACCCAGAGAGCGAGTGCAACGACGATGGCGATGGCGATGACCGCTAGCCGATACATCGGAAACACCGCGGTGCCGACGCGGGCGAAGCCTTCGAGCCCGGCCGGTGTGGCGACGTTTAACGGGTCGCCGCCCCAGACCATCAGGCAGAAATCGGCGGCCATGAACGACAGGCCGAGCGTCACCAGCACCTGCGCCAGTTGATCGCCGGGCAGGCGCCGCAGCAGCAGCCGTTCGGCCAGCGCGCCGACGGCGGCCACCGTCAGCGTCGCCAGCACGGCGGCGATCCAGAAATTGAATTTGTATCCGAATACGCCGATGACGAAGGTCGCGCCGACATAGGCGCCGAGCATGAACAACGAGCCATGCGTCAGGTTCGGTATCCGCATCAGTCCGAAAATCAGCGAGAAGCCAGCCGAGAGCAGAAACAGCAGGCCGCCGAAAGTGATGCTGTTGACCGTCAGCACCAGCCAGAAATTCATGTCGAGACCTTCCAGCCCGTCCGATGAGTCCGCGGACGCCCATGGGCGCCCGCGGGATGCAACCCTGTTTCGATTAGGTCTTCAGGGGCGGATAGTTGCGCGAGTAGACCGGGTTCGACAGGAACTTCTTCTCGTCATAGGTCCAGAACTGGCTGACGTTGTTATACGTCTTCAGCGTCTTGCTGACGTACTTGCCGCCTTCTTTGTCGACGCGGCGGATGAAGAAGTCGCCAATCACGTTGCCGTACTGGTCGTACTTGATCTCGCCGCGCGGCGTGTCCTTCAGATGCACCGAGCGCAACGCCTTGACGAAAGCTTCCTTGTCGTCGGACTTGCCGTTGGAGAGCGCGAGGCCGGCATCGACGGTGGCGGCGGCCACATAAAGCCCCGCGGCGTAGAAGCCTGGATCAACGCCGTAATCCTTCTGCATCGCGGCAATGAAGCGCTTGTTGCTGTCCGACGCGAAGTCGAGCGAGTAGGGGCAGCAGCTATACATGCCGATGGCTTCGTCGCCGAAGCTGCGCATCAGCGCGTCGTCGCCGCCGGTCTCGCCGGATACGACCGGATACTTTAGCCCGGCCGCCGCGTACTGTTTCATGAAACGCAGCGGGTTGGAGCCTGCAAAGCCCTGGCACACGCCGTCGCAATCCGCGATCTGCGCCACGAACGGCGTGTAGTCCGGCGTCACCAGCGGCGGCCAGATCTTGTTGACGATTCTGCCGCCAGCCGCTTCGAAAGTCTCCTGGAAGCCGCCCATCTGTTCATGACCGAAGGCGAAGTCTTCGGACACGGTGACGATACGTTTGAGCTTCAGTTCTTTCGCGGCGAAGTCGGCCATCGGGTGCATCGCCTGCGCCGACGTTGCCGACGGGCGCAGGAAGTAGGGATTGGGACGCCGCTGCGTTATGTCCTCGGCGCCGGCCAGGCTCAGCATCGGGACTTTCTGCTGCGCGATGTAGTCGGTGATGGCCAGCAACTCGAACGCGGCGAGCGGTCCGACAATGGTGTCGACCTTTTCGCGCTCGATCAGTTCCTGCGCCTTGGTCTTGGTGCCGGCCGGGTTGCCGCCGGTATCGGCGGAGATGAATTCCACCTTGCGGCCGGCGAAGGTGTAGTTCTTTTCCTTCAGGTACGTAATGACGCCCTGTTCCATCTGGATGCCGCCCTGCGCGAGCGGGCCAGTCTTGACGGTCAGCAGGCCGAGCTTGAACGGCGCCGCTTGCGCGATGCCGGGCGTTGGAAACTTGAACGTCGCCAGCGCTGCGCCGGCCGCGGTGCCGGCCATGAATTTACGGCGCGAGATTTTGCGAGACATTGCATTCCTCCCTGTGGCGCCCCTGACGGGCTGATTTTTTGAACGGCCTTTGCGACCATTTTTTTATTGGCCAATGCGGCCTTGATCGTCGCTCATGAAGAATTCGCTGCGCGCCACCGTTCCCACGCCGGCGCGTTTGATCGCACCCATCATCGGCCAATGGCTTCCATGATGTAAAGCCCGGTTGCTCCAAACGCCTCACCCACCTGCGAGGGTGGGCGAGGGCGCATTCTGATTATTTTGGAGGCGCTATCGGCCTAGATACCGAGGTAGCTCGCCTTGATCGCTTCGTTGGCGCGCAGCTCTTCGGGCTTGGCCGAATAGACCACCTGGCCCTTGCTCATGACGTGCACGAAATCGACCAGCTTGAGCGCCAAATGCGCGTTCTGCTCGACCAGCAGGATCGACATGCCTTCTTCTTTCAGCTTGCCGATCGCTTCCCAAAGACCCTGGATGATGATCGGCGCCAAGCCTTCTGACGGCTCGTCCATGATCAGGCAATCCGGGTTGGTCATCAGCGCGCGGCTGATCGCGAGCATCTGCTGCTCGCCGCCCGACAGCGTCTTGGCGCGCTGGTTGCGGCGTTCGTGCAGACGCGGAAACAGCTTGTAGACGCGGTCGAGGTTCCAGCCATGGCGATCCGGGCTGCGCTCTGCGACCAGCAGATTTTCTTCCACGGCCAAGGTCGGGAATACGCGGCGGCCTTGCGGCACCAAGCCCATGCCGCTGCGCACGGTCTCGAATGACGGCTTCTTGGTGATGTCGTCGCCCTTGAACACAATCTTGCCGCGGCGCGGCGGGTTGAAGCCGACGATTGAATTCACGAGTGTCGTCTTGCCGACGCCGTTGCGGCCGAGCAGGCCAAGAATCTGGCCCTGCTCAAGCTGCAGCGACAGCCCCTGGAGGATGTAGGCCTCGCCGTAATAAGTGTGGATGTCCTGGACTTCAAGAATGGCCATGATCAGTTTCCTTGGCGCATGATCTGGTCCGAAAACCGGTGCCCACTTTTCGGGATCATGCGCTAATCCGTCCCCAGGTAGATTTCTTGGACTTTTGCGCTTGAGTGAATTTGCTGAGGCGTGCCGGTTTCCAGAATTTCGCCGAAGTGCAGCACGGAAATCTGCGACGCGACGTCGAACACCACGTCCATGTCGTGCTCGATCAGCAAGATCGCGAGTTTCGGATCGAGCTTCATCAAGAACTTGGCCATGTCGGTGGATTCGCCCGACGACAAGCCGGCCGCCGGCTCGTCGAGCAGCAGGATTTTCGGATCGCTGGCCAGACCCAGCACGATTTCGAGCTGGCGCTGTTCGCCGTGCGACAGATTGCGGACTTCGAGGTCCTTGCGGTCGAGAAAGCCGGCCTGCTCAAGCAGCTGATAGGCTTTGTCATAGACCTCCTTGTAGGAGGACATGAAACGCCACATCACGAATTTCGACCGGCGAAGGCCCTTGATCGCCAACAACACGTTGTCGAGCACGGTCAGGCCCGGAAACAAGTGAGTGATCTGGAAGGTGCGCGCCATCCCGAGCGCGGTGCGCCGGTGGCTCGGCCATTTGGTCACATCCTGGCCGAACAGCAGCACTTGCCCGGACGTCACCGGGTAGATGCCGGTGATCAGATTGAACAGCGTGGTTTTGCCGGCGCCGTTCGGGCCGATGATGGCCTGGCGGTCACCCGGCATGACGCGCAGGGTGACGTCGCGCGTCGCCTGTAGGCCGCCGAAGCTCTTGCACAATAGCTTGAGCTCGAGGACCGGCACCGCGCCGCCGTTCGTTTGCGATTCACTGCTCACGCGTCAAACCCCTCGCATCGAAAAGAAGCGCCGGAGCCCATGACGGGCTCCGGCATTTTTTGTTTATTGGCAGAACTTGCAGGGCGGGAAGTCGCGATCGTAGACCGGCTGGGCGAGGAACTTCTCTTTGCCGTAGGTCCAGAACTGGCTGACCTTGGGATAGGTCTTGATCACGGTGTTCCAGAGTTCTTCCTTCTCGTACCCGAACATCTTCTTCTTTTCGACTTTCTTGATGTAGACGTTATTGATCGGGTTACGCATTTCATCCATTTCGACCGGGCCGCGCGGAGCGTTGAGCTTGATGCTCTGCATGGCCTTGATGAAGGCTTCCGGTCCTTCCCATTTACCGTTGCTCTTCTTCATCGCCTGGTCGATCCACATCGCGGTCGTATAGTTGCCTTCCGAGTAGTAGCCCGGAACCTTGCCGTATTTTGTGCGATAGGCCTTCACGAAAGCCGCATTTTCGGGCGTGTCGATCGCGGTGCTGTAGTGCAGGGCCGAGACGTCGCCGATCACTTCGTCGCCCATGAAGGGCAGTACGAATTCGTCATAGCTGACGCCCGAGCCGAGGATCGGCTTCTTGTTGCCGGCGCCGCGCAGTTGCTTTGGGAATTGCAACGCCATGGGGCCGACCATGACGGTGAAGATGGCGTCGGCGTCGGCCTTGAAGGTCGGAATGTAGGGTCCGAAGTCCTTGGTGCCGAGCGGAGGCCAGATTTTTTGAACGACTTGGCCACCGCAATCCTCGAACGTCTTCTGAAAACCGCCGGCCACTTCGTAGCCGAAGGCATAGTCGGCCGCGATGACAACGACTTTCTTGAAGCCGTTATCGCATGCCCACTGACCGAGCGCATGATGCGGCTGGGACGAGGTCCAGCTGGTGCGCAGGAAGTAGGGATACTTTTCGAGCTGGCGCTGGGTTAGGTCGTCGGCCGACGAAACCGACGACAGATAGACGGTCTTTTCGGCGGTCGAGACCGGCGCCAGCGCGTAACCCGTGGAGGCTAGGAGGCCGCCGATCATCAAGTGCACCTTGTCCTGCAGGATCAGCTTTTTGCCCTTGGTGACGCTCGCATCGGGCTTGCCCTGGTCGTCCTCGACGATGAACTTGACGTCCATGCCGCCGAGCTTGCCGCCATGCTGGTCGAGATAAAGCTGGAAGCCGTCGACCATGTCCTTGCCGACCTGGGCAAAGATGCCGGTGGTCGGTGCGATGAAGCCGATGCGTAGTTCTTCGGCGCTGGCCGGTGCGGCGAGACCGAACGCCAGGCAGCCTCCGAGCAGAAGTTTTTGCAATTTGCTTGTCATTGTCATTCCTCCCTTGTTGCCGTGGCCGTCTTGTTACCGATCAAGACGGCTTCGATGCGAGCTTTTTGGAATCTTCATCTTTGCCTTGATTGCGGCGCTGCCGGATGCGGGCCGGGATTCCCATCAAACCCATCGGCAGATAGAGAATTGTCAGCACGTAGACCGCGCCAAGCGCGTACTGCCACCACGGCACCAGCGTGCTGAGGAATTCGCGCAGGCCGAACACGATCGCCGTGCCGATCGCGGCGCCCACCAGCGTGCCGGCACCGCCGAGCACCACCATCAGCAGCGCATCCACCGACGTTGTCAGAACGACCGTCTCGGGGCTGACGTGGCCGTTGGTATGCGTCCACAATACGCCGGAAAGCCCGCCGAAACCGCCGGCGATGATAAAGGCGATGTATTTGTGCAGCCAGACGTTGTAGCCCAGAATCTGCATGCGCAATTCGCGCTCGCGGATGCCGGCAAGGCTTCTGCCAAAGGGCGAACGCACCAGCACATACATGATCAGCATCGACGCGGCGAAGAAGCCGAACACTAGATAGAAGAACGTGATGTCGTTCGACAGATCGAGGCCGAAGTTCGGACGCCCGGTCATGTTGATGCCGTTGTCGCCGCCGGTCAGCGAGTTCCAGCGATAGGCGAGGCCCCAGACGCATTGCCCAAGAGCGAGCGTGATCATCAAGAAGTAGACGCCGCCGGCGCGGATCGCGAATAGGCCGAACAGCGCGGCCAGTGCCGCGCCGATCAGGATGCCCATCACCACCACCAGCCAGAAATCCCAGCCCATGCCGAATTGGAATTTGGTGGCGAGCACGGCCGTGAGATAGGCGCCAACGCCGAAGTAGGCCGCTTGTCCCATCGACGACATGCCGGTGTAACCCAGCAACAGATCGACGCTCATGGCGAGAATTGCGAAGGCCAGCGCTCGTGTTGCCAGCAGCACCACGAACGAGCCCGACTGCGGCACGATAAAAAGAAACGCCAGCAGCGCCACGATGACCATCACGATTTTGGCTTTTTGACTGATCATCGCTCTCAATCCCGTCCGAACAGGCCGGTCGGCTTGATCGCGAGGATCAGCACCATCGGCGCATAGAGCGTGAAGTAAGATATTTCCGGGAACAGCGCCTTGCCGAAATTATCGGCGAGGCCGACCGCCAGTGCGCCGATCGCGGCGCCGCCCAGGCTGCCCATGCCGCCGATGATCACCACCGCGAAGGCCAACGGTAGCATTTCGAAATCGAGGCCGGGATAGATGCCGAGGAACGCGCCGCCGATCACGCCGCCGAGCGCGGCCAGAAAAGCGCCAAGCGCGAAGATGAACATGGAGACGCGGTTGGTGTCGATGCCGACGCCGCGCGCCATCTGCGCGTCGTCGACCGTTGCGCGCACTGCGGCGCCCATGCGAGTTTTTTCCATGACCAGCCACAGCACGATGCCGATCACCACCGCCATGCCGATCATGAATACGCGATACAACGGTAGATAAACGCCTCCCACCACGATGCTCTGGGTGAATGCCGGCGGAGGATTGATGTCCATGTTGTTGCCGCCCCAGATATCGAGCGCGGCTTGTTGGAACAAGAAGGCGAAGCCGACCGTGAGCAACACCTGACGCAGCACGTCGGTGTCGATCGGAACGATCGCTATACGTTTCAGCACGGCGTAGCAGGCAACGGTGGCGATCACGGCGACGATGATAAACTGGGGCCAGCCGAACGATGTGCCGCGCGCGATTGCGAGACTGATAAGAACGCCGAGGCCGGCCGCGATCACGCCGGTGCGGAGAAATTCCAAACCTTCGGAGCGCAGAAACAGCCGCTCCATGGCCAGGCCGATCAATGCGACAGCGAGCGCGGCAACCGGCAGCGATAGCGCCCATGAACCGGTGTAATGAATCACCGACAGCGCGATGTAGCCGCCCCACAAAAAATACGCGCCGTGCGAAAGATTGACGATGCGCATGACGCCGAAGATCAACGACAGACCGCTGCCGATCAGAAACAGCAGCGCGCCGTATGAAATGCCGTTGAAAGCTTGGACGACCCAGAACTGTGTATTCATTCTTCTCCTCGGTCCTTCTTTTAAATCGAAGGTTGCCTAAACCTTATCCCAGGTTGGCTGGGAATGAACATCCCAAATAGCCGCAGCTCGTCATTTCCATGGTTGCACACTGCACCGTCTTCGCCAATCTTCACTTGGCGCGATGCAATGCTATTCGCGCTGGCGCTTTTTGGTTGCTGCCTGCTTATTCGGCGAGATGATCGGCAGCAGCAGGGTGGGCGCTTTTCCACTGGCGAAATGTGGTCCGGTGACGCCGTTGAATATGGCCGGCGGCCGGTCTTCCGGTTTGTTGTGGAGGAATGCTCCGCAACAGGTTAGTTCGTTTTTGAAGTTAGACAACTTGCCGCCGCTGGCGCCGCCATATTTATAGTCCTTGCCGCGGATCGTGGCGTTACTTGCGCTTGGCCTTGCCGCGTTTGACCTTGGCCATCTTCTCCAGCACGGCGCAGACCGCGGCGGTGTCTTGCGCGCCATAGCCGGTCTTCATCGCCTTCAGGTAAACCGGCTTGGAGGCGTCGAACATCGGCGTCGGCACTTTGATCTTGCGCGCGTAGTCGCCGATCACCTGCATGTCCTTGTCCCAAACGTCGATCTTCATGGTGACGTCTTTGTAGTTGTTCCTCACCATCATCGGCGCGCGCAATTCGAAAATGCGCGAATTGCCGGCGCCGCCCTGGATCAGATCGAAGATGGCCTGCGGCGCAAGGCCGGACTTCATGCCGTAGACCATGGCTTCGGCGCTGGCGACGTTGTTGATCGCGACCAGCAGGTTCGCGACGTATTTCATCTTGCTGCCGTTGCCGAAGGCGCCGGTGTCATAGACCTTGCGGCCGAACACCTCGAACATCGGCCGCAGTTTGCGAACGCTTTTTTTGTCGCCGCTGGCATAGAACACCAGGTCGCGCGTCGCGGCTTGCGAGCCGGTACCGCTGACCGGAACGTCGAGCAAAGTGTGGCCGGCCTTGCGCAGGATGGCTTCGGCTTTTTCCTTGTCTGAAATGGCGAAGGTGCTCATTTCCGCAATCGTCTTGCGTGGAAGTTTTGCGGCGGCGATCGCGCGCGCGGTGTCGATCAATGCCTGCGGCTTGGGCAGGCTGGTGAGGATAGTGGGGACTTTGCTGGCAACGTCGACAGCGCTCTTGGCGATCTCGACGCCGGCGTGTTCCGCAGCCTTGCGCGCTTTCGCGCTGATGTCGTAGCCGACCACGCGCCAGCCGGCGGCGGCGAGGTTCTTGGCGAACGAACCGCCCATGATGCCGAGGCCGATCACGCCGACCGTGCCCTTGCTCTTTTTGGCCGCAACCATTCTTGACGTCTCCCGAAGTCGCGCACGCAGATGTGCGTCGTTGTTCCTTGATAATTGGTCGAGCCCGGCTCTGTCGAGTGGGGATGCTCGCGAGGCGGCTTTCAAGCCGCGCCGTGATCGCTTATCGTCACGGCAAAAGAGTGTCGAAACAATGCGGGAGGACTTGATGAATATTGGCGTAGCAGGACTTGGTGCCATGGGCGCGCCAATCGCGGTGCGGCTGATCGAACTTGGGCACCAGGTTACCGTTTGGAATCGCAACCCGGAAAAGAGCAAGCCGCTGGCCGACGCCGGCGCCAAGGTGGCGAAGACCCCCGCCGAAGTTGCCGCCGCGTCCGACGCGGTCATCACCATCCTCACCGACGGCGCGGCGATCGACGCGGTGTATAACGGTCCGTCCGGCCTGCTGTCCGGCGACGTCAAAGGCAAGCTGTTCATCGAGATGAGCACCGTGCCGCCCAAGGTCTCGCTTGGTCTCGCGCCCAAGATTCGCGCCAAAGGGGCGGCGATGGTCGAATGCCCGGTTGGCGGCTCTACCGTCCCAGCGCGCACGGGCAAACTGCTCGGCCTGATGGGTGCCGATCCGGCCGACGCCGAGCGCGCCAAGCCGATCCTCGATCAACTCTGCCGCAGGCTGGAGCATTGCGGCCCGATCGGAGCCGGCACTGCGATGAAACTCGCGATCAATCTGCCGCTGATGGTGGCGTGGCAGGCGTATGGCGAAGCTTTCGCCATCGCGCGCAGCGTCGGCTGGGAGCCCAAGCGCCTGCTCGACCTGTTCGTCGATACCAATGGCGCCAACGCTGCGATCAAGGGGCGGGCTCCCATGATCGTCACCATGTTGGAGGGCGGAGATCCGGGGCCGACGACCTTCAGCATCGCCAATGCCGTGAAGGATCTGCGCACCATGATCGAGACCGGCGAATCCAAAGGCGCCGATATGATTGCGACCAGGGCAGCGCTCGCCGGCTTCGAGGATGCCACCAAAAATGGCTTTGGCGACGAGGACGGCGCGCGCATGGCGGTGTACTGGTCGGGCCGCAAGAAATAGATACAAATAAACAAACAATTCGGGGAGGCTGTAATGAAATTATTTTCCTTCTGGCGTTCGCTCGCGACCTATCGCGTGCGCGTTGCGCTCAACCTCAAGGGGCTCACCCCCGAGGTGATCGACGTCAATTTGATGAAGGGTCAGCAGCGCGAGCAGCAATTCCGCGACGTCAATCCAATGATGGCGCTGCCGGCTTTGGTCGACGGCGACGGCCCGGCGTTGTTCGAGTCGCTGGCGATCATCGAGTATCTCGACGAAGTGCATCCCAAGCCGCCGCTGCTGCCGAGCGAGCCGAAAGCGCGCGCGCGGGTCCGCGGCCTGGCGCAGATCGTTGCCTGCGACAGCCATCCGCTGATCGTGCCGCGCGTGCGCGAATATCTCGCCCACGAATTCAAGATCGACGAGGCCGGCGTTCAGAAGTGGGCGCAGCATTGGCACAAGGCGGCGCTGACCGGGCTCGAGCAGCATCTCTCGACCGAAAAAGAAACCGGTACTTATTGCCAGGGCGAGCAGATCACGATCGCCGACATCTGTTTGGCCAGTCAGGTGGCGGGCGCCAATTTTTTCAAGGTCGATCTGGCTCCGTTCCCGACGGTGGCCCGCATCGCCGCGACCTGCGCCAAGAACGACGCTTTCGCGCGCGCCCACCCGCTCAAGCAGCCCGGCGCGCCCGCGTCGGTTTAGTCAGGCTCTCATGCTCAATACGGCAATCGTTGGCCTCGGCTGGTGGGGCAAGACGCTCGTCAAGGCGGCGAAGGACTTCGGCGCGCCGCTCCGCTTCGTGCGCGGCGTGTCGCTGGAGCCGGACACGGTACGCGACTTCGCCAAGGAAAATGAGTTCACGCTCGGCACTTCGCTCGACGAGGTGCTGGCCGATCCTCAAGTGCAGGCGGTGATCCTGGCGACGCCGCACAGCAAGCATCGCGCGCAAGTAGTGGCTGTGGCGGCTGCCAAAAAGCATCTTTACTGCGAGAAGCCGTTCGCGCTGGCCAAAGCCGACGCCGCGGTCATGCTGGAAGCAGTGAAGCGCGCCGGCATCGTGATCGGCGTCGGCCATCATTTCCGGCTGATGCCGTCGATGCGCGTGCTCGACGAAATCGTAAAGGGTGCCGGCTTCGGCACCATCATGCATGTCGAAGGCAATTACAGCCACGATTGGCTGGCGAGCTATCCCCTCGACAGTTGGCGCATGCAGGCGTCCGAAGCGCGCGCAGGCGGCATGACCGGCATGGGCATTCACGTGCTCGACTGTTTCCGCGATCTGGCCGGTCCGATGAAGCGCATCGCCGCGCTGTCGAAGGCGCGCGCGCTGAAGCTTGACACCGGCGACACCACCTCGGCACTGATCGAATTCGAAAGCGGCGCCACCGGCACGCTCGCCACAACGATCAAGACGCCCTTCGAATGGCGCATCGCGGTCTATGGCGAGAATTGCCACGCCATGAGCGTCAGCGAGACCCGGGCCATTGTGAAGTATGCGGGCAAGGATCCCGAAACCATCGATAGACCGGCCGATAATCACCTCGGCCATAATCTGGATTATTTCGCCAAGGCCGCGCTCGGGCATGGCGCGTTCCCGATCTCGCCCGACGGCATTCTGCAAACCGCCTCGGCGCTGGAGGCGGTGTTCAAGTCGGTGGACGCGGACGGGAAGTGGATGGACGTCTGATTAAGCCGTCAACTTCCGTTTCTTCGTCCCCGCAATCGCCTCGTCCCATCGCTCGTGAACATGCGCGACTTCGCGTTCGAAGCGTTCGAGGAACAATCGGGCCTGTGTCGATAGCGTGCGGCGCGCCGGTTGGATTACCACGAACTCGGCATGCAGTTCAGGCTCCGCGATCGGATTGACGATCAGTTCGCCGCGGCCGATATCGTTGACCGAAATCACGCTCGGCAAAATCGTAACCCAGTCCGAACGCGCGACGAATTCAAGCGTCGCGATCATCGCGTCCATTTCCAGCAGGGCCGCGACTTCGACGCCGTGGCTCTGGAAATAAGTATCGAGATTGCGGCGGCGGATATTGTCCGGCCCTGGCACCACGATCTTCAGGGCTGAGCATTCCGACAGCCGCACCGGTGCGAGCGGCGTGAAGCCGGCGCGGGGACCGGAGATCATCATTTCACGGTCGCGCACCAGCAGCCGCGATTTCAATCCGATCGTCCCCTCGAAAGCGGGCACCACCGCGAAGTCGAGTTCGTCGTCGAGCACCATGTCGGTGAGCGAGCCGCTGTAGCCCTCGACGATGTGCAGGCGCACTTCCGGGCAGCGTGGCACGAAATCGTCCAGCACCGGCGCCAACACGGCGCGGGTGAAGGTCGGCATCAGCCCGATGCGCAATTCGCCGGATACCTCGCCGGCGAGCGAGCGGGCTTCCTCCGCGGCATGCGCCAGCGTGCCGACCGCTTCGACGCAGCGCCGGTAGTAGCGCAGGCCTGCCGGAGTCGGCTTCACGCTACCGGTCGATCGGTCGAATAATTGCACGCCCAGCGTGCGTTCGACGTTCGCCACGTGCTGGGAAATGCCGGACTGGGTGGCATTCTCGCGCGCCGCGGCGCGGGTGAACGAGCCTTCTTCACACACGGCGATGACGGCGCGGATTTGCCGCAGCGGGATGTTGGCCATGGAAGCCCTTAATATCGGAGTATTAGAAAAACTAATGACTGGACGCAGAATATATTATTTTCGCTTCACAAGCCAACCGGCATAGGATTTCATCAATCAACACATACGGCGCGGTCTACGCGCCGCTCGGAGGAAAGCCATGGGCACAGCGAATTTCGGCACCGTAGGTCTCGATTGGCAGCAGCGCATCAATTGGGAGCGGCTGCGCGAGTACCGCATCGAGCGCGCGCGCACGATGATGAAGAAGCACGGCCTCGGCGCCGTGCTCTGCATGTACG
>JANMSH010000264.1:0-34321 GCA_031389105.1 Hyphomicrobiales bacterium
CGTTTGCAAGATCGAGGGCCTGGTCGGCAACGACATGGCGCTGGCCGAGGAAATCGAGATTTTGAAGCGGCAATTGCAGGAATAGGCTCCCCAGGCTGTGAACTCCTGGGGAGATGAACGGGGACGCAACACCGCACTTGCGCATTGCGCCCGCTCTTGTCACCTTTGCTCCCCGGCCTCGCATTCCGCGAACGGTCGGCTTGGCGTCTCGACCTGATAGGTCTTGCCTTGATTGAAGGCCTTTTCAAAGGCGCCGAAGCGGGTTTCCCATGAAAGTTACCGTCGAGCGTGCAGAGTTGCTGAAGTCGCTGGGCCACGTCCACCGCGTGGTGGAACGGCGCAATACCATCCCGATTCTCGCCAACGTGCTGCTCAAGGCCGACAAAGGCAAGCTCAGCCTTAAGGCGACCGATCTCGATCTCGAAATGACCGACAGCATCGCCGCAGAGGTTTCGCCCGGCGGCGCCACCACCGTGCCGGCGCATATGTTCTACGAGATCGTACGCAAACTGCCCGAGGGCGCGCAGATTGTGATCGAAGGCTCCAGCGACCGCGCCGTGCTGTCGATCCGCGCCGGACGTTCGCGCTTCACCTTGCAAACGCTACCGGAGAGCGACTTCCCCGATCTCGCCGCCGGCGAGATGACGCATTCGTTCAAGGTCGCGGCCGGCGATCTCAAGCGGCTGATCGACAAGACCCAGTTCGCGATCTCGACCGAAGAGACGCGCTATTACCTCAACGGCATCTACCTGCACGTCGCCGGCACGGCCAAGGACGGCAAGCTGCGCGCGGTGGCGACCGACGGTCACCGGCTGGCGCAGGTCGAGTTGCCGCTGCCGGAAGGCGCGGCGGGGATGCCGGGCATCATCGTGCCGCGCAAGACGGTTGCGGAAGTGCAGCGCCTGATCGAAACCGGCGAAGGCGAAATCGCGATCGAGCTGTCGGCCGGTAAAATCCGTTTCACCATCGGCAATGCGGTGCTGACCTCGAAGCTGATCGACGGCACCTTCCCGGATTACGGCCGCGTCATTCCGGCCAACAACGACAAGAGCCTGATCGTCGACAAGAAGGATTTCGAAGCCGCGGTCGATCGCGTCTCGACGGTGTCGAGCGAGCGCGGCCGCGCCGTCAAGCTCGCCATCACCGGCGGGCGGCTGGTCCTGTCGGTGACCAATCCGGATTCAGGCAGCGCAACGGAAGAAATCGAAGTCGAGTACGATTCAGAGCCGCTGGATATCGGATTCAACTCTCGATACTTGCTCGACATAGCCGCGCAGATCGAAGGCGAGGTCGCCGTTCTCAAGCTCGCCGATCCCGGTTCGCCGACACTGATCCAGGACAAGGACGCCAAAGGCGCGCTCTATGTGCTGATGCCGATGCGGGTGTGACGTTTCGCACCGCCGGTCGCGGTGGTAAGGCACGTCAATGACCGCCGCCTTCATCCAACGCCTGACGCTGACGAATTTCCGCAGCTATCACGCGGCCCAGGTGTCGCTCGATCGCGCGGGGCCGGTGGTGCTGACCGGCGCCAATGGCGCGGGCAAGACCAATCTGATCGAGGCGATTTCACTTTTGGCGCCGGGCCGCGGCCTGCGCCGCGCCACCATGGACGAACTGGCTTTCACCGAAGGCGACGGCGCCTGGGCGGCGTCGGCGGAGATCGAGGGCATGCTCGGCCTGTCGACGCTCGGCACCGGCATCGATCCGCCGGCGGCGGATGCGACGACCAATTCGCGCAAATGCCGCATCGACCGCGAAAACGTCGGCTCCGCCACCGCATTTGCCGAGCATCTGCGCGTGGTGTGGTTAACGCCGGCGATGGACCCGCTGTTCAACGGACCGGCTTCCGAGCGCCGTCGGTTTCTCGACCGCCTGGTGCTGGCGGTCGACGCGCAGCACTCCAGCCGCGTCTCGGCGCTGGAGCGCTCGTTGCGCTCGCGCAACCGGCTGCTGGAAGACCCGCGCAGCGATCCGCATTGGCTCGACGCCATCGAGCACGAGACCGCGGAGGTCGCCGTCGCTGTGGCGGCGGGGCGCGCCGAGACCGTCAACCGTCTGTCCGGCGCACTGGAAGCTACACGCAATCAGTCGCCAGAATTTCCGATCCCTGAGATCGCGCTGGAAGGCTGGATGGAAAAGCTGCTGCCAAGCACGAGCGCGCGTGAGATCGAGGACCGCTATCGCGCATTGCTCAAGGACAACCGCGCGCGCGACGCCGCCGCCGGCCGCACGCTCGACGGCCCGCATCTGTCCGACTTTGCGGTGACGCACGCCAACAAGAACATCGCAGCATCCGAAGCCTCGACCGGCGAGCAGAAGGCGCTGCTGATCCGGTTGATCCTCGCGCATGCGCGGCTGATCAAGGAGATGACCGGCACCGCGCCGCTGCTGCTGCTCGACGAGGTCGTTGCCCATCTCGATCCGGCACGGCGCGCGGCGCTGTACGACGCGCTGACCGCGCTCGGCGCCCAGGTCTGGATGACCGGGGCCGATCCGGCAGCGTTCGGCGATATCGTCGATCGCGCGCAAGTTTTTGAGATACACGCCGGTAGCATCCGACCACGCCGGTAAGGTTCCAGTAAGCTATTGGCAACCCTTCATTAATCGAGACAACTTGAACTAAAGGAAAAGCGGAACGATCCCTCTCCCCGGGCCTTAACCCAGCACGAAACAGCACTGGCAGCGAGCCAGTTTAGGGAGCGGAAATGAAATCGGAACCGGCCATAGATCGAGTGAGGCGCGAGGTGCATCGCGTGCTCGACAATATGCGCGCCGAACTTGATCGCATCGAGATCCTGACCGCGGCGATGAGCGCCTTCAGCAAGCCGGTTCCCGATTATGAACCCGCTTTTCACCACATCCATCCGACCACGCTGAGCGCATATCAGATCGGCTGATGCATAGCCGGCGGCGATCGGACGTTGGCTAAATACGAGACTATCTTTTTGACTTTTTCAGGTGCCTTCGAGGCCTCCTTTAGACCCGCGATTCAGCCTCGGAACAGGCTCAGAATTGGGGCTGATTTTAGCCACCGCCTCTTTAAAAAATTCTTTTAAATCAACATATTAACAGGGCTGAGTTTGCCCTGTACGGGACTCAATTTTCGTGTCACACAAAATGACACTTCGACTCATTTTTTTCGACCGTTTTTGAAGGTGGCGCCGATGGCTGAACCGGCCCGAGATATCCGCTCCGACGACACCGACTACGGCGCGGAATCGATCAAGGTCCTCAAGGGACTCGATGCCGTACGCAAGCGGCCGGGCATGTATATCGGCGACACCGACGACGGTTCCGGCCTGCACCATATGGTCTACGAGGTGGTCGACAACGCCATCGACGAGGCCCTGGCCGGGCACGCCACCGAAGTGGTGGCCGTCCTCAATCCCGACGGCTCGGTGACGGTGAGCGACAACGGCCGCGGCATTCCGACCGGCATCCATGCCGGCGAAGGCATCTCGGCGGCCGAGGTCATCATGACCCAGCTGCATGCCGGCGGAAAATTCGACCAGAATTCCTACAAGGTGTCCGGTGGCCTGCACGGCGTCGGCGTCTCGGTGGTCAACGCGCTGTCGAGCTGGCTCAAGCTCAACATCTGGCGCGACGGCAAAGAACACTTCATGGAATTCAAGGACGGCGTCGCGGTGGCGCCGTTGAAGGTCGTCGGCGACGCCGACGGCAAGCGCGGCACGCAAGTGACGTTCTTCCCCTCGCCCGCGACGTTCACGATGGTGGAGTTCGACTTTGCCACGCTCGAGCATCGCCTGCGCGAACTGGCGTTCCTGAATTCCGGCGTCAATATCGTGCTGTCCGACATGCGCCACGCAGTCGAGAAGCGCGAGGAGATGAAATATGAAGGCGGCGTCGAGGCCTTCGTGAAATTCCTCGACCGCAACAAGACGCCGCTGATCCCGAAGCCCGTGATGATCAAGGCCGAGCGCGATGGCATCGTGGTGGAATGCGCATTGTGGTGGAATGACAGCTACCACGAGAGCGTGCTGTGCTTCACCAACAACATCCCGCAGCGCGACGGCGGCACCCATCTCGCCGGCTTCCGCGGCGCGCTGACGCGCCAGATCACGCAATACGCCGAGACCATCGGCACCACGCGCAAGGAAAAGGTGGCGCTGACCGGCGACGACTGCCGCGAAGGCTTAACCTCGGTGCTGTCGGTGAAAGTGCCGGACCCGAAATTCTCGTCGCAGACCAAGGACAAGCTGGTGTCCTCGGAAGTGCGGCCGGTGGTCGAAAACGTCATCAATCAGGCGCTGCAGGACTGGTTCGAGATTCACCCGCAGGAAGCTCGCGTCATTGTCGGCAAGGTGGTGGAAGCCGCCGCCGCGCGTGAGGCCGCGCGCAAGGCGCGCGACCTGACCCGCCGCAAGGGCGCGCTCGACATCTCGTCGCTGCCCGGCAAGCTTGCCGATTGCCAGGAACGCGATCCGGCCAAATCCGAACTGTTCATCGTCGAGGGCGACTCGGCCGGCGGCTCCGCCAAGCAAGGCCGCAACCGCGAATTCCAGGCGGTGCTGCCTTTGCGCGGCAAGATCCTCAACGTCGAGCGCGCGCGCTTCGACAAGATGCTGGGCAGCCAGGAAATCGGCACGCTGATCACCGCGCTCGGCACCGGCATCGGCCGCGACGAATTTAACGTCGAGAAGTTGCGCTATCACAAGATCATCATCATGACGGACGCTGACGTCGACGGCAGCCACATCCGTACGCTGCTGCTGACGTTCTTCTTCCGGCAGATGCCGTCGCTGATCGAGCGCGGCCACCTCTATATCGCGCAGCCGCCGCTCTACAAGATCGCGCGCGGCAAGTCCGAGCAATATCTCAAGGACGAGCGCGCGCTGGAAGATTATCTGATCACCACCGGCATCGAAGAGGCCGTGCTGCGGCTGTCGAACGGCGAAGAGCTGGCCGGCGCCGATCTGCACAAGCTGGTCGAGGACTCACGCACCATCCGCGGCCTCTTGGGCGGACTGCACAGCCGCTATAACCGCAAGGTGATCGAGCAGGCCTCGATCGCCGGCGTGTTGCGCCCGGAAGTGACCGGCGAACCGGCGGCCGCCGCGGCGGCCGCAACCTACATCGCCAAGCGCATGGACGCGCTGGCCGACGAGACCGAACGTGGCTGGATCGGCACCTTCGACGACGAAGGCTTCCACTTCGAGCGCACGGTGCGCGGCGTCAAGGAAGCCGCGATCATCGACCAGGCTTTGCTGGCCTCGGCCGACGCGCGCAAGCTCGACGAATTCGCACCGGCACTGCAACAGACCTTCCCGCGCCCGACGCCGCCGGCTGTGCTGCGACGCAAGGACGAAGAAATTTCGATCCACGGCCCGGTCGGCCTGTTCGAGGCGCTGACCAATGCCGGGCGCAAAGGCATCACTATGCAGCGCTATAAAGGGCTGGGCGAGATGAACCCCGAGCAGCTCTGGGAAACCACGCTCGACACCAACGTGCGCTCGCTGCTGCAGGTCAAGATCAAAGAAGGCGAGGAAGTCGACAACGTATTCGCCGAACTGATGGGCGAACTGGTCGAGCCGCGCCGCCTGTTCATCCAGAACAACGCGCTTAGCGCCAGCGTGGACGCTTAAAGGCCTCGCCGGAGCTTACGACGTCAGCTTGCGCCCGATAAACAGGCCGATGAAAATCGCACCCAGGAACAGTACCAGGAAGATACCGAACAGCCATTGCGCGATGGTGGCGGATGCCTGTTCGACGCCGGTGAAACCGAATATCCCGGCAACGATGGCGATCAGCAGAAATATGGCGGCCCATTTCAGCATCGGCGGCTCCTTGCGGTCTGGAAACTTCGCCCCTTTAATCGCCGGAAGCGGGCAAAAGTTCCGTTGGCTACGCCTTCGCCGGAATCGTCCGCGGGTCGCGCGCCACCCAACGACCGGTATCGACCCTGCTGAGGAAATCGCCGACCGCCTGATTGAACAAATCGGGTTCTTCCAGATTCACGACGTGGCCGGTCTTGGGCATCACCACCAGGCCGGAGGCCGATAGCATGCGCTTGAGAAACAGGCTCGGCTCGATGCAGCGCTCGTCTTCGTCGCCGACCACGATCAGCGCCGGCGTAGCGAGCTTGCGGATTTCGCTTTCAAAATCGTAGAGCGACGGCCGCCCACCCTGAAAGCCGCGCGAGGTGTTGGCGGAGCCTTGCGCGTCGTGCTCGGCGAGCATCCGCGAAAATTCCGCGAAGCCCCGCGGGTCCTTGACCAGAAACGGGACGCGGCTCGGCCCAAGGCCGTAGGTTTCTGCAATGGACGCGGCGCCTTCGCGCTCGAACTTTTCCGCCAGCACCTGCGCATTCTTGTGAAACTCCGCGGTTTCGGAGCGCACGCTGCCAGAACCAGCGCCGGCCAGCACCATCGAGCGCACGCGTTCCGGATGATTGAGCGCGACCTGCAGCGCCGTGTAGCCGCCCATCGACAGGCCGACGAGATGCGCCTGTTCGATCTTGAGATGGTCGAGCACTGCCACGCAATCGCGCATCACGTGCTCGTATGTATAAGCGTTCCGGTCGGCCGGAATATCGGACGGCGTATAGCCCCGCGCGGCATAGGCGATACAGCGGTAGCGCTTGCCGAACTCGCGCATCTGCGGTTCCCAACTGCGGTGGTCGCCAGCGAATTCGTGCACGAACACGATCGGCGCGCCGGTCCCGATTTCCTCATAATGGAGCTTCACTTTGTCGGGCGTGATGGCGAATGGCATTAGAATAAATCCAGATATTCTTTCTGTTCCCAGGGCGTGACGTCAGTTTGCTCGACCGAATCTTTCTTGAAGCGCGCCAGTTCGGCATCCTTGATATGCGCATAGTAGTCGACAAAAGCCGAACCGAAACCGGCGCGAAACGTGTCGTCGGCGCGCAGCGCGGTCAATGCCTCGCCCAAAGTCTTGGGCAGCAGCGCCGCGGCGTGCTCGTAAGGTGTGTCGGCCGACGGTCCTGGATCGAGCCGCTGCGCGATGCCGTCGAGACCGGCGTAAATCTGCGAGGCGATGTAGAGGTACGGATTGGCAGCGGGTTCGCCGACGCGGTTTTCCAAATGTGTCGATGCATCGCCGAGCTGGCCCAGCACGCGCATCATCACACCGCGATTGTCGCGCGCCCAAATCGCGCGGTCCGGCGCCAGCGAATAGGCGCGGTAGCGCTTGTAGCCGTTGATAGTCGGCGTGGTGAAAGCAGCGGCGGCGCGCGCGTGCGCGAGCAGACCGCCGAGATAATATTGGCCGACGGTCGACAGCACGTCGGGGTGGTCGAAGGCAAAGGCGTTGCGCTTCGATTTGGTCTCGATCAGCGACTGATGCAGATGCCAGCCGCTCGACATCAGGTTCGGCAACGCCGGGCGGCACATGAAGCTGGCCAGATAGCCGTTGCGGCGCGCGATCTGCTTCACCACCGAGCGGAACAGGATCATCGCGTCGGCGGCAGCAAGCCCCATCATCGGGCGGAAGGTGAATTCGACCTGGCTCGGACCCAGTTCCAGTTCAACCGAGCGCAGCGGCAGACCGAGCGCCTCGACGCCGCGCCGTAGGATCGCAACCGCCGGATCGATCATGTCGAAGCGGGATTCGGTGAGATACTGATAGCCCTGCGTCAGCAGGCTGACTTCGGGCGCTTCCGGCGGCCAGGTGGCGTCGGCCGGCGCGAGCCGCGGGTTTTGCAGCTTGAACAGATGAAATTCCACTTCCAGCCCGGCCATGAAATCGAAGCCGGCGTGACCGAGCGTCGTCAATGCGTCGCGGCAGCGCGCACGGGTGGAAAATGGCACCGGCTTGCCGTTGCTGAAATAGATGTCGCACAGCATCCAGCCGGTATTTTCCGCCCACGGCAGCACGCGAAATGTCGACGGATCGGCGACCATGACAAAGTCGCCGCCGCCCTGCATTTCGCCCATGTTGAAGCCGCCGCCCCGCGTGAACACCGGATAGACGGTTTTGTGCGACGTGTCCTTGGCGAGCAGCGTCGTCGTCATGGTAACGCCGGCGCGCATCGCGGCGGCGACCTCGGATGCCAACAACGCCTTGCCGCGCAGCACGCCGTGCTGATCGGCGAACGAGAACCGCACCACCTCGATCTTGTTTTTCTTGATCGTGCGCTCGACGTCGGCCGCCATGCGCGCCTGGTCGGCGGTCCATAGCTCGTGGCGTTCGACGAAGCTTGCAGTTGTGCGGGGTTTACGTGGCGGCATTTTCTAGGTGCGAATGGCGAGTGGCGAATAGCGAATGGAAAGGAAAAGCTCCCTACTCGCCACTTGCCATTCGCTATTCACCATGTGCCCAGCTCATCGTCTTGCGTTTGGCGGCTTCGGTCTTCTGCCAATAGCCCTGCCAATCGTCGGAAGGCCCGATGCCGTCGATCGCCGCTGGACCGGTGACGCGCGCGGCCTTGGCCTCGTCGAGCACCATCACCGGACGCTCGCCTTTGCCGGTTTGCGCAATCGCGTCGCGCAGCATCTTACGATAGGCGATGATCGCCTTGTCCGACGTACCGAGATGTTCCTGGGTGCGGTCCTGGATTGCGCCCATCGATTCACATGCCCATTGGTCATGAACGTTGATGTCGGCGCCCATGCCCGTGTAGGTCTCGTGCTCCTGCTCGTGCGGATCGAAGCCGTAATCGTTGTTTTTGTTCTTGTTCGGGATGTAATCGGGCAGTTGATACAACTCAAGCCGCTGGCGGCGCATCTCTTCCTTGTTAACCGGCGCGCCGAACGAGGTGAAAATCGCGTACCAATAGTGCTTGGTGTCGTCGACCGGTACATGCCACTGCGAGATCGTCATCTCGCGGCTCATCGGAATCATGAAGGCGTTCGGAAACACTAAATTGGTAACCCGCACATGCGTGCTGGTGTCGCTGATCTGGCGCAACGTCACCACGCGGAAGCCGAAAGCTGTTTCTTCAACTTCAATTCTTGGCCGCGTCACCTCGCGCATGATCTGCGTCATCGGCATGTCGGAATCTTTGGTCTTGTCGCGAAACATCTTGCCGTAGGCCTGGCTCGGATCTTCGTCGTTGAAGAAGCGATGGAGAAACGACGTATGTACCGGGTCAATGCCGACCTCGAGCGATTGCAGCCAGTTGCAGTCGATCATGCCCTTGAAGGCGAAGGTGTGGGTGTCGGGCGCGACGAAACAATCGAAATGCGGAAATGCCGGCGGCTCGCCCGGTCCCATGTAAGCGAACAGGATGCCGCTCTTCTCCACCACTGGGTAAGCCTTGGCGCGGATATTGGCGCACAGGTTGCTGTCGTCCGGCTCGGCCGGCGTCTGCAAACACTTGCCGTCGACGTCGAACAGCCAGCCGTGAAAGGCACAGCGCAAGCCGCCATCTTCCAGACGTCCGTATGCCAAATCGGTGCCGCGATGCGGGCAGCGGCGGCCAACCAGGCCGTAACGGCCCTTGTCGTCCTTGAAGATTACGAGGTCCTCGCCGAACAGCCGCACCGGCTTGATCGGACGGTTGCCGGCAAGCTCATCGACCAATGCCGCCGGCTGCCAATAGTGGCGCATCAGCGCGCCCGCCGGCGTGCCGGGGCCGACACGCGTGATGAGATCGTTCTGCTCCGCACTCAGCATGGCAGCGCTTCCTTTTGCTGATACCAAGCTTATACGCGAGCGCCGAAAAGCAAAACGGCCGGTGCGGGGACCGGCCGTTTGAGAACGAACTTAGGAAAATCAGCCCGGGTGACGCGCCGCCCATCCTGAGTCCATGCGGCGCTTCCAGGCGATCTGGCGCAGCCCCATCAGGCGGCTGGCGGTGGTCTTGGCGTCGGCGCGCGTGGCCGCTGCGCAAGTGCGATACTCCAGATCGTTGACATGCGACACCAATGGCGCACGGCCGAACAGCCGGGCGAAGGTGGAGACGCCGCCGTTGAGCTTGAGGTCGGAGATCGCATTGGCGACGTTGGCGGTGTGGCCGAAGGCCACCAGCCGGCCGGTATCGGTGTGGCGGACTTCATAGACCCCGGGACCGATCGGCGCTTCGACATGCTCGCCAATCTGCGCGTCGGGAAACCGCTTCCACCCGCTCCACGTTTGAACCATCGCAAAAGCCTTTTGAAATAAAATTGCCGCACCCAAGAACGCGGAACCTAAGCATTGGTTCCACGCGGTCAACGTCGGATGTTGATAAGCGGCGGGTTTGCGGCGGAAAACAGGTCCGAGGAAGTCACAGGTTGTTGATCTACTCTTGGAACGACAAATAGGGATAACAAAAAAATAAACGCAATTTTTAGCGGTATTAGCGTCCGGGCAGCACCAGAACCTTCGGCTTGGCCGGCAGGGTGGCTTTCGAAACGACAACCGACGGCACGTCGGCAATCTCGGTGTCCCACTCCCCACGCATTCGCTGCAGGAAGCGGTCGAGCGTGTAGGAACTGAAAAAGTGCATCGGGATTACGAGCGGCGCCCTCAGCGCCCGCACGACGTCGATCATGCCTTCGAGATCGAGCGTCATTGTACCGTCGACCGGGACCATCACCACGTCAACGCGGCCGATTTCATTCAACTGCGCCTGGTTCAGCGTGTGATGCAGATGGCCGAGATGCGCGATGCAGAGATTGGCCATTTCGAAAATGAAAATCGAATTGCCGTGGCGTTCGGTGTCGCCGCTGGTCCACGAGCGGATATTGGTCGGCACGTTGCGCACGCGTACGTCCTTGAATTGCACGTCGACGCGCGCCGGCTTCTGGTTTTCCGCCCAGCCGCGCAACACATGCTTAATGCCGGGATCCGGATTATTCGTGTAGTGCGTCGAGTGCGCGTGGTTCATGGTCGCGATGTCGGGCAGTACCGGCGGCTTCACATAGTCGTTGTAGTCGGTGGCGACCCGCACCAGCTTCGGGCTTTCGATGAGAAAGGTCGAATGGCCGATGTAGTTGATGCGGATCTGATCGGCGCTGAGCGCGACGCGGCGCACGGGCGCTATAGGCGGCCGCCCGGCGATCAGGCCCGGACAGTTTTCCATCATCTCGGGTTTGGGGGCCGCGCCCTGCGCGAGGCTTTGCGCCAGCGTCTGCGCCGATGTGGGCGCGGCCAACGCCACAGCCCATGCAACAGCCCATGCAACAGCTGCCAGAATTTTCAGCGAAGTGCCGCCCATGACATTGACCCGTGCCACCCGCGCATCGTGGGCGAGAAATCTGACACGGTTTCGCCCGGGCCGCTACTGGCTCTTGCTGCAAAAGAAAAGCGGCGCCGTTCTGGCGCCGCCGCAGCTTGAGTTCGATCTGGCCGTCACGACTATTCGAAGTAGCGGCGGTCGCGCATGGAAACGATGATGCCCTTCGGCGTCTTCACGACCCAGCGGCCGTCCAGCCGCTTGATGGATTCAACCGTGCCGAGCCCGGGCAAGGGCGCTCCGGGCACCACCTGATAGATGTCGCCATGGCTCTCCACGTAGACATAGCCGTCGCGGGTGTCGCGAACCACCCAGTCCTGAATGATCTGCGGACGCGCAGGTTGCTGAATTTGCGGTTGGCTTTCGACCGCGGCGACGCGCGGCGCCGGACGTGGCGTCGGGATCGGAGCCGGAGCGACGGCGACCGTCTGCGGCGCCGAGATCGATCCGGTGACGAGTTCGGCGCTGGCGTTGCGCTCGATGCGGTCGGCGCGCTCGTTGATTTTCGCGATCTGCGCATTCGCCGTCTTGTTGGTCGCCTCCAGGCTGGTCTTGAGCGTGGTCACTTGACTGGTGAGCCGCGCGATCGACTGCTCCATCGCCTTGCGGTCTTCAATCACGGCGACATTGACCTGCGGCGCCGGCGTCGAGAAGCCGCCGCTCGCCACTGCGCCGACGACGGCGCCCAACGCGGCGGCCAACGTCACCGACGCGGCGAGCAAGGCGTGACGCTTCTGGCGCGGTCTGAACTTCGGCATGTTGAACGCCGGCCAGATGATTTGGATGCCAGTCTCAGCGGCCGGTTCGCTGACCGGTGCAGCCGCCCTCGCGATCACCGGCTCAATCAACGGCGCTGTTTCCGATACGGGCTCGCTCAGCGGCCCCGCCGGCGAGATCGACGGCGATTCGACGCTCGGCAAATCGAGCTTATGCGCGTCGAGCTTGGCGGATTCAGGTTTGGATGCGTCCGGGCTCGCCGGCGCGATATTATTCTTGGGTTCTTCCATGGTCGCGTCCTCCGAATTGGTTCTTCACCAATCGGTAACCACGTTCGGTTACCAACTGGTTACCAATCCGAAGCTGCGGCTAGGTCGCCAGGCCGTTCTCGGCCGCCAGGCTCTTGAGCGAGACCGCCGGGCGCGCGCCGATATGCTGGATCACTTCGGCCGCGGCGAGCGCGCCGAGGCGGGCCGCGGTGCGATGGTCCTTGCCGTGCGAATGCCCGACCAGGAACCCGGCCGCGAACAGATCGCCGGCGCCGGTGACATCAACGACCTTTTCGATCGGCATCGCCTGCACCGCTTCGACGCCGTCGCGGCTCACCACCACGCAGCCTTTTTCGCTGCGTGTCACCACCGCCAGCCGGGCGTCGCTGCGCAGTTGCTTCACCGCGCTGTCGAAGTCGGTGGCTTCATACAGACTGAGCAACTCGCTCTCATTGGCGAAAACGATATCGACCGTGCCCTTGCGGATCAGATTGAGAAACTCGGCGCGATAGCGGCCAACGCAGAACGCGTCCGACAACGTCAGCGCGACCCGCCGGTTCGACTTGTGCGCGATCTCGGCGGCCTTGACGAAGGCGGCCTTGGCGTGCGGCGGATCCCACAAATAGCCTTCGAGATAGATCACGGCCGAGGCCGCGATCGTCGCCTCGTCGATGTCCTTGGGGTGCAAATCCTGCGCCGCGCCGAGAAAGGTATTCATCGTGCGCTCGCCGTCCGGCGTCACCATGATGTAGCAGCGCGCGGTCGAGGGGCCGTCGGAGGCCGGCGGCGTGTCGAAGCCGACACGGGCGGCGCGGATGTCATGGGTGAAGGCGCGGCCGAGTTCGTCGTCCTTGACCTTGCCGACGAAGGCGGCGCGGCCGCCGAAGGAGGCGACGCCGACGATGGTATTGGCAGCGGAGCCGCCCGAACTTTCGGTCGCCGGCCCCATCGCGTCATAGATCGCCGCCGCGCGCTTTTCGTCTATCAGCGCCATCGAGCCTTTGTTCATGCCATGAGCGGCCAGGAAATCGTCCTCGGCGCGGGCGATGACATCGACAATGGCGTTGCCGATGCCGAGTACGTCGTAACGGGAAGCAATCATGGGGACCTCGAGGTGAGAACGGCACTATAACCACCGGAAATGCCGAGGCAATGTAAGAAAGGCGTATGACCGGCATACGGCAGACCACGCGCCGCCGGGGACGCAAAGGTCTTGCGCCGCACCGGTCGGGCATGGCATTGCACCCAACGACATTGGCCTGCGCTCGAGAGGATCGTTCGATGGCGTTCAAGGAACGCGTATTTTCCGGCGTGCAGCCGACCGGCAATCTGCACCTCGGCAATTATCTCGGCGCGATCACCAAGTTCGTCGCGCTGCAGGACAAATATGACTGCATCTATTGCGTCGTCGATCTGCACGCCATCACAGTGTGGCAGAACCCGCCGGAACTGACGCGCAACATCCGCGAAGTGACCGCGGCGTTTTTGGCCTGCGGCATCGATCCGAAAAAGCAGATCATCTTCAACCAGAGCCAGGTCGCGGAACACGCCGAGCTTGCCTGGATCTTCAACTGCGTTGCGCGGCTGGGCTGGCTCAACCGCATGACCCAGTTCAAGGAGAAGGCTGGCAAGGACCGCGAAAACGTTTCGGTCGGGCTTTACGCCTACCCGAACCTGATGGCGGCCGACATTCTGATCTATCGCGCCACGCACGTGCCGGTCGGCGAAGATCAGAAGCAGCATCTCGAACTGGCGCGCGACATCGCGCAGAAATTCAACGTCGACTTCGCGCAATCGATTCATGCGCACGGTTACGGCGAAGCGTTCTTCCCGCAGCCCGAACCGCTGATCCAGGGACCGGCGACACGCGTGATGTCGCTGCGTGACGGCTCGAAGAAAATGTCGAAGTCGGAACCGTCGGATTATTCGCGCATCAATCTGACCGACGACGCCGACACCATCGCGCAGAAAGTCCGCAAGGCGAAAACCGATCCGGAGCCGCTGCCGAGCGAAGAAAAAGGCCTCGAGCCGCGGCCCGAAGCCGACAACCTGGTCGGCATCTACGCGGCGTTGAAAGGCGTGAGCAAAGCGGACGTGCTGCGTGAATTCGGCGGTTCGCAGTTCTCGACGTTCAAGACCGCGCTGGTCGACCTCTCGGTCGCGCAACTCGGGCCGATCGGTTCTGAGATGAAAAAGCTGGTGCAGGATCCGGTCTATATCGATTCCGTATTGGCCGACGGATCGCAACGCGCGCAAACGATTGCCGCCGAAACCATGAAGGCGGTCAAGGATATCGTCGGCTTGGTCCGGCGGTAAATTCGAGTAAATTCGCAAATTCGAATGATTCCACGCCTTTAGGCGCGGTTATTCGCCAAATGTTCGGCTTGTCGGCGTGGCGCGCGCCGTGCCACCATTCGGCAATGAGCAGCAAACGCCAAAGTTTCGAAGAAGGTCACAAACGCAAGTATCTGGTGGTCATCGACGACACTGAGGAATGCGACCGCGCGGTCTATTGGGCCGCCAAGCGCGCGGGCCGTACCAAGTCGCAGATCGTCATGCTGCGCGTGATCGAAACCGCCGAACGCAATCAGCAGTGGCTCGGCGTCGCCGACATCATGCAGGCAGAAGCGATGGAAGCGGCCAATGCGGTGCTCGACAAATTCGCCCTGCGTTGCAAGAAGATCGCGAACATCGCGCCGGACCGCGTCATTCGTGAAGGCGACACCACCGAACAGCTCACGCAGTTGATCGAGGAGGACGCCGATATCGGCATCCTGGTGCTTGCGGCCGGCACCGGCAAAGAGGGTCCCGGCCCGCTGGTCAGCAACCTAGCGAAAACCGCCGGGCTGTTCGCAATTCCGATCGCAATCGTGCCGGGCAATCTGAGCGACGACGACCTCGGGGCGATGTCGTAAAACCGCGCCGAAACGCGTGAGTTTCAGCCGGTTGACCCGCCGCTGCGCAAGGCCCATCTATCGGGTATAGTGATCTCGCCCGCGGGCCTTGAACCCGCCTGAGGCAAGGAGCCCGATCGATGTTCATTCAGACCGAAGCCACGCCCAATCCGGCGACCCTGAAATTCCTGCCCGGCCGCGCCGTGCTCGACGCGGGCACGCTCGACATGCCTACCAAGGAAGCAGCCAGCCAATCGCCACTGGCCGAACGCCTGTTCGACATCCCGAATGTCGGCGGCGTGTTCTTCGGCTCCGACTTTATCTCCGTGACCAAGAGCGACGGCGACTGGCCGCAGATCAAGCCGGCGATCCTCGGCGCCATCATGGAACACTATATGTCGGGCGCGCCGCTTGTAGCGACCGGCACGAGCGCGACAGAAGGCGACAGCGACGAATTCTTCGACGCCAAGGATGCCGACACTGTCGCGACCATCAAGGATCTGATTGAGACCCGGGTGCGCCCGGCTGTGGCCAGCGACGGCGGCGACATCACCTTCAAGGGCTACAAGGAAGGCATCGTCTTCTTGCAGATGAAGGGCGCCTGCTCCGGCTGTCCGTCCTCGACCGCGACGCTGCAGCACGGCATCCAGAACCTGCTGCGCCACTTCGTACCGGACGTGGTTGAAGTAAGGCCGATTTAGCGCTTCGTCATTTCTGCGGGCGCGGTGCTACAATCGAATCATGCGCGTCCTTGCCATCGATACCGCACTCGAAGCCTGCTCGGCCGCCCTGCTGGACACCGAGCACGCCGGCATCACCGCGCATGAATCGATGCCGATGGTGCGCGGCCACGCCGAAGCGTTGATCCCGCTGATCGCGCGCCTGTTCGATCGCGCCAGGCTGACATTCTCCGAAATCGACCGCATCGCGGTCACCACCGGTCCCGGCAGTTTCACCGGCCTGCGCGTCGGCATCGCGGCCGCGCGCGGCATCGCGCTGGCGACCGGCAAACCGGCGGTCGGTCTGTCGACGCTCGCGGCCTATGCCGCGCCCTTCATCGCCGCAGACGATACGCTGCCGGTGGTCGCGGTCATCGATGCGCGGCACGATCACGTTTACCTGCAAGCCTTCGGTCCCGGCGGTCGCACGCTCGTGGCGCCGCGGCTGGTGCCGCTGCGTGAAGCGCTGCGCTTTGCCGCGACCGGCGCGCCGCGGCTGATCGGCACCGCGGCGAATATGCTTGCCGCGATCTGGCCCGCCGGCGAACGTCCACCGTCGTTTGTCGAGCAACGCAGCGCGCCCGACATCAACTGGGTGGCGCGGCTCGGCGCCGCAGCGGCGGAAACCGCTTCGCCGCCGAAGCCGCTGTACTTGCGCGCGCCCGACGCGCAGCCGCAGAACGCCGCGCAACTGGCGCGCCGATGATCAGCTACCTGCGCAGCCTGTTCGCACGCGGCGAGCTGGCTTTGTCGGAAGCGACCGCGCGCGATGCGTTCGCGATTGCGCCGCTGCACGCTGCGTCTTTCCGCCGCGGCTGGAGCGAACAGGAAGTCGAGGGCCTGCTGGTCGACCGCACCGTGATCGCGCATCGCGCTATGTCCGGTAACGTACTGATCGGTTTCATCATGTCGCGGCAGGTCGAGGACGAGGCGGAAATCCTGTCGGTCGCGGTCGCCGGCGAACGGCGCGGGCGCGGGCTTGCCCGCAACCTGCTGACGCTGCATTTGCGGCGGCTGGCCGGCCTCGGCGCGCGCACGGTGTTTCTGGAAGTCGACGAGGATAACAAGCCGGCGATCCGGCTCTACGACCGCGCCGGTTTTCATGAGATTTCACGGCGGCCCAATTATTATCCGGTGGCCGGGGGCAAGCCCGCCACCGCGCTGGTGCTGCGCCGCGATCTTGCCTAAACCACCAAACGCCTGTTCCAATATGTGATATGAGAGCCAAAACGGAGACGTTCTCATCGTGGCCTCGCCGGAAAAAACCAGCCCAGAACGACGCAATATCGAGGCTTTGTGCGCCGCCAAGGGCATGCGCATGACCGAGCAGCGGCGCGTGATCGCGCGCGTGCTGGCGTCATCCGACGATCACCCGGACGTCGAGGAATTGTACCGGCGCTGCGCCAAGGTCGACGACCGGATTTCGATTTCCACCGTGTACCGCACCGTGCGGCTGTTCGAGGATTCCGGCATCATCGAACGCCATGATTTCCGCGAAGGCCGCGCGCGCTACGAAACCGCGCCGGAAGCCCACCACGACCATCTAATCAATCTGCGCAGTGGCGAAGTGATCGAATTCCAATCGGAAGAGATCGAGCGGCTGCAGGCGGAAGTCGCGCGCAAGCTCGGCTACAAACTGGTCGACCACCGGCTTGAGCTCTACGCCGTGCCCCTCACCGACGAGAAGAAAAAAAGCTGATGCGCGGTCCTCTTGTCGCAGCGTTGTTCTTCGTGATGACGCCCTTGTTGATTTTCCTTCAGTGGGTGCTGCGCAAGCTCAACTTGCCGGGTTGGGGCACGATCGGCGTGCGGTATTACAGCGTGCTATGCGCTTCGCTGCGTATTCGCGTGCGCATGGTCGGCACACCGGTGCGCGACCGCGCGGTATTGTTCATCTCCAATCATGTGTCGTGGGCCGACATTCTGGTGATCGGCTCCATCGCGCCGATCGCTTACGTGTCGAAGAGCGAGATCGGAAATTGGCCGCTGGTCGGCACCGCGGCCAAGTCGCAGCGCACGATTTTCGTCGACCGTTCGCGGCGGCAGCAGACCGGCGACGCCATCGCCGATATCGTCGACCGGCTCGCCAACGGCACCTCGGTGGTGCTGTTCGCGGAAGGCACATCGAGCGACGGCAACCGCGTGCTGCCGTTCCGCTCCGCGCTGATCGGCGCAGTGAAGGAAGCGAGCGCGCGGGCCGAGCACGGCATCCTGATTCAGCCGATGTCGATCTGCTACACCGGCCTGAACGGCATTCCGATGGGCCGCCAGCACCGCCCGACCGTGGCATGGTACGGCGACCTCGACTTCATGCCGCACATCACCGCGTTCATCGCGCGCGGCGCCGTCGACGCGGTGGTGAGTTACGGCGAGCCGATAGCGGCCGATGGCACCACCGACCGCAAGGTCATGACCAGGACGCTGCAAAGCGCGGTGCGCCGCATGACCGCCGCGACCTTGCTCGGCCGCAGCCACCCGGCAAAGGCCCATTCCTGAGCGGCGTTCCTTTTTGCCGGGAAACGCGATAAGACGGCCCTCTTGGCGAGTGGTCTCGCCTGAAATCGTAATTAAATCAATATCTTGGCTTGACGGCGACAAGCGCCGCCACGGCAGGGTAGATTAGCCAATGGTTCGAACCGCAGCGGCATGAGCAAACCCCGCAAAGTCCACGTCAAGTCGTTCGGCTGCCAGATGAACGTCTACGATTCGCATCGTATGGCGGACGCGCTGGCGCCGGCCGGTTACACCGAGACCGCCCAGATGGGCGACGCGGACCTCGTCATCCTCAACACCTGCAATATCCGCGAGAAGGCGGTCGATAAGGTCTATTCCGAGATCGGCCGCGTGCGCGCGTTCAAGGAGGCCGCGGCCGTGCAAGGCCGCGAGATGTTGATCGCGGTTGCCGGCTGCGTCGCACAGGCCGAGGGCGCTGAGATCACCCGGCGCGCCAGCGCGGTCGACCTCGTCGTCGGCTCACAGAATTATCACCGCCTGCCCGATATGATCGCGTGGCTGCAAAAAAACGGTATTGCAGGCGAAAAAATCGTCAACACCGAATTTCCGGTCGAGGACAGGTTCGATTTACTGGCGCACCCGTCGCGCGCGGCGATTGCCAAGCGCGGCATCGCGAGCTTCGTCACTGTGCAGGAAGGCTGCGACAAGTTCTGCACCTTCTGCGTCGTGCCATACACGCGTGGCGCCGAAGTGTCGCGCCCGGTCGAAAAGATCGCCGCCGAAGTCGAACGGCTGGCCGACGCTGGCGTGCGCGAGGTGACGCTGATCGGGCAGAACGTGAATGCCTATCACGGCACCGGCGCCGATGGCCGTCCGGCATCGCTTGCGCAATTGCTGCGTCGTCTCGCGCGCGTGTCCGGTATCGTGCGGCTGCGCTATACGACGAGCCATCCGCTCGACATGACGGACGATCTTGTCGAGGCCCACGGTAGCATGCCGGCGCTAATGCCTTGCGTGCATCTGCCAGTGCAGTCCGGCTCCGACCGCATTCTCGCGGCGATGAACCGCCGCCACACCCGCCGCCACTATCTCGACACCATCGCCAAGCTGCGCGCGGCGCGCGCCGACCTCGTATTCTCGTCGGATTTTATCGTCGGCTTTCCCGGCGAAACCGAAGCCGATTTCCGCGACACGCTCTCGCTGGTCGAAGAGGTCGGCTATGGCGGCGTCTACAGTTTCAGCTATTCGCCGCGCCCAGGCACGTCGGCTGCCGATATGGAGAACCAGGTTCCCGCCGCCGAGAGCGCTGAACGCCTGCAACGACTGCAGGCCGTGGTCACCCAGCAATGGCGAGCTTTTAATGCGAGTTTCGTCGGCCGCACCGTCGAAGTGCTATTGGAAAAGCCCGGCCGCCTACCTGGGCAACTGAACGGCAAAACCCCATATTTGCAAACAGTGCAGGTGATGGCGCAGCCTGAACTGATCGGTACAGTGCTGACGGTAAAGATCACCGGAACCGGAACCAACACTCTGTTCGGCGACGGCGCCGAACAGATGGCTTACGCGCCAGTACTGGCCGCAACAGGAGCTTGAGCACCACCTTGCGCACATCGGATCCCGTGATCCCGCCCGCCGCCACCTCCGAGGAGACGGCGACCACGCAGATCGTGCTCGCGTTCGAGGACAACAAGCTGGCCTCGGTGCTGTTCGGCCAATACGGACAAAACCTCGCGCTGATCGAACGGCGTCTTGGCGTCGTTGCCGAACAGCGCGGCAATCACGTCACCATCAACGGTTCGCGCGGCGCCTGCGAACAGGCACGCCGCGTGCTCGAAGGTCTGTACGAGCAGATCAAGCACGGCCACGAATTGTCGTCCGGCGACGTCGAAGGCGCGATCCGGCAGGCGATCGCGCAAGGCTCGCTGTTCGATTTCGATCCGGCGAGCGGACGCGGCGCCTTCGAGGAAATCAATCTGCGCAAGCGCCCGGTGCGTGCACGCACCGCCGCGCAGGATGCTTATATTCGCGCGCTCAAGCGCTACTCGCTGGTGTTCGGCACCGGCCCAGCCGGCACCGGCAAGACCTGGCTCGCGGTTGCTCAAGCCATCCAGATGTATGAGCGCAAGGAAGTCGATCGCATCATCCTGTCGCGGCCGGCGGTGGAAGCCGGCGAACGGCTCGGCTTTCTTCCTGGCGATATGCGCGAGAAAGTCGATCCATACCTGCGGCCGATCTACGACGCGCTGTACGACCTGATGGATGCACGCATCGTCGAGCGCGCGCTGGAGGGCGGCGAGTTCGAAATCGCGCCGCTCGCCTTCATGCGTGGCCGCACGCTATCGAACGCCTGCGTCATTCTCGATGAAGCGCAGAACACCACCTCGATGCAGATGAAGATGTTTCTGACGCGTCTCGGCGAAAACAGCCGCATGATCGTCACCGGCGATCCGAGCCAGGTCGATCTGCCGAATGGCCAGCCGTCGGGCCTTGCCGAAGCGGTGCGGCTGCTCGAAGGCATCGAGGGCATCGGCCACGTCGCTTTCAGCGCGCAGGATGTGATCCGGCACGAGTTGGTCGGGCGCATCGTCGAAGCCTATGACCGCGGCACGCCTAAGCGCGAGGTTGGGAAATGACACCGGCAGGGAAGCGGCGCGATGCCGCGCCGTCGGTCGACATTCAGATGGCCTCGCAGTTGTGGGCCAACCAGCCGCTGGCCGAGCAGACCGTTCGCGATGCGATTGCCGCCGCGGCGGCCGCGCTCGCAACGGCGGACGGCGAAGTCAGTGTCGTGCTGACCGACGATACCGCCATCCAGGCGCTCAATCGCGAATGGCGCAAAATCGACAAGCCGACCAACGTGCTGTCGTTTCCCGCAGCGGCATCGGGCGGCGGCGCCAGAATGCTTGGCGACATCGTCATCGCTTATGAGACATTGACGCGGGAATGCGACGAGGAAGACCGTGTTTTCCTTCATCATCTGGCGCATCTCACAGTGCATGGTTTTCTCCACCTCATCGGCTACGATCACCAGACCGATTCCGAGGCCGACGAAATGGAAATGCTCGAAGGCAAGGTCATGACCCGGATGAAACTACCCGATCCCTATCTCGGTCGCGATCTTGTCCGTGGTGATACCTGACCGCCATGCCCGACAACGATTCATCATTATCCAGTGCCACCGGCGAACCGCCGTTCGAGGCGCGCAATTTACCGGTGGTGCAGGCGCCGCTCGAAACCGGAAACTGGTTCGTGCGCGCGTTTCGCTCGCTGTTTGGCTGGAAGCCGGGGCAGATCCGCGCCGACCTCAAGGATGTGCTCGACGACATGTCGCCCGGCGAATCCGGTTTCTCGCCGGAAGAAAGCCGGATGCTCAAGAACATCCTCGGCCTGCGCGAGCGCCGCGTCGGCGACGTCATGGTGCCGCGTGCCGATATCGTGGCCGTGCAGCAGGACATACAGATCGGCGAACTGGTCCGCGTGTTCGAGGGGGCCGCGCATTCGCGGCTGGTGGTCTATAACGACACGCTCGACGATCCGATCGGCATGGTGCACATCCGCGACCTGATTGCGTTCATGACCGCGCATGCCGCGGTCGATCCGGACAAGAACAAAAAGCGCAAGAAGCCGCTGCCGGCCGGACTCGACCTCAAAGCCATCGATCTCGCCATGCCGCTGTCGGCGGCCAAGATCGTGCGCGAGATATTGTTCGTGCCGCCATCGGCGCGGGTGATCGATTTGCTCGAACGCATGCAGGCCAAGCAGATTCATCTGGCGCTGGTGGTCGACGAGTATGGCGGCACCGACGGCATCGTTTCGATCGAGGACATCGTCGAGCAGATCGTCGGCGAGATCGCCGACGAGCACGATGAGGACGTCGACGCCGACGTGGTGCGCCAGCCCGACGGCTCCTACATCGCCGACGCCCGCGCCAAGCTCGAGGACGTGGTGGCGATCGTCGGCCACGACTTCGACCTCGGCGACGCCGCCGAAGAGGTCGACACGCTCGGCGGCTATCTGGTGACGCGCGCCGGACGGCTGCCGTTGCGCGGCCAGATCATCCCCGGCCCGGAGATGTTCGAGTTTGAAGTTCTCGATGCAGACCCTCGCCGCGTCAAACGCGTGCGCATCACCCGGCTGAAAGAGCGCCGCGAACGCACGCGCGAACCGCGTAAGCGCGATGAGCCGGATGCCGTGCTCGCCGGCACCACACCACCGACGCTGCCGATCGACGAGACGCCGCCGAAAGACAGCGGCGGTCCGGCGCCGCGCTCTTCCGCGACCAAGCGCCGCTCGTGACACTCACCGGCCTCATCCATTCGATCGTGCTCGCCTCCGGCTGGCGCCGCGCCGCCATTGCTCTCGTCGCCGGCGCGGCATCGGCTTTGGCGATGGCGCCGTTCAACGCCTGGCCGATTTTGTTCGTGACTTTTCCGGTGCTGGTCTGGCTGGTCGACGGCTCCGCAGCCGGACGCTGGAGCGGCGTGATCAACGCCGCGATCGCCGGCTGGTGCTTCGGTTTCGGCTTCTTTGTCGCCGGGCTTTATTGGGTCGGCTATGCCTTTCTGGTCGACGCCAAAACCTTCGGCTGGCTGCTGCCGGTAGCGGTCACAGGCTTGCCGGCCTATCTCGCGCTCTACACCGCGTTGGGTCTCGCCGCCGCGCGACTGATCTGGGTGCGCGGACCGGAGCGCCTGCTGGCGCTCGCCGCCACGCTCACCATAGCGGAATGGCTGCGCGGCCATATGCTCACTGGATTTCCCTGGAACACTTTCGGCTATGCGCTAACGCAACCGCTGGCGCTGGCGCAAAGTGTATCGCTCGTTGGAATCTGGACGCTAACGTTTCTCTGCATCGCTATCTGCGCCAGTCCCGCGGTACTGGCCGACGACAGGATCGACACGCCGCATCCGTATCGCGCGCCGGCGATTGGCCTTGCAGTGCTGGCGCTGCTCACCGCCTACGGCGCAATACGGTTGGCGATGAACCCGACGACCTATGTCAGCGGCGTAGCGCTACGCATCATGCAGCCCAATCTGCCGCAGGATGCAAAATTCAACTACTCCGCCAAGGCGGAAGTGATGGAGCGCTATCTGCGCCTGTCCGACCGCGCCACCGGACCGCAATCGGGCGGCCTGCGCGACGTCACGCATCTCATCTGGCCCGAATCGGCGTTTCCGTTTTTCCTGACGCGCGAGCCGGATGCGTTGGCGCAGATCGCCGGGCTGCTGAAGCCGGGCACCGAACTAATCACCGGCGCGGTGCGCGCGGCGCCCTCCTCCACCGCGCAAAGCCCGCGCGCCTACAATTCGGTTTATGTGATCGATCCCGACGGCTCGATCCAGGGCATCTACGACAAAGTGCATCTGGTGCCGTTCGGCGAGTATCTGCCGCTCCAGAGTTTGCTGGAAAAGTTCGGCCTACGGCAGCTCACCAAGATGGTCGGCGGATTTATGTCGGGCGACCGCCGCCGCGCCATGGACGTGCCGCGTGCGCCGAAAATGTTGCCGCTGATCTGCTACGAGGCGATTTTTCCCGGCGCAGCCGTGCCGCGCGGCGAACGGCCGGGCTGGCTGGTCAATCTCACCAATGACGGCTGGTTCGGAATCAGCACCGGACCTTACCAGCATTTCCAGCAGGCACGCGTGCTGGCGATAGCCGAAGGCCTGCCCTTGGTGCGCGCGGCCAACACCGGCATTTCCGCCGTGATCGATCCGCTTGGCCGCGTCATCAATTCGCTGCCACTCGGCACGGAAGGCGTACTCGACTCCAGGTTGCCGAATGCACTTTCACCAACCTTTTTTGTGATAGTTGGTGACTACGCCTTGATTCTATCTCTGGTAGTAAGTTTCATTGCAGTGAGTCGGCGGCGGTTACGCGGCTAGATTGAAATCATTGCTATAAGCAAGATTCAAGTTGTCATACGTGCAATTAAGACTGCGTCCCATGCGCTCAGCACGGAATTCGACCATACGAAACTACTTGATAATATTAACTAATCTTCACTTTTGTTTGACGTCATGTATCGAATTGCGGGAATTCGCTCATTGCATATATGCCTCTACTTGTGACATTACGCTTCACGATAGTCGCATAGGAGTTATTTATGGCTAAGAAGGTACCCAATCCGATCGACAAGCATGTCGGTTCGCGCGTGCGTATGCGCCGGATGATGCTGAGCATGAGTCAAGAGAAGCTCGGCGATGCACTTGGCCTGACTTTCCAGCAAGTTCAGAAATACGAGAAGGGCACCAACCGCATCGGTGCCAGCCGTTTGCAGCAAATTTCCAACATCCTGCAGGTGCCGGTTTCGTTTTTCTTCGAAGGCGCGCCGAATATGCCGGGCCACACTGGCGGCATGGGCGAAGCCCCGTCGCCGGCTTATGTGTCGGACTTCCTCGCGACCTCGGACGGCCTGTCGCTGACCAAGTCGTTCATGAAGATCAAGAATAGCAAATTGCGCCGCCGCATCGTCGATCTGGTCGAACAGATCGCTGGCGAAGAGTAACGATTTGGGCAAGGGAGGCGGCTGCCCATCGCCGCCCGCATCTTGACCTTGTGCGCTACCACTGCAAGAAACACCTCGAATTCAATCGGCGCGGTGGCAATCCCGCGCCCTGGGAGGAGTTTCAGCGGTGGCGCACAAGAATTTTCTTTTCACCAGTGAATCGGTTTCCGAGGGTCACCCGGACAAGGTCTGCGACCAGATCTCGGACGCGGTGCTCGATGCGTTTCTCGCAAACGACATCAAGCTCGGCATCGCCGATGACAGCCAGGTGAACACGCGGCTCGGCTGCGAAACGCTCGCCACCACCAACAAGATCGTGATCGCCGGCGAAGGCCGCGGCCAGGCGCCGTTCTTCCACAAGCACGGCGACAAGACGGTCGTCGACCGCGAATTGATCACGCAGATCGCGCGCGGCGTGGTCAAGGACATCGGCTACGACCAGGACGGCTTCTCCTATTACGGCGCCGACATCGAGGTGCTGCTGCACGGCCAGTCGCCCGACATCGCGATGGGCGTGAACGCCAAGAAGAAAAAGGGCGGCGAGGAAGAAGGCGCCGGCGACCAGGGCATGATGTTCGGCTTCGCCTGCAACGAGAGCGAAGTCTACGAGAAAAACTCCTTCATGCCGGCGCCTATTTATTTCGCACACAGGATCCTGAAAGTGCTGTCGGACAAGCGCCGCGCCGGCCAGCTGTTCGATCTGCAGCCCGACGCCAAGAGCCAGGTCACCGTCAAGTACGTCGACGGCAAGCCGGTCGGCTGCACCAAGGTCGTGGTTTCGACCCAGCACAATGAGAAGAGCCGCAATGGCAAGAAATATTCGCCCGGCATGGTCAAGGACATGATCGCGTCGGCGGTCGAATCCGCGCTACCGAAAGGCTGGATGCCGACGAAGTCGTCCGACTTCCTGGTCAATCCAACCGGCAACTTCGTGATCGGGGGTCCGGACGGCGATTGCGGCCTGACCGGCCGCAAGATCATCGTCGACACTTACGGCGGCTACGCCCCGCACGGCGGTGGCGCTTTCTCCGGCAAGGACCCGACCAAGGTTGATCGCTCGGCGGCTTACGCCACGCGCTACCTCGCCAAAAACGTCGTGGCCGCCGGCCTTGCCGACCGCTGCACCATTCAGGTCGCCTACGCGATCGGCGTCGCCGATCCGATGTCGGTGCTGGTCGATACCCACGGCACCGGCAAGGTCGACGAGAAGAAACTGGAAAAGATTCTGCCCGAGCTGTTCCGCCTGACGCCGACAAACATCCGGCGCACGCTCAAGCTGAACAAGCCGATCTATCGGCGCACCGCGGCTTACGGTCACTTCGGCCGCGCGCCTGACAAAGATGGCGGCTTCTCGTGGGAAAAGACCGACCTCGCCGCCGAGATCAAAAGCGCGCTGAAGTAGGCTTTCGCACTTTAGAAATTGAGCTGAAATGCCTCGCGAAAGCGGGGCATTTCTTTATTTGCGGCCCGGCGTCGTATCATGCGGCGCAGGCATAAACGACGGCAGCATGAACGAGCACCACGACAGCAACGATACATCGCAGCGCGCCTTTTTCGGGCGGCGCAAAGGCCATCCGTTGCGGGCGCGGCAGGTGAAGCTGTTCGACAGCCTGCTGCCACAACTTGCCTTCGATCTAACTAAGCCGGCGCCGGCCGACTTGAGAGTTTTGTTTCCGCACGCACCCGACACGCTGCGTCTGGAAATCGGATTCGGCGGAGCCGAGCACTTGATCGCGCAAGCGCTGGCGCATCCCGACACCGGCTTCATCGGCGCCGACGGTTTTCTCAATGCCATCGGCAAGGCGCTGGTCGCTATCGACGACAACGATCTCACCAACATCCGACTTCATCACGGCGACGCCAGCGATCTACTCGACTGGCTGCCGGCGGACACGTTCACGCGTATCGATCTGCTGTATCCCGATCCGTGGCCGAAGCGGCGACAATGGAAGCGCCGCTTCATCCAGGACGAAAGCCTGACGCGGCTGGCGCGCATTCTCAAGAGCGGCGGCGAGTTGCGGTTCGCGACCGACATTCCAAGCTACGCGGCCTACGCGCTGACGCGTGTGATGCGGTCGAAGGATTTCATCTGGACGGCGAAAGTTGCCGACGACTGGCGCAAGCCCTGGGGCGGATTTTCCCGGACGCGCTACGAGGCCAAGGCGATCCGCGAAGGGCGAACGCCGGCTTATTTTATTTTTCAGAAGGTGTAGCTACTCGCCGGTGCCCTGACGCACCTGCCAGAACCGCACGACGCGCTGCGCGGTGGCGGCGGTTAGCTTCTCGAAATTCTCGAACGCGGCATCGAGAGTTTGAGCGGTCGGCTTCGGACCCGGCCGCGCGCTGACGACCTCGCGCACCGTCGGCCAGCCGAAACCGGCGGAGCGCGCCAGGATCAGCACCGGATCGGCGCGCTCGCCGCACATCAAACGATCCACGACCTCGACCGGCACCGCGCATAAGGTGGCGAGTGCGGCGATGGTCTCTTCGTATTGTCCGGACCTGGCGTATTCCGCGATGTCGGCCTCGGTGAGCTTGCGGTCTTTATGCAGCGCCCGCACCGTCACCAGCGCCGTGGTGTAGTTGCGCGGCGCGGCCTTGGCGGCGACTTCGTCGGTGACCTTCTCGAGCACGCGGCGGATTTCGGCCTGCGTCTCCGGTTTGGCCGCTGCCAACAGCCGCTTCTGTACGACGTCGCTGGCCTGCATCAGCAATTGACGGAACAGCCGCGGCGGAATGTCGGTGCGCTGGCCGACCTTTTCGGCGAGCACGCCATCCTGCTCGGCACGCTTCACCAGCGTGGTGAAAGCCGTGTCCGACAGCCGTGCGTCTTGATTGGTGGCGATGGTGCGGGCGACGTCGCGGTCGCCACGATCGACCAGAATATCGGACAACGCCTCGCTGATGCCCAAACGGCTCGACAGCGCGAGCAGATGGGCCTGGCTCTTGGTCTCTGCGATATATTTCAGTTCAGGATCGCTGAGCGCCGCATCCTTGAGCACCGGGCCGGCGACGTCGATATCGTCGTTCTTGGCGAGCTTGCTGACGACGCCCGGTGGCGCGTTGGGCACCGGTGCGATCCGGCGCGCGAGTTCCGCCAAGGCCTTGGCCTCGATCTCCTCGATCAGGCAGCCGATGACGTCGTCGAACAGCGCAACGTGCTCGGCTTTGAAGTGAACGGCGCCATCGAGGAACAAAGTGGTGATGCGGCGGAGGGTTTCGGCCCGCTTTTCGGCCGTGCCGTGCTGAACGACATCTTCCAATTCGGGAAGCAGAGACGCGGGAGCAGCCATACCAAAACTCACACAAACGGACTGTGGAACCCGCGGGATCAGCGGCTTTACGCAAATTTAAGCTCGATTTCTGAAGGAAGGGTTAGCTCGGCAATGCCCGTTACCCTTGCATCATCCCGAAAAACCGCTATGTTTCCGCGGTCAATCAATACACCCTCACAACCAATCAGGTTTTGAGAGTGGGTCCCCCGGGACCCGCTCTTTTTTGTTACTAAAATGGCTGCAAGCGAGGCACTTCAGGCGGACGCACCGGCGTCCAGCGAGACCGAACCTAGGCTGATCACCGAGCCGGGGCTGCCGGCCCGTGTCGCATCGCTCGCGGAACCGGTGATCGAGGGCCTCGGCTACCGGCTGGTGCGGGTGAAAGTGTCGAGCGCCGAGGAAGCCACCATCCAGATCATGGCGGAACTGCCCAACGGCACCATGACGGTGGAAGATTGCGAGACGATTTCACGGGCGCTGTCGCCGGTGTTCGATGAAAACGATCCGATCGAGAAGGCCTATCGCCTCGAGATTTCGTCGCCCGGCATCGACCGTCCGCTGGTGCGCAAGTCGGACTTCGACCGGCACAAGGGTCATCTGGTGCGGATCGAGATGGAAATACCGGTCAAGGGCCGCAAGCGTTTCCGCGGCCAATTGGCCGGTACCGAGGGTAACACGGCGCGCATCACGCGCGACGACGCGGCGCAAGGCGAGGAAGCGGAGGTGCTGCTTCCGATCGAAGACATGAGCGACGCCAAGCTGGTGCTCACCGACGACCTAGTGACGCTGGCCTTGCGGCGCGAGAAGGCCGGCAAGCGCGAGGCGCGCGCGGCGAAACGCGAAGAACGACAACGACGGCTCAAGTCCGGGAAATCCGGGAAATTTATTCAAAAGGGAGAGTGAGCTATGGCTGTTAGCGCCAACCGGCTCGAACTGTTGCAGATCGCGGATGCAGTCGCGCGCGAGAAGTCCATCGACCGCGGCATCGTCATCGCCGCGATGGAGGACGCCATCGCAAAAGCGGCGCGCTCGCGCTACGGCGCCGAGACCGACGTGCACGCCGAGATCGAGCCGAAGACCGGCGATCTGCGGTTGACCCGCCACATGCTAGTGATGGAAGTGGTCGAAAATTCATCCAATCAGATCACGCTCGAAGACGCGCGCAAGCGACACCCGGCGGCGCAAGTCGGCGACACCATTGCCGATCCGCTGCCGCCGCTGGAATACGGCCGTATCGCCGCGCAGTCCGCCAAGCAGGTCATCGTGCAGAAAGTGCGCGAGGCCGAGCGCGACCGGCAATATGCCGAGTACAAAGATCGCATCGGCGAAATCGTCAACGGCGTCGTCAAGCGCGTCGAGTACGGCAACGTGGTGGTCGATCTCGGCCGCGGCGAGGCCATCGTACGGCGGGACGAATTGCTACCGCGCGAAGTGTTCCGCAACGGCGACCGCATCCGCGCCTATATTTACGACGTGCGCCGCGAGCCGCGTGGCCCGCAAATATTCCTGTCGCGCACGCATCCGCAATTCACCGCCAAGCTGTTCGCGCAGGAAGTGCCCGAAATCTATGACGGAATCGTCGAGGTCAAGGCGGTCGCCCGCGATCCGGGCTCGCGCGCCAAGATCGCCGTGATTTCACGCGATTCCAGCGTCGACCCCGTCGGCGCCTGCGTCGGCATGCGCGGCTCACGCGTGCAAGCCGTGGTGAACGAATTGCAGGGCGAGAAGATCGACATCATTCCGTGGTCGGAAGATATCGCGACCTTCGTCGTAAACGCGCTGGCGCCGGCGGAAGTCGCCAAGGTCGTGCTCGACGAAGACAAAGAGCGAATCGAAGTCGTGGTGCCGGATCAGCAGCTTTCGCTCGCCATCGGCCGCCGCGGTCAAAACGTGCGCCTTGCTTCACAACTGACTGGTTGGGATATCGACATCCTGACCGAGCAGGAAGAATCCGAGCGACGCCAGGCCGAGTTCGAGAACCGCACCAAGATTTTCGTCGAAGCGCTCAACCTTGACGAAGTGGTCGGTCAGTTGCTGGCATCGGAAGGTTTCGGTTCTATCGAAGAACTCGCGATGGTCGACGAAAAGGAAATCGCCGGTATCGAAGGTTTTGACGAAGAGACCGCGAAGGAATTGCAGGAGCGCGCCAAGGAATACCTCGACAAGCTGGAAGGCGAACTCGACGCCAAGCGGGTCGAGCTGGGCGTTGCCGACGAACTCAAGGACGTGCCCGGCGTCACCACAAAGGTGATGGTTGCCCTCGGCGAGAACGGCGTGAAGACGGTCGAAGATCTCGCCGGTTGCGCAACCGACGATCTCACCGGCTGGACCGAGCGCAAGGACGGCGAAGCCAAGCATGAGCCGGGCTTCCTCGACGGCCTCGACGTGTCGCGTGAGGACGCCGAAGCCATGATCATGCAGGCGCGTGTCAAGGCGGGCTGGATCACCGAGGCCGAGCTTGCGCCGCCGGCGGCCGAAGCCGCCGAAGCGCCGGCGGAGGCCTAAGGAGACTGGATGCTGGCAGAGGCTGCGGACATTGCGCAAGAAAGCGCGCAGGACAACGATCTCGACTGCGGCGCGACCAGCGTGGCGCCGGGGACGGAGCGTACCTGCGCGCTGAGCCGCAAGCTCAAGCCAGTATCCGAGTTGATCCGTTTCGTGGTGGGACCGGCCGGCGAGGCCGTTCCTGACATCAAGCGCAAACTGCCCGGCCGCGGCATCTGGATCGACGCCAGCCGCGAAGCCGTTGAGGAGGCGGTCAAGCGCAACATATTCGCGCGCGGCTTCAAGCGGGACGTGCGAGCCGCCAAGGATCTGGCGGCGCAGACCGAACGGCTGCTGGAGAGCGCGGCGCTTGATGCGCTGGCGATCGCCGGCAAAGCAGGCCAGGTGACCGGCGGGTTTTCCAAGGTCGAGGCGGCGCTGGACCGTGACGGGGTCCGGGCGCTCATTCATGCCTCCGATGGCGCCACCGACGGAAAGCGCAAGCTGGATGGGGTCTTGCACCGCAATTCGCCCGAAAAGTCCCGTCAAATAGCGATCATCGACATATTTACCGGTACCCAATTGGATTTGGCATTAAACCGCCCAAATGTGGTACATGCAGCCCTACTTGCCGGCCCCGGGAGCGATACTTTTCTCGCTCGCGTCGCGCGCTTAGCGCGCTTTCGGACCGGAAATTTGCCCGATGCAGTTAGCGCGATCGCGCCGACGAACGGCGCACGTGACGTGAATGCGCCAATGGATGGCGCACAAGGAAAATGTTCGTAATGAGCGACACTAAGAATCCTGGCGAAAAGAAACTGACGCTGTCGCTGAAGCCGCGCACCGAGACGGGCGTGGTGCGCCAGAGCTTCAGCCATGGCCGCAGCAAGCAGGTCGTGGTCGAGAAGATCAAACGCCGCACCATTGGCGGCCAGCCCGAAGCAAAGCCTGAGCCAGCGCCGGTCGAAACACCGAAGCCGGTAGCACCGGTCGCAGCGAAACCGGCGGCCGCGCCCGTCGAGGCCAAGCCCTCCGGCGTCGTGCTGCGCACGCTGACCGAGGAAGAGCGCGTAGCACGCGCGCATGCGCTGGCCGACTCGCGCGTCCGCGAAGCCGAAGAACGCAAGATCGCCGAGGAAGAATCCCGCCGCCGCGCCTCGCGCGAAACCGTCGACAAGACCGAGCGTGACGCCGCCGAAACGCGCAAGCGCGAGGAAGACGACCGCCGCAAGCACGAAGAAGAGACCAAGCGCAAGGCCGGCGAAGTCGCCAAGAAACGCCTCGGCGAGGATGAAGTTAAAAAATCGTCGCCCGGCCGCATGGCGCTCGAAGTCGAAGAAGACGACAGCCCGCGCGTATCGCGCCGTCCCGGTGGCGGCGCCGCGCGTCCGGTCACCGCCCGTCCCGCCGCACCGCGCGCCGCCCCCCCGAAGGAACGCGGCCGCCTGACGCTGGTCACCGCGCTGCGCGCGGATGAAGTGCGCGAACGTTCGGTCGCCTCGTTCCGCCGCCGCACTCAACGCCTCAAGGGCCACGCATCGAACGAGCCGAAAGAAAAGCTCGTGCGTGAAGTCACCATCCCCGAGGCGATCACGGTCGCCGATCTCGCCAACCGCATGTCCGAACGCGCGGTCGACGTCATCCGCCTGCTGATGCAGCAGGGCCAGATGGTACAGATCAACGACGTGATCGATGCCGACACCGCCCAGCTCATCGCCGAGGAAATGGGCCACTCGGTTCGCCGCGTCGCCGAAGCCGACGTTGAGGAAGGTCTGTACGCGGCTGACGACGCCGAGCAGATGCTGCCGCGTGCGCCGGTCGTCACCGTCATGGGCCACGACGATCATGGCAAGACTTCGCTGCTCGATACCATCCGCTCGGCCGACGTTGTTTCAGGCGAAGCCGGCGGCATCACGCAGCACATCGGCGCCTATCAGGTGACCGCGCCGTCGGGCGCCAAGATCACCTTCATCGATACGCCCGGCCACGCCGCCTTCACCGCGATGCGCGCGCGCGGCGCCAAGGTCACTGACATTGTCGTGCTGGTGGTTGCCGCCGATGACGGCGTCATGCCGCAGACCGTGGAAGCTATCCATCACGCCAAGGCCGCGAAGGTTCCGATCATCGTCGCCATCAACAAGATCGACAAGCCGGACGCCAAGCCCGAGCGCGTACGCACCGAACTGTTGCAGCACGAGATTCAGGTCGAATCGCTCGGCGGCGACGTGGTCGATGTCGAAGTGTCCGCCACCAAGAAGCTCAACATCGACAAACTGCTCGAAATGCTTGGGCTACAGGCCGAATTGCTCGACCTCAAGGCCAATCCGAACCGCCCGGCCGAAGGCACCGTGATCGAAGCCAAGCTCGACCGCGGCCGTGGCTCGGTAGCGACCGTGCTGGTTCAGCGCGGCACGCTGCGGGTCGGCGACCTTGTGGTTGCCGGCGCCGAATGGGGCCGCGTCCGCGCATTGGTGTCCGACACCGGCGAAACGATCGATTCTGCGGGCCCGTCGACGCCGGTCGAGGTGCTCGGCTTCTCCGGTACGCCGGACGCCGGCGATCGCCTCGCGGTCGTCGAGAACGAAGCTCGCGCCCGCGAAGTCACCGACTATCGCGGCCGTCAGAAGCGCGAGAAAACCGCCACGCGCGGCACCGCCATGCGCGGCTCGCTCGAACAGATGATGGCGCAGGCCAAGACTTCGGGCCGCAAGGAGTTCCCGCTGATCATCAAGGCCGACGTGCAGGGTTCGCTGGAAGCGATCATCGGCGCGCTGGACAAGATGGCGACCGATGAAGTCGCAGCGCGCGTATTGCACGCCGGCGTCGGCGGCATTTCCGGTTCGGACGTTACATTGGCCGAAGCGTCGGGCGTTCCGATCATCGCCTTCAACGTACGCGCCAACAAGGAGGCGCGCGAGGCGGCTGAGCGCGTCGGTATCGAAATTCGCTACTACAACATCATCTACGATCTCGTCGATGACGTGAAGAAAGTGATGTCCGGCCTGCTGCCGCCGACCATGCGCGAGACCATGCTGGGCAACGCGCAGATTTTGGAAATCTTCAAGGTCTCCAAGGTCGGCAACATCGCCGGCTGCCGCGTCACCGACGGCACCGTGGAACGCGGCGCCAATGTGCGCCTGATCCGCGACAACGTCGTCATCCACGAAGGCAAACTCAGCCAACTCAAGCGCTTCAAGGACGACGCCAAGGAAGTCTCATCCGGCATGGAATGCGGCATGGCCTTTGAGGACTACCAGGACCTGCGCGCCGGCGATGTGATCGAATGCTACCGGGTGGAGACGATTCAACGCAGCCTGTGAGTCCAAATCTCACGGTTTCGACGAAGTTCGCTTCGCTCTCTCCACCGTCATGGCCGGGCTTGTCCCGGCCATCCACGTCTTGCTTCCTTCGATGAAGGAAGGCGTGGATGCCCGGCACAAGCCCGGGCATGACGAATTGAAAGCTTGGAAATATGAATCGCAAGAAATCACACCGCGACAGCGGCACGCCCGGCGGCTCGCAGCGCCAGTTGCGCGTCGGCGAATTGGTGCGCCACGCACTGGCCGATCTGCTGATGCGCGGCGAGGTGCATGACCCGGTGATCGAAGGCCATCTCATCACCATTCCGGAAGTGCGCATGACCGCCGACCTGCGGCTCGCGACCGTCTACGTCATGCCGCTGGCCGGCCGCGACACCGATGATGTGATTGCTGCGTTCGAGCGCAACAAAAAATTCCTGCGCGGCGAAGTCGCGAACCAGATCAACCTGAAATTCTCGCCCGATCTTCGCTTCCGCGTCGACGACCGCTTCGAGGAAGCCGCGCGCATCGACAAGCTGCTGCGCTCGCCGGAAGTAAAGCGTGA
>JANMSH010000265.1:0-3707 GCA_031389105.1 Hyphomicrobiales bacterium
GTTGGTCATCAGCACGACCTTGTCGGCGAGATAGATCGCCTCGTCGACGTCATGCGTGATCATGAACACGGTCTGCCCGGTGTCGGTGCAGATGCGGCGCACCTCGTCCTGCAAGGTGCCGCGCGTCAGCGCGTCGAGCGCGGAGAACGGCTCGTCCATCAGCATGATTTTCGGCTCGATCGACAGCGCGCGGGCGATGCCGACGCGCTGCTTCATGCCGCCGGACAGTTCGGCCGGGCGCTTGTGTTCGGCGCCGGTGAGGCCGACGAGGTCGATGAACTTCTGCGCGTGCGCGTTGACCTGTGCGGTGGCCCAACTGCGGTGGCGGGACGAGACGGCGTAGGCGACGTTGCCCAGCACCGTGCGCCACGGCAGCAGCGAGTGGCCCTGGAAGATCACGGCGCGGTCGAGGCTCGGGCCTTCGATCGCCTTGCCGTCGACGATGACGGCGCCGGTCGAGGGCGTATCGAGGCCGGCGAGGATGTTGAGCACGGTGGTCTTGCCGCAGCCGGAATGGCCGATGACGCAGACGAATTCGCCGCGCGCCATGGAGAGCCACAGGTCGTTAAAGATCGTCGTCGTGCCGCCGGGCTTGGGGTAACTACGGGAAATGCCTTCGATGGAGATGAAGCCGGTCATTCTGGAAACGTCACAAGTCTGGTGAGCCGGGCGAGTATCAAATCAAGCAACATCCCCACCACCCCAATCGTCAAAATCGCAACGATCACATTCGTAATCGATAAATTATTCCATTCGTTCCAAACGAAGTAGCCAATGCCGGTACCGCCGACGAGCATCTCGGCCGCGACGATCACCAGCCAGGCGATTCCGATGGAGATGCGCATACCGGTGAGAATGGTCGGCGCCGCCGCCGGTAGAATAATCGTGAAAGCGCGGCGGAAGGTGCCGACCTCAAGCGTCTTGGCGACGTTGAGCCATTCCTTGCGCACCTGCGCCACGCCGAACGCGGTATTGATCATCGTCGGCCACAGCGAGCAGATGAAGATCACGAAGATCGACGACAGCGCTGAGTCCTTGATGGTGTAGAGCGCGAGCGGCATCCAGGCGAGTGGCGAGATGGGTTTCAGCACCTGGATGAACGGATCGAGCGCCTTGTTCATCAGCGGCGACATGCCGATCAGAAAGCCGATCGGCACCGCGAACAAGACCGCGAGGCCGTAACCGAGGAACACGCGCGCAATCGAGTAGGCAATCTGAATGCCAATGCCCTTGTCGTTCGGGCCGTTGTCGTAGAACGGCCGGCGTGCGTGCTCCCACAATTTGGCGCCGACATCGAGCGGGCCCGGCATCGCCGATTTGCCCTGCGTCGCGGTCTGCCCCATCAGCTTGGCGTATTCGGGCGACATCTGCTGCACGGTGCCGGTGCCGCGCGTGGCGATGTGCCACGCGAGGAGAAAGGCAGAGAACAGCAGCAGCGACACGATCGCCGCACGCCAGGTGAGAGAGGGATTCATTTTAGCCGTCCGGCAGTCCGCGTCATGCCCAACACGCTGTCGGGTATGACGATGTTGATTACGCTTCCTTCTTGATCTTGAAGCTCTTGAGGTATTCCTCAGGCTTCGCTGGATCGAAGGTCTTGCCCATGACCACGAACGTCTTGGTCGTGGTCTTCGGCGGCGTCAGGCCCATCTCGGTCATGAGCTTCGCCGTGTCGGTCGCGAGGAACACTTCCTTGGCGACCTTGTCGTAATCGACATCGCCCTTGATCTGACCCCAGCGCTTCATCTGCGTCATGATCCAGACCGCGAAGGACTGCCAGGGGAACGGATCGAAATCGACACGGTTCGGCTGCGTCACGACTTTGCCGAGACCGTCGGCGTAGGTGCCGGTCAATATCTGTTCGAGCACAGTGACCGGCTGGTTGATGTAGTTGGCCGGCGCGACGGCTTCGGCGATCTGCTTGCGGTTCTCCGGCTTATGCGCGAAGGCGGTCGCGTCGATGATCGCCTTGAGCAGCGCCGCGTAGGTGTTCGGCGTCGTGGTGACGAATTCCTTCGACGCGGCGAAGGCGCAGCACGGATGACCGTCCCAGATTTCCTTGGACAGGATGTGGATGAAACCGACGCCGTCGAAAACGGCGCGCTGGTTCATCGGGTCGGGACCGAGGAAGCCGTCGATATTGTCGGCGCGCAGGTTCGCCACCATTTCCGGCGGCGGCACAGCGCGGATCTGCACATCTTTGTCCGGATCGATGCCGTGCTCGGCGAGATAATAGCGCAGAAGATAATTGTGCATCGAATAGTCGAACGGCACCGCGAACTTGAAGCCCTTCCAATCCTTCGGGTCGCGCTTGTCCTTGTGCTTCATGGATAGCGTGATAGCCTGACCGTTGATGTTCTCGACCGCGGGCATCGTGTAGGGAATCGGATTGGAGCCCACGCCCAGCGAAATCGCGATCGGCATCGGCGACAGCATGTGCGCCGCGTCGTATTCCTTGTTGATGGTCTTGTCGCGGATCACCGCCCAGCCGGCGGTCTTGATCACCTCGACATTGAGGCCGTGCTTCTCGTAGAAGCCCATCGGCTTCGCCATGATAATCGGCGTGGCGCAGGTGATCGGGATGAAGCCGACCTTGAGGTCTTTTTTCTCGATCGGGCCGCCTTGCGCGAAGAGTTCGGTCGCGGTCTTCAGCGGGAAAAATTGCGAGACCGCGGCCAGCCCGGTCGAAGCGCCAAGCGCCTGCAGGAATTGGCGGCGACCAATGTCTTTCGGGAAGATCGCGCGCAGCACCGCGGAGGCCACGACGTTCTCGTAGCGCTTGTCTTCGCTCTCGACCGGCACACATTGCAGTTGCAGGTCACGGGCGTGTTCGGCGTCATTGGCATGGCGGCCGCAGGCGCAGCCGGCGCTATGCAGCGGGCGGGATGGGTCGAACGGGTTGTCGAAGGTGGACATAGGGCTCTCCAAAGCTGGCGACCGCGACTGCTCTTATGCAGAGCAACTTCAGTGCCAAGTCTTGCGAGAATCCGCCGGCTGAGATTCCGCATGCGGAAAAAGCCCGTGGTTGGCCCACTTCTTGCCTACAATATTTCGTAGTCAACGAGATTTCGTAACAATGACGAGATCTGCTCGTTTTCAAATCAGGGGTGGTGAATGACTGTGCATCGAGAAGAGGCAGCCAACGGCGCGGATGCCGCTTTCGGTCGCATCGAGCGTGAGAACCAGTTGATCCTGCGCGCCGCCGGCGAAGGCATCTACGGCGTCAATGCCGAGGGCAAGACCACCTTCGTCAATCCGGCCGCCGAACGCATGCTGGGCTGGAAGGCCGAGGAATTGGTCGGTCACGACATGCACTCTCTGGTGCATCACACCCATCCCGACGGCTCGCACTATCATGACGATCAATGCCCTATCTACGCCGCGTTCCGCGACGGTGCGGTGCATCAGGTCGACCACGAGAAATTCTGGCGCAAGGACGGCTCGTCGTTCTGGGTCGACTACACGTCAACGCCCATTCGCGACAATGGCGTTTTGATCGGCGCGGTGATCGTGTTTCGCGATGTCAGCCAGCGCCACGAAGCCGACGAGAAACTGCGCGCCGCGCACAGGGAAGTCGACCGGCTGCGCAAGCGGCTCGAACTCGAGAACGCATACTTGCAGGAGCAAATCCGCATCGACGGCAATCACCACGGCATCGTCGGGCGCAGCGCCGCGATCCAGCAAACGCTGCGGCAGGTCGATCTGGT
>JANMSH010000366.1:0-7676 GCA_031389105.1 Hyphomicrobiales bacterium
TGCGGCACCAAGGACGGCATCAACGTCCGCGCCATCATCGACGCGGGCACCGTTGTCGCGCCGCTGGCGATCCGCATCCTCGGCCGCACCACGGCGGAGGACGTCAAGGATCCGGCGACCGGCAAGGTCGTCATCAAGCGCAGCACCCTGCTGACGGAGCCGGAGGTCGAACAGATCACCAATGCCGGCGTGCAGGAAATGAAGATTCGCTCGGTCTTGACCTGCGAATCCAAGAACGGCGTCTGCGGCGCCTGCTACGGGCGCGATCTGGCGCGCGGCACTCCGGTCAACATGGGCGAGGCGGTGGGCGTCATCGCCGCCCAGTCGATCGGCGAGCCGGGCACCCAGCTCACCATGCGTACGTTCCACATCGGCGGCGCGGCGCAGATCTCGGAGCAGTCGTTCATCGAGTCGAACTTCGACGGCAAGCTCAAGTTCAAGGGCAAGAACATCGCCAAGAACTCGGAAGGCGACGTCGTTTCGATGGTGCGCAACATGGTGGTGGCGGTGGTGGACCCCGACGGCACCGAGCGCGCGCATCACCGCGTTCCGTATGGCGCCCGCATGAAGGTCGAGGACGGCGACAAGATCAAGCGCGGCCAGCGCATCGCGGAATGGGATCCCTACACCCGCCCGATCCTGACCGAAGTCGAAGGCACCGTCGCCTTCGAGGACATGGTCGATGGCCTGTCGATGTCGGAAGCGGTCGACGAGTCGACCGGCATCGCCAAGCGCGTGGTGATCGACTGGCGCACGGGCTCGTCCCGTAACCAGGCCGACCTGCGTCCGGCGATGATCATCAAGGGTAAGGACGGCAAGATCCTCAAGCTCGCGCGTGGCGGTGAAGCCCGCTACTTGCTGGCGGTCGATGCCGTTATCTCGGTCGATCCGGAAGCCAAGGTGAAGGCGGGCGACGTCATCGCGCGTATCCCGACCGAAAGCGCCAAGACACGCGACATCACCGGCGGTCTGCCGCGGGTGGCGGAGCTGTTTGAAGCGCGCAAGCCGAAGGATGCGGCAATCATCGCCGAGATCAGTGGCACGGTGCGGTTCGGCAAGGACTACAAGAACAAGCGTCGCATCACGATCGAGCCGACTGACAAGGGCGAGGAGCCCCGGGAATATCTGATCCCGAAGGGCAAGCACATCCATCTTCAGGATGGTGACGTCATCGAGAAGGGCGACTATATCGTCGAGGGCAATCCTGCTCCGCACGACATTCTCGCCATCAAGGGCGTCGAAGAGCTTGCGGCTTACCTGGTGAACGAAATCCAGGAGGTCTATCGCTTGCAGGGCGTCAACATCAACGACAAGCACATCGAGGTGATCGTTCGCCAGATGCTGCAGAAGGTCGAGATCGACGACGCCGGCGAAACCGACTTGCTGCAAAGCGAGCAGATCGATCGGTCGGAGATGGACGAGATCAACGTCCGCGTCGTCGCCGAAGGCAAGAAGCCGGCAAGCGGGCACCCCGTTCTGCTTGGCATCACCAAGGCGAGCCTGCAGACCCGTTCGTTCATCTCGGCAGCGTCGTTCCAGGAGACCACGCGTGTCCTCACCGAAGCCGCGGTCAACGGCAAGGCGGATACGCTCGACGGCCTGAAGGAAAACGTCATCGTCGGCCGCCTGATCCCGGCGGGTACTGGCGCGATGATGAACGAGCTGCGCGAAGTGGCGGTCAAGCGCGACGCTCTCATCCTCGAGGAGCGCGAGCGTGACGCCGCCAAGGCTGCGGCCAAGGCGGAAGCCGCAGCAGCGCCTGCGCTGCCGCCGGCCGAGTAAGGCTCGCTGCATTCAGAATCGAAAAGGGCCGCCTCTTTGGGCGGCCCTTTTTCTTAGGGCATCGTCACACGCGGGTAACGAATCTCCACTAGTGCCGTGGCAGCCAACTCGTCGGCGGGGACTTCGCTCATGCACTGGTGGCAGTCGGCGGTCCTCTACCAAATCTATCCGCGCTCGTTTCAAGACAGCAATGGCGACGGCGTTGGCGATTTGGCCGGTATCGCCAAACGGTTGCCGTATCTGGCCGAACTCGGTGTCGATGCGATTTGGCTGTCGCCGATCTTTGCCTCGCCGATGGCGGACTTCGGCTACGACATTTCCGACCACATTGCGATCGATCCTCTGTTCGGCACCATGCACGATCTCGATGCGCTGGTGGTCTCGGCCCACGCGTTAGGTTTGAAGGTGCTGTTGGACCTCGTGCCGAACCATACGTCGGACAGGCATCCCTGGTTCGCCGAGAGCAGGGCGTCACGGCAATCTGCCAAGCGCGACTGGTTTATCTGGCGCGATCCTGGGCCCGGCGGCGGTCCGCCCAATAATTGGTTGTCGGAGTTCGGCGGCTCCGCCTGGGCGTTCGATGAGACGAGCGGCCAATATTATTATCATGCGTTCCTGGCGTCGCAGCCGGATTTGAACTGGCGCAACGCCGAGGTGCGCGCCGCGATGCACGAGACGATGCGTTTTTGGCTGCGCCGCGGCGTCGATGGTTTTCGTGTCGATGTGATGTGGCATCTGATCAAGGACGAACAATTCCGCGACAATCCGCCGAACCCGGATTTTCGCGACGGCGAACCGACATACCGGCGCCAACTGCCGATGTATTCGACCGATCGGCCTGAAGTGCACGCCGTCATTCGAGAGCTGCGCTCGGTGATCGACGAATTTCCCGAGCGTCTGTTGATCGGCGAGGTTTATCTGCCGGTCGAAAAGCTTGCCGCCTATTACGGACGGGACCTGTCCGGCGCGCATCTGCCGTTCAATTTCAATTTGATTGCGGCGCCGTGGCAGGCCGCCGCTGTTGCAGCTTTGATCGAACGCTATGAGGCGTCGTTGCCCGATGGCGCCTGGCCGAACTGGGTGCTGGGCAATCACGACCGCCCGCGTCTCGCCAGCCGGGTGGGGGATGAGCAAACGCGGGTGGCGGCGATGCTGCTGCTGACGCTGCGCGGCACGCCGACGCTCTATTATGGCGACGAGATCGGTATGCGTCAGGTTGCTATTGCGCCGGATCAAGTGCGCGACCCTTGGGAGAAGAATGTGCCCGGCTTCGGCGTCGGCCGTGACGGCTGCCGCACGCCGATGCAATGGAACGCCGGCGCCTATGCCGGGTTCTCGAAGGCGTCGTTGTGGCTGCCTGTGGCAGAGGATTTTGCCGTCTGCAATGTTGCGCGTGAGCGATCCGATGCGACGTCGCTTTTTAATCTTTACCGGCGGCTGATCTTTGTGCGAAGGGCGTGGCCCGCGTTGACCCAAGGCGCATACCGGCCGCTGGCGGCGACGGACGGCATATTGGCTTATGAGCGGGTGGCGGAGGGTGACCGGATCATGGTCGTGCTCAATTTAAGCCCGGAGCCGGCGGTGGTTCCGCTCCCGGCCGGCATAACCACGGGAACGGTGCTGGTGTCGACCGATTCGCTTAGCGATGGTCGGACCTTGGCCGGTTCGATCGGCTTGCAGGGCCACGACGGCGCCGTCATCGAGCTTCTTGCATAAACCCCAGCAATGGCGTTAAGCGAGTGTCTCGAATACGTCTCAAACCCCCGGTTTTTCGGGCCTTTTTCGCCTTGACTTGGGGGGGAGTGGCCGATACATACGCCTCACTTTACGGCAGGCGGTGAGCTTCGCTTGTTCGGAACGGCCGCACAGCTAACCCTTTGAGATTGTTTAATATTTCTCAAAGCTTGGCTGGCGCATCGCCTCGACGGATGAAGCTCAAACGCTGCCTCTGACAGCCACTGTCAGGTTTAGGAGAGCGGTCGCGATGTAAATCGCGCTCGTCCGAACGGAAAAGCGCCCCCGCGCTCGATGCGGAAGGCGTGATTTCGTTTTGCGCGTCAAAGCGACGCGCAAATCTGCATGCCCGGTTGGGCGCGCAGTCTTGCCGGGCGCAGGCCCAGAAAATGCCGGGCGCACAGCCCAAACGAATGCCGGGGCGATCAAGCCCCAAACGAAGGTACGAAGGCGAACGATGCCGACGATTAACCAGCTGATTGCCAATCCGCGCGAGCCGCTCAAGACCCGCAACAAGGTGCCGGCGTTGCAGGCGAGCCCGCAGAAGCGCGGCGTTTGCACGCGCGTCTACACGACGACGCCGAAGAAGCCGAACTCGGCGCTCCGCAAGGTCGCCAAGGTTCGTCTGACCAACGGCTTTGAAGTGATCGGTTACATCCCGGGCGAGGGCCACAACCTTCAGGAACACTCCGTGGTCATGATCCGCGGCGGCCGCGTCAAGGATTTGCCAGGCGTTCGCTATCACATCCTGCGCGGCGTGCTCGACACGCAGGGCGTCAAGAATCGTAAGCAGCGCCGTTCGAAGTACGGCGCCAAGCGTCCGAAATAAGGGTAGTCGTTATGTCCCGCCGTCACGCCGCAGAAAAACGCGAAATCATTCCGGACCCGAAGTTCGGAAACGTCGTCGTCAGCAAATTCATGAATGCCGTCATGTACGACGGCAAGAAGTCGGTCGCCGAAGGCATCGTCTACGGCGCCCTCGAGATGATCGAGAGCAAGACCAAGCTGGCCCCGCTCTCGGTGTTCCAGCAAGCGCTCGACAACGTGATGCCTTCGATCGAAGTGCGGTCACGGCGCGTCGGCGGCGCCACCTACCAGGTGCCCGTCGAAGTGCGCACGTCGCGCCGCCAGGCGCTCGGCATTCGCTGGATCATCATCGCCGCGCGCGACCGTAACGAAAAGACAATGACCGAGCGGCTCTCGGCTGAACTGCTCGACGCATCCAATAACAGGGGAAACGCCGTCAAGAAGCGCGAGGACACCCACAAGATGGCGGAAGCCAACCGGGCGTTTTCGCATTATCGCTGGTGACGACGAACAACCTATAGGAATCGAACTACTATGCCCCGCGTCCACGCAATCGAGGACTACCGTAATTTCGGCATCATGGCTCACATCGATGCCGGGAAAACTACGACTACGGAACGCATCCTCTATTATACCGGCAAGAGCCATAAAATCGGCGAGGTGCACGAAGGCGCCGCGACGATGGATTGGATGGAGCAGGAGCAGGAACGCGGCATCACCATTACCTCGGCCGCGACCACCGCGTTCTGGCACGGCAAGCGTCTGAACATCATCGACACCCCCGGCCACGTGGACTTCACCATTGAAGTCGAGCGTTCGCTGCGCGTGCTCGACGGCGCCGTCGTCGTGCTCGATAGCAACCAGGGCGTCGAGCCGCAGACCGAGACCGTCTGGCGCCAAGGCGACAAGTACAAAGTTCCGCGCATCGTGTTCGCCAACAAGATGGACAAGATCGGCGCCGATTTCTTCAAGTGCATGGACGACATCAAGACCCGCCTCGGCGCGCGCCCGATCGCGATCCAACTCCCGATCGGCTCCGAGCAGAACTACAAGGGCTTGATCGACCTGGTGCGCATGAAGGGCGTGATCTGGGAAGACGAGGCGCTCGGCGCCAACTACAAAGACATCGACATTCCCGCCGACATGTTGGATCAGGCGCAGGAATATCGCGACTTGATGATCGAAGCCGTCTGCGAGCTCGATGACGACGCCGCGACCGCTTACCTCGAAGGCAAAATGCCTGACGAGGCGACCGTCAAGAAGTTGCTCCGCAAGGCCGTGATCACCGGCGCTTTCTTCCCGGTGCTGTGCGGTTCGGCGTTCAAGAACAAGGGCGTGCAGCCGCTGCTCGACGCGGTCGTCGACTATCTGCCGTCGCCGCTCGACGTTCCGCCGATCATGGGCATCAACCCGGACAACGGCGAAGAAGTCGTGCGCAAGCCGAGCGACAGCGAGCCGCTGGCGCTGCTCGGCTTCAAGATCATGGACGACCCCTTCGTCGGCACCATCACCTTCTGCCGCATCTATTCCGGCACGCTGACCAGCGGCACTGGCGTGATCAACTCGACTAAAGAACGCAAAGAGCGCATCGGCCGTATGTTGCTGATGCATGCCAACAACCGCGAAGACATCAAGGAAGCCTATGCCGGCGACATCGTCGCGCTGGCGGGCCTCAAGGAAGTGCGCACCGGCGACACGCTGTGCGATCCCAAGCAGCCGGTCATCCTTGAAAAGATGGAATTCCCCGAGCCGGTGATCGAGATCGCGATCGAGCCGAAGTCGAAGGCCGATCAGGAAAAGCTCGGCGTCGCTCTGGCCAAGCTGGTGGCGGAAGATCCATCGTTCCGCGTTCACACCGATCAAGAGTCCGGCCAGACCATCATCAAGGGCATGGGCGAACTGCATCTCGACATCAAAGTCGATATCCTCCGCCGCACCTACAAGGTCGACGCCAACATCGGCGCGCCGCAGGTGGCCTATCGTGAGCGCATCACCAAGCCGGTCACGGTCGACTTCCAGCACAAGAAGCAGACCGGCGGCACCGGCCAGTTCGCGCAGATCAAGATCAACGTCGAACCGTTGCCGGCCGGTAGCGGCTTTATCTTCGAGAACGAAGTGGTCGGCGGCTCGGTGCCGAAAGAATTCATCCCCGGCGTCGAGAAGGGTCTCGAATCGGTTCTGGGCGCTGGCTTGCTCGCCGGCTTCCCCGTGGTCGATCTCAAGGTCACGCTGATCGACGGCCGCTACCACGAAGTCGATTCGTCGGCGTTGGCCTTCGAAATCTGCGCGCGCGGCGCTCTTCGCGAAGCGCTGCAGAAGGGCGGCTCGGTGTTGCTCGAGCCGATCATGAAGGTCGAAGTGGTGACGGTGGCCGAATACACCGGCTCGGTCATCGGCGATCTCAACTCACGCCGCGGCCACATCCAGGGCCAGGACGTGCGTGGCAACGCCAACGTCATCAACGCGATGGTGCCGCTCGCCAACATGTTCAGCTACGTCAACAACCTGCGTTCCATGTCGCAGGGGCGCGCTACCTTCACGATGCAGTTCGATCACTACGAAGAAGTCCCACGCAACGTTGCGCTCGAGGTTCAGGCGAAATACGCCTGAACGTTGACGCGGAAACTTTAACGCACACGCAGAGACCCGACAGGGAGAGTTTAAATGGCTAAAGAGAAATTCAACCGCAATAAGCCGCATTGCAACATCGGCACCATCGGTCACGTCGACCATGGCAAGACGTCGCTGACGGCCGCGATCACCAAGGTGCTTGCCGAGACCGGCGGCGCGACCTTCACGGCCTACGATCAGATCGATAAGGCGCCGGAAGAGAAAGCGCGCGGCATCACGATCTCGACCGCTCACGTCGAATACGAGACCAAGGCCCGCCACTACGCCCACGTCGATTGCCCGGGCCACGCCGACTACGTGAAGAACATGATCACGGGTGCTGCGCAGATGGACGGCGCGATCCTGGTCGTGTCCGCCGCCGATGGCCCGATGCCGCAGACCCGCGAGCACATCCTGCTCGCCCGTCAGGTTGGCGTTCCGGCGCTGGTGGTGTTCATGAACAAGGTCGACATGGTCGACGACGCGGAGCTGCTCGAGCTGGTCGAGCTCGAAGTTCGCGAACTGCTCTCCAAGTATAACTACCCGGGCGACAAGATCCCGATCATCAAGGGCTCGGCGCTGATGGCGCTCGACGACAAGGACCCCAAGCTCGGTCATGACGCCATCATCGAGCTGATGAAGGCGGTCGACGAGTACATTCCCCAGCCGGAACGTCCGATCGATCAGCCGTTCTTGATGCCGGTGGAAGACGTGTTCTCGATCTCCGGCCGCGGCACGGTGTG
>JANMSH010000043.1:0-16216 GCA_031389105.1 Hyphomicrobiales bacterium
TGCGCGCGATGAAGCGCTTCACCGTGCCGTCTTACGCGGCGCGCATCCGGCAGCCGATTTTGATGGTGGCGGCGGGCCGCGACGAAGTCGTCTCGACACCGGCGATCGAAACCTTCGGCATGAATCTGCTGGCCGGGCGGCATCTCATTCTGCCCGGCAGCCGTCACGAAATCCTGCAGGAGCAGGATCATTACCGCCATCAATTCTGGGCGGCGTTCGACGCTTTCGTGCCCGGCACGCCGAGGTATTAAACGCGCCGCCCACCTGCTATAACCGAAAGGTTATCGTGGGCCATTCATATGACGGACTACCGGGTCCGCTTCCGACATCTGCAATGCTTTCTCTCCATTGCCCAGCACCGCAGCGTGGGGGCGGCGGCCGATGCGCTCGCCATAACGCAGCCGGCACTGTCGAAAACCCTGCGCGAGTTGGAGGAGGCGCTAGACACCAAACTGTTTGCTCGTGACCGCAAGGGTATGTTGCTGACGCGCACTGGCGAAATCTTCCTCGAATATGCCGCTGCAAGCGTTGCGGCGATGCATACCGGCGTGAACCGTATCCGCTCGGTAGGGGGGAGGAGCGACCGGAAAATCACGCTCGGTGTCTTGCCGACGGTGGCGGCGCGGCTGATGCCGGAAGTGGCCCAACGTTTCAAACGCCAGTTCTCGAACACCACAGTGCGCGTGGTGACGGGCGAAAACGCCCAGTTGCTCGATCTGCTGCGGCTCGCCGAGGTCGAGTTGGTGGTCGGCCGGCTTGCAAGGCCGGAAAGCATGATCGGGCTTACCTTCGAGGAGCTTTATGTCGAACCACTGACCATCGTCGTAAGGCCGACTCATCCGCTTGTTGGCCGCAAACGGTCGAAAATCGCCGAGATCGGCGACTACCCGTGCATCCTGCCGCCTCCCGGTACGATTATCCGCGATGAGATCGATCGTTTTCTGATCGGCAGGGGCGTGCCGCGACCGCTCGACGTGGTGGAGGCGACTTCGATCGCCTTCCTGCGCGGCTATGCGACAATGGTCGATGCGGTTTGGTTCGTCCCGTTCGGAATGGTGGCTCCCGATCTGCGAGAGAAACGCTTCGTTGAACTCAAATTCGACACCACGGCCATGCGCGGGCCGGTCGGCATTTCGTTGCGCGCCGGCCTCGAACCGTCAGCGCCGGTCTCGGCAATGATCGCGACCATTCGCAGCGCCGCGCTCAGCCTGCGATAGGCGAAGCATAACCGATCGAACATGGCGGCCGCACAAAAAGTCATTTTGCGCGAGCTGCGATCTGTTCCAAGAGATTCATAAAGCGTCGCAAAAAGCTCAAACATTTCCATCGCAGACGATCAGGATCATGGTGGCAACCGCGCCTAGTACGCCGCCCGACATCATCAGCCGCACTATCGCCGGCGCACTATCGGAGGCCGAAGGATGGACGGTGGTCGTGGAGAACAGGCCCGGCGCGGCAATGACGCTGGGCGGGGTAAAACTTCACCAGTAAACCGGGTATCGACAGCGTGACCTCAGACGATCTATTTCGCATTACCATTCTCGGCTCCGGTACGCCGGTCCCCCGTATCGAACGCTTCGGCCCCGCCACGCTAATCGAGGTGGGCGGGCAGAAGCTCGTCGTGGATGCTGGACGCGGGCTGACGATGCGTCTCTGGCAGCTCAAGATTCCGCTCGGGCGCATCGAACGGCTGTTCCTCACGCACTATCATTCGGATCATACAAACGGCATTCCGGATCTCTGGCTGACGGGTTGGCTGCCGCCGCTCTGGGGACAGCGTAAGACGCCGTTCTGCGTCACGGGACCTACGGGTGCCAAAACCCTGATGTCTAAGCTTGAGGAAGCCTACGCGCTCGACATCAAGATCAGACTTGAGGACGAGAAGGTGCCGCTGGAAGGCATTCGCGTTGAGGTGACGGAGTTCGAGCGTGACGGTGTGGTGTACGAACGTGACGGCTTGAGGGTGATCGCCTTTGAGGTGGACCACGGCGATGTCATCAAACCGGCTTACGGCTATCGCTTCGAGTACCGGGGCAAGGTGGCGGTGTTGTCGGGCGATACCCGTTATCATCCCAACGTCGTCAAATACGGCAAGGATGCCGACCTGCTCATTCATGAGGTGGGCGCGGCCCGACCGGAGTTGCTACTCGACCCGTCCTATAAACGCATCCTCGATCACCATTCGACACCGCAGGATGCCGCACGGGTGTTCAACCAGACGCGGCCGAAGCTCGCCGCCTATACGCATCTCGTGCTGCTCGGCAACGACAAGATTTCGCCGATCACCATCGACGAGTTGCTTGCGCAAACGCGCGCGATCTACGACGGGCCGCTGGAGGTCTGCGAAGACCTGATGTCGTTCGACATCGGCGAGCAGGTCACTGTACGGCGTTTCAAGGCGTGAACGTTTTCACTCGACCTTGAAGTTAGTGTTGGCAATAAGTTTGCGCCAGCGTTCAGTCTGCTGCTTGATCGATTCGCTCACCTTTACGCCAGTCTCAGCGACGACATCGAAACCGATCGCCTCGAGCTTGGCCTTGATTTCCGGATCGTTATGGGCGGAAACGGCTGCATCGACATAGCTTTTGACGGTCGCGTCCGGTGTCCCAGCGCGCAGGAACAGGCCGAACCATACCGTAGTGGTGAACTCGTTATAGCCGAGCTCAGCAAAGGTGGAGACTTCGGGCAGCAATTTCGACCGCTGCGGGCCGGTCACCGCAATGGCGTTGAGCTTGCCGGTAGCGACCTGGGGCGCCACTGAGCCGAGCTGACCGAAGCCAATCAGCGCATGGCCTGCGACCAGGTCGCTCGTCTGCGGGCCGGAGCCACGGTAGGGAACGTGGCCGAGGTCGAGGCCGAAACGTTCGTTCATCTGTGCGCCGAGAAAGTGAGAAGGGGTCCCCGGACTGAAAGATGCATAGCTCAACTTACCGGGATTGGCTTTTACATAGGCGACCAAATCGGTCAGCGTTTTGGCCGGCACGCTAGGATGGGTTATGAGTACCAACGGCGCGGCCACTCCTTTGATGACCGGCACGAAATCGTTCATCGACCAGCGCAGGTTCGTGTAGGCGACGGGGTTGATTTCGGTCATCGACTGGGTCCCGACCCAAATAATGGCCCCGTCTGCCGGCGCGTCGCGCACCATCTGTGCGGCAATATTCCCGTTCGCGCCGGGCTTATTCTCGACAACCAAAGTCTTGCCAAGTGTCCTGCCCATGGCTTCGGACACGGTGCGCACATAGGGATCGAGTGCGCCGCCCGCCGCGGCGCCGATAATCACGCGTACCGGCGCCTGCGCCATGGCGTTAGCCGGACCCAGCGCAGCCAGTGCAATCGTAGAAATGAAAAGATGTCGCAGAAACGTGCGGTTCATGAACCTTCCTCCGCACGCCGCAGAGCGATGGATGTTGTTGGTTTTGTGAGGCGCGCCGGTACAGCCAAATACATCGGGCGCACGGGGTAAAGTGAAGTTTTACCCCTTTACTATAACCAATTGGCTATAGCCGTTCATCCGCAATTGGTGCCGCTAGCAATGCCGCACCGGTCGGAGCATGGCGCTAGCCCTTCAACATCTCCAGCGCCGCCGCGTGCACGCGCTTGTCGCCCGCGGCGACGATGCGGCCGCCGTTCTGCGCCGGGCCGCCTTCCCAGGTCGTGACGACGCCGCCGGCGCCGGCGACGATCGGCATCAACGGCACGATGTCGTGCGGATTGATCTCGGTCTCGATGATGAGATCGATGTGGCCCGCCGCCAGCATGCAATAGGCGTAGCAGTCGCCGCCATAGCGCGAGAGTTTCACGACTTGCTCCACGCGGCCGAAGGCCGCACGATCTTTCGTGTTCATCAGCAGCGGACTGGTGGTGAACAGCACGGCGTCGCTCAAAGCCGGACAGGCGCGCACGCGTAAATCGCGATTGCCGCCCGGCCCGCGATAGTGCGCGGCGCCGCCGTCGCCGGAAAAATGCTCGCGCGTGAACGGCTGGTGCATCGTGCCGAACACCGGCTCGCCGAACCGCATCAGCCCGATCAGCGTGCCCCAGGCCACCATGCCGGAGATGAAGGACTTGGTGCCGTCGATCGGATCGAGCACCCAGACATATTCCGCGTCGGTGCGCTCGGAGCCATATTCCTCGCCCAGGATGCCGTGTTCGGGGAAATTCTTGCGGATCAGGGCACGCATGGCCTCTTCCGCGGCGCGGTCGGCGACCGTGACCGGGTCAAAACCGCCGGTTTTCTTGTTCTCGATCGCCAAAGTGGTCCGGAAAAACGGCAGGATGCGCTCGCCCGAAGCGCTGGCGAGCTGGTCGACGAAGCTGGCGAAATCGATGGCGGTCATGTGTCAGCCTGTCCAACCTTGGCGTAGCGGGTCCGGGCGTAGCCGAGACAGGGCGCGCCGGCAACGCGCCAGATGACCCTAATAAACCCCGAGGATGAGGGACATTACTGCTGCAGTGCGGGGGCCTGATCTCTCATTTTTTCGCATGGCCGAACCGAAAGAGCTGATTCTGGGTATGAACTATGCGTAAACGCATGGGTAAACGGCCGGCGGGCCTTGATTTTTGTGCATCGCAGTGTAGATTATTGCAATGCGGTAGCGATACCGTTGCCCTCCTTGGGCGTTTCCTCCCTAGACTTGGGCCGCTCTTCATTGAGCGGCCCTTTTTTTTGGTCAGGTGGCAGGCTTATTCGGCCGCGGCGCGATAGGGCCGCATTTCCTCAAGCGGGATCTCGCCAAGCCGCCGGGCCAGCGTCTCCAGGTCGGCCGCCAATCGGTCGAAGCCGTTGATCCGCTCGTATTTGCGTTCGTCCATGTAGAGCGCGCGGTTGATCTCAAGCTGGATGGCATGCAGGCCGGCGGCCGGATTGCCGTAATGCTCGGTGATAAAGCCCCCGGCATAGGGCTTGTTGCGGCTCACGGTGTAGCCCATGGCCCGCAGCGTCGATTCCACGGTTTCGGCCACCACGCCGACGCAACTGGTGCCGTAGCGGTCGCCCAGCACGAATTCGGGACGGGGACGTTCGTCTTTATGCCCCGAGGATGAGGGCATCGAGTGACAGTCTACGAGCATTGCGGTGCCGAAATCCCGGTGCAGCTTGGTGAATAGCCGCCGCAACGCGCGGTGATAGGGCTTGTAGAGGCTCTCGATGCGCTGCAGTGCGTCGTCCACAGGTATGCGCTGGTCGTAGATCTCCAGAGCGTCGCCAACCACCCGCGCCACGGTTCCCAATCCTCCCGCCACCCGCATCGAGCGGGTATTGGCGAAGGAAGGTAGGCGGCCCTCGAACATGCGGGGATCGAGCTCATAGGGCTCGCGGTTCACGTCCACGAAACAGCGAGGGAAATGCGCGCGCATCAGCGGATAGCCGCGCCGCACCACGCCTGCAATCAGGGCGTCGACGAAGCTGTCTTCTGACCGGCGCAGGGTGGCGACATCGAGACGGGACGTTTCCAGGAATGCACGGGGATAGGTCGAGCCGCTGTGGGGGGAATTGAACAGAACCGGACCCGTATAGGCCCCTGGTTCGATAATCTCGAATGGCGGATCGAGCTCGTGGCGGGTGTCAGTCATGAAGCAGGCGGGCCATGGGCGGCGTGAAATTCGTCACATTATAGGGTTCTTAAAGCCCCTATACCTTCTATTGTCCATGCAGCCGGGGACAATGCCAAGCGAAGCTTTTGGTTCACCCGTTATTTACCTGGCATAAGTCTTATGGGCGCAAGTAATAGGGTAGTCGGGGCCGGCCTGCGCGGGTCCGTGTGTTGGGGCGTAAAGCGTATGTCGAAAATCCTGCTGGCTGAAGACGATACCGATATGCGGCGCTTTTTGGTCAAGGCGCTCCAGAACGCCGGGTTCGACGTCACGTCCTATGACAACGGCATGTCGGCCTATCAGCGCCTGCGCGAGGAACCGTTCGAGCTTTTGCTCACGGATATCGTGATGCCCGAAATGGACGGCATCGAACTCGCTCGCCGGGCCGCCGAACTCGACCCGGATATCAAGATCATGTTCATCACCGGCTTTGCCGCGGTGGCGCTGAATGCCGATTCCACCGCGCCCAAACACGCCAAGGTGCTGTCCAAGCCCATCCACCTGCGGGACTTGGTCAACGAAGTGAACAAGATGCTGGCGGCCTAAGGGCCTGAAACAGCGCTAACAGAACACGCGCTACTCGGCCGGCTCGCGCTCCGGCTGATAGCGCGGTGTCGGGATAGGCAATCCGGCATCCCGCGCGGCGGCAAGCCAAGCCTCTATGGCAACCTGAACTTCGGTCAAGGCTTGCTCCGGTGTTTCGCCAAACGCAGCACATGACTTGAGGTCTGGGACATTCGCGACCCAGCCTCCGTCATCATCCGACCAGAACACATTGATGGCGTAATGCGGCATCCTAGCTTTCCAACTTCAAGCAGAACTCATCGATTATATCCCGAATTTGGCGGATTTGGTACCGCTTCACTTCTTTCCCAAGCGGCTGGACATTGACCGGCCGTAAAACCCTCGGGTGAAGGTAGATATGATGGCTGCCGCTCGTTCGAGCGAGGCGAAATCCGAGTTTTTGCAGCAAACGTTCAATGTCTCGAAAGGCGATCGAACCGCCGCCTCGCATGACGGCTTCTAAGGTTTTCTTGTCATTCGCCACTGTCGGCCTCCCTTACCGATTTCAGGCGGGTCAGCCTAACGAGCAAGAGGGCTCGTCAACCGTTCGAGGCGAAAGTAACGAAACGGCCGCTGAAAAGGCTGGGAATTTTCGGCAGAAGTTTCAAAAAAGAGGGCAGCGGTTGACAAATCGTATTCGTTTATCGCGCTTGCCTCGCCAGTTTGGAGCCGATAAGACCAAGTCGATAATGCGCGCGTAGCTCAGCGGAAGAGCACTACCTTGACATGGTAGGGGTCACAGGTTCGATCCCTGTCGCGCGCACCATTACTGCTTCAAGTCTCTATCCTTCCTGGTCCTCGTCTCCATCACATAAGCGGACAATGGCGCATCCACAACGCTGGCTACTGGCGCTGATTGTTCTGCTCGTCGTCGCCGGCGGCGGCGCGGCGATCTGGGCATCCGATGACGTCATTACCGTGGAAGGCTTGCAAGTCTGGGTCGCCAGTCTCGGCGTCTGGGCGCCGATCGGCTTTGTCGCGATCTATGCATTGGCGACGGTGGCCATGGTGCCCGGCAGCATTTTCGATCTCGCCGGCGGCGCGTTGTTCGGTCCCTATTTCGGCAGCGTGCTCAATCTCGCGGGCGGCGCCATCGGCGCCGCGCTGGCGTTTCTTGTCGCCCGCTATCTCGCCCGCGACTGGGTGGACGCCCGCGCCGGCGAGCGCACCAAAGACATCATGCGCAGCGTCGAAGAGGATGGCTGGCAATTCGTCGCCTTCGTGCGTCTGGTGCCGCTGTTTCCGTATAACCTGATGAACTACCTGCTCGGCCTGACGCGCATTCCGTTTCCGCACTACATGCTGGCGACGTTGGTATTCATGGCGCCGTCGACCGTCGTCTACACCTATATCGGTCACGCCGGCCGCCAGGCCGTCGGCGGCAGCAATGACCATTTGCACTACGGGCTGTTGGCGCTCGGTCTGCTGGCGGTGGTGGTCGTCCTGCCGCGTCTGTACAAAAAGCTGCGCGGCCACTGACCGGCCTTTATTTCCAGAACTGCTTCGACGCGATCGCCGCGCCTTCCGCCATCGCCTTGAATTTCGCGAACACCACGTCGGGATCGACCGCGGCCTGTCCAACCCAAGTGCCGTAGCCGCAATCCGAACCGGCAATCACGTTTTCGCGGCCGACCAGTTTGGCGTAGCGGCCGATGCGCTGCGCAATCAACTCGGGATGCTCGATGAAGTTCGACTTGGATTCCAGCACGCCGGGAATTAGCACCTTGCCGTCGGGCAACTTCACGGTTTCGAATAATGCCCACTCATGGGCGTGACGCGGATTGGCGGCCTCGAACGAGATCGCGTTCGGCCGCGCGCTGAAAACGATGTCGATGATATCGGCTAGCGGCACGTCGCGATGGTGCGGGCCTTCGTAATTGCCCCAGCAGACATGCATGCGGAGTTGCTCCGGCGAAATGCCTGAGAGCGCATGGTTGAGCGCCTCGACGTGCAACTGCGCGCGCTTGCGGAATTCCGGCACGCTGAGATCGGCATATTGAATATGCCGGCCCATGCCGAGGTCGGGGCAATCGATCTGCAACACGAAGCCTGCTTTAGCGACCGTCTCGTATTCATGCTTCATGGAGTCGGCGATGGCGTAGATGTAGCTCTCGAAGTCTTTGTAATAGTCGTTGCGGAAAAACAGCGACACCACGCCGGGCGAGGCCGCGCTCATGAAGCCGCCCGCTGCTTTCACGCCGGCGAGCGCGGCTTTCAGATTATTGGCATCGTCCACCGGCGCTTGCCGGTCGCGCACGCTGATGGGCGCGTTGCAGGCCGGGGTCTTGCGGCGCGAGCGGCCGGGATCGCCGAACACGCGCTTCTCCAGCATCGGGAACTCGTGGACATCCTGGTAGATGAAAGTGTTGCCGGTTCCGCCAAAGCCATTGAGCCGGTCCTTGATGTAGGTGGCGTAGCTCGGCTTCGACATTTCGCCGTCATTGATCAGATCGATTCCGGCATCGGCCTGCTTCTTGACCAGCTCCGCCACCGCCGCGCGCACCCGTACCGCCAGGGCCTCGGCGTCCACGGGAACGCCTTCTTCCTTGGCGTACATGGCCTTAATCAGGTCGTCAGGGCGCGGCAGACTGCCGGTATGCGTGGTTAGAAAGCGGTCGATACTGCGTTGCATGGCTGAGAACTCCCGGCGGGACTGTAGAGCATGCGAATTGCGGTAACCAAGGGTGGGCAGCTTGCGTTGACATAGGCGGGTAGGGTGCCTATTAACCCGGCTAACAGAGAACCCAGAGCCGATCCATGAAAGTTCGTAACTCGTTGAAATCGCTGCGCACCCGCCACCGCGACAACAAGATTGTCCGGCGCAAGGGCCGCGTTTACATCATCAACAAGACCAACGGCCGCTATAAGGCCCGCCAGGGCTAAACTCTGGCCTGCCGCCCGTTCGCGGGCGCCAAATCCAACGCCTTGTCCAAACCGCCGTAGATTTGCCTTAACCGGCGGAGAGTTTAATCTCCGTCCATGCGAAATCGATTCACAGCGCTTTTGATCGGCGCGGCTTTGGCCGCAGTCTCCGCCATGCCGGTTGCCGCGCAGTCCGGTACATGGGTCGAGCCGCCGCAAAAGCTACCGTCCGTGACGCGCGGCGACCGCACGCACAATCTCGATTTCCTGTTTGGCGCGCTCAAGGTCGCGCCCGATGACAGCAGCGCCAAGGCGATCGAACAGCGCATCTGGGCGCTATGGGTCGTTACGCGCAGCGACACGGCCAATCTGCTGATGACGCGCGTCAAAACCGCGATCGAGAAGAACGACACCGATCTGGCGATCAAGCTGCTCGACGCCATCGTCAAGGTCAAACCGGACTACATCGAAGCCTGGAACCGGCGCGCCACGATCTATTACATGAAGAAGGATTATGGCAATTCGCTTGCCGACATCCGCGAGGTGCTCAGGCGCGAGCCGCGCCATTTCGGCGCGCTGGCGGGCTTAGGCCTGATCATGCAGGAGATCGGCGACGACAAGCAGGCGCTGGAAGTCTATCGCCGCGCGCTCGCGGTCCATCCGCGGCTCAACCGCATTCCCGATGTGGTGAAGACGCTGAAGGAAAAAGTCGAAGGCCGCGATATCTGATCTTGCTGCCGATATTGCCGCGCGCTCCGGCTACGCGGCTATTTTTGACGCTGCTTCTTCCAGAATCTTGACGGCGTTGGTGCGGTCCAGGGCCGCGGTGCGCAGTCCATCCGGCAGATCGACAAAGCCTTTCAAAATGGCGGCCGCGCCGGAACCGTCGGCAAAGCCCATCGACCATTTTCCGAAAGCGCGCTCGCTGGCGTTTGCGTCGCGCAGAAGGATCGAGACGTCCATGTGGCGCGGATCGCGCTCGATGCGATTGAAGGTCTTGATGATGGCGCCGACGTCGCCTTCGAGCATCTGAAGGAACGCGCCGCGATCGTAAATCAACATGCCGGTGAGATCCGCCTCGGCATTGCGCAGCCGGCTGGCGACGAGAAGCTTCTTGAGGTCCGCTTCGGAAAACGGCGTGGCTTCAAAGCTTTTATAGACAAGTCGGTACATTTTAGGTCCTTTCGTGCAGTCGTGAGAATGCCGCCGAAATATTGCCAACTCGAAAACGATGTTGGTAACGGAACCGCTAACCGCGATCTATAAAGTTCCGAACGCGAATTGCCGGCTTGGACACATCCAAACCGGCATCATGATCGTAAGGATAAGTAGGTATAAAATGTGGTCAGTCCTTTGCACCTTTTCCGAATGATCGTGTTCACAGCCGTTGCGCTCGTCGCCGTGCTGGCCGTGGTCAGCTTTGTCGGAGCGCGTGCGATCGAGCGTGCCTATCCGCCGGCCGGACGGTTTGTCGACGTCGACGGCGGACGCCTGCACATTGTCGAACTCGGTCGGCCCGATGCGCCGCCCGTCGTGCTGTTTCATGGCGCCAGCGGCAATCTTGGCGACCTGCGGCTGGCGATAGGCGAACGGCTGGCAGCGCGCTACCGCGTCATTCTGGTCGACCGGCCCGGTCACGGCTGGAGCGACCGGCCGGACGGCCGCGCCGATGCGTCGCCGGCGCGCCAGGCTGAACTCATCCATCAGGCGCTGACGAAAATCGGCATCGGCAAGGCGATCGTGGTTGGCCATTCCTGGTCGGGCGCGCTCGCGACCGCTTACACGCTGGCCTATCCGAACGACGTTGCGGGCCTGGTGCTGCTGGCGCCGGTCACTCACCGATGGCCTGGCGGCATCGCCTGGGTCAACCACGTGGTGGCGACGCCGGTGATCGGGCCGTTGGTCGCCTATACGCTGGTTCTGCCGCTGGGATATTTCATGGTGCAGCCGGGCGTCGCCGCCGTGTTCGCACCGGAGATCGCGCCGCCCGATTACGTCGAGCGTACCGGCACAAGGATGATTTTGCGGCCGTCGGAATTCATCGCCAACGGGCAAGATATCGCCGGTCTCAAGGCTTTCGTCACGGCGCAGGCGCCGCGTTACGGCGAGATCAAAGTGCCGATGGCGATCATCGCGGGCGATGCCGACACTATTGTCTATACCGATATTCATTCGCGCGGAATTGCAGCCCAAGTGCCGCAGGCGACGCTGACCGTGCTGCCCGGCGTCGGGCACATGATTCCCTATGCGGCGACCGACTTGGTCGTAAAGGCGGTCGATGAGGTGGCGGCGAAAGCCTTGCGCTGACGCTAAATGTCGTCGCCGGCTTCGGTGCCCACATAAGCGATGCGCAACATGTTCGTTGCGCCCGGCGTGCCGAGCGGAACACCGGCGACGACGATCACGCGCTGGCCGGCTTTGGCGAAGCCTTCCTTGAAAGCGATGCGGCAGGCGCGGTCGACCATGTCGTCCTGATCATGCGCGTCCTCGGTGACGACGCAATGCACGCCCCACACCACGGCCAGCCTGCGGCCGGTGGACATATTGGGTGTCAGCGCCATCACCGGCGGCCGCGGTCTTTCGCGCGCGATGCGCAGGCCGGTCGAGCCGGACGAGGTCCAGCACATCACCGCAGCGAGATCGAGCGTGTCGGCGATATGGCGCGCGGCATCGGCGATGGCGTCGGCGCCGGTCGCTTCCGGCACGGTGCGTTGCGCGTCGATGATGCCACGGAACAGCGGATCGGCTTCGACCTCTTCGGCGATGCGGTTCATGGTCGACACGGCTTCGACCGGAAACTGCCCGGCCGCGGATTCCGCCGACAGCATCACCGCGTCGGCGCCTTCGTAGATCGCCGTGGCGACGTCGGAGACTTCGGCGCGCGTCGGCACCGGCGACATAATCATCGATTCCAGCATTTGCGTTGCGACCACCACCGGCTTGCCGGTAGCTCTACCGGCGCGCGTCATCATCTTCTGAACGCCCGGCACTTTCTCCAGCGGCATCTCGACGCCGAGATCGCCACGCGCCACCATCAGCGCATCGGCCAGTTCGATGATCTCGTCGAGCCGATGCACCGCCTGCGGCTTTTCGATCTTGGCCATGATCAGCGCGCGACCGCGCGTAAGCTTTTTGGCTTCGGCTATATCCTCCGGCCGCTGAATGAACGATAGCGCGATCCAGTCGATGCCAGTCTCAAGCGCCGCTTCGAGATCGGACGTATCCTTGGCGGTCAGTGCTGAAAACGGCAGCGTCGAATCCGGCAGGCTGACGCCCTTGCGGTCGGACAATTTTCCGCCGACCACGACGCAGGTGGTGATGCGGTTCGGCTCGGCTTGCGTGACGATGAGGCGGACCTTGCCGTCATCGATCAGCAGCGTGTGGCCGACAGCGACGCCGGCGAAAATCTCCGGATGCGGCAGGTAGGCGCGGGTGCCATCGCCGATGGCCGGATCGGAATCCAGCACAAAGACGTCGCCGCTTTTCACAGTCACCGCGCCGCCGGCGATGGCGCCGAGCCGCAGCTTCGGCCCCTGCAGGTCGACCAGGATGCCGATCGGCCGTCCGGTGTCCTGTTCGACGCCGCGGATCGTCGCCACCAGTTCGCGCATGCGCTCGTGGCTGGTGTGACTCATATTGATGCGGAAGACATCGGCGCCGGCCCGAAACAGTTTGCCGATCATCTCGGCACTGGAGGAGGCAGGACCCAGCGTGGCGACGATCTTGGCGCGGCGCAGCCGTCTCATCGTCTGCCGCCTTCAAACGGAGCCGAGGGCGCGAGCGATGGCGCGCGCGACGGGCCGGACGGCAAGCGCGGCGGCAGCGGACGGTCTGGCTGTTGCTCGGCGCTTTCGGTCAATTGCACGGTCCAGGAGCGCTGCTCGATGGTGTCGACTTCGAAGTAACCGGTGCGGTCATAACCCCGCGCCAGGCAGTTGTCGGTGCCGCGAATGGTGAACTCCTTTTCGCGTGAGCACATGTAGGCTTTGCCGGACCACTCGCCGCCACGATCATAGTCTACCGCGTAAATGTAATAGTATCGTGCCACCAGTGCGCCGCGCAGCAGCGTATCGCAAGAGCGCGCGGAAATATTCCACCAGCCTTCCGTGGTCCAGCCTTCGGCATCCTTGTAGCCCAGCGCGACGCCGACCCGGCTGCCGGTGTTGTTGCAGAGCCGGAAATCGGCCATGGCCGGCATGCTCGAAACGATCAGTCCGCCCGCGACCACGGCCAAGGCGATGATGCGGCTCATGCAGCCTTTGGCGGTGATCGACGTTAAAGGCAATGCGAGTGTCCGGTTGGGAGTGCGGTTTTGACGCGACCCGTCACGGCCTGTCAACGACGATGGCGCGGAAGTCGTTCACGTTGGTGTAGGTCGGCCCGGGCGCCACCAGACCCCCGAGGGTTTCGAAGAATCCGGTGGAATTATTGTCGCCAAGAAAGGCGGCGGGATCGAGGCCCAGCGCCTTGGCCCTCGCTGCCGTCTGGCCGTCACAAGTGGCACCGGCCGGATCGCTGGCGCCGCCGCCGCCGCCGTCGGTGCCATCGGTGTCGCCGGCCAGCGCCGCCACGCCGGTCATGCCGTCGAGTGCGATCGCCAAAGCGAGAGCGTATTCCTGATTGGGGCCGCCGCGGCCCTTGCCGCCCATGGTGACCGTCAATTCGCCGCCCGACAGGATCACCGCGCGTTTGCCTTGCGTGCGCAGGTCGCGAGCGAGCCCGGCATGTTGCGCGGCGACATCGCGCGCTTCGCCTTCGAGGTCAGCACCGAGCGACACGCACTCATAGCCCGCGTTGCGCACCGCGGCCTCCGCCGCGCGCAGCGAATCCGCCGGCCGCGCCGCGAGCGTGAAGGGACTGTCGCCGAACGCGGCGTCGCCGGGCTTTGGCGATTCATTTTTCTCGTCGTTAAGTGCCGCGGTGACGGTCGCCGGAATGTCGAGCCGGTATTTCGCGACGATGCCGCGTGCGTCGCCGAGAGTAGTCGGGTCGGGCACGGTCGGACCCGAGCCGATCGCGGATGGATTGTCGCCCGGCACGTCGGAGATTGCGATGGTCGCGAGCTTTGCCGGATAGGCGTGGCGCACCAGCCGGCCGCCTTTGATGCGCGACAGGTGTTTGCGCACGGTATTGATCTCGCCGATGTTGGCGCCGGAGCGCAGCAGCGCGCGCGTAACGGATTGTTTGTCTTCAAACGATATTCCGGCCGCCGGCGCGATCCAGTTGGCAGAGGCGCCGCCCGACATCAGCACCAGCACCAGATCGTTGGGACCCCCACTATCGGCCAGCTCAAGCGCCCGGCTGGCGGCCTCGAGCCCGGCGGCATCGGGGACGGGGTGTCCGGCTTCGATCATGGTGATGGTCTCTAACGGCCGTCCATAGCCATGGCGCGCCACCGCGATCCCACAGAGGCGCTCCGAGGAAAGCGCTAAGTCTTTGAGATAAAAGCGTTCTGCGACCTCGGCCATCGAGCCGGCGGCCTTGCCGGCGGCTAACAGGATGAGACGGCCGGTGGGCGGCTTGGGCAGCAACGGCGGCAGACACGCCGCGGGATGCGCCGTCGCTACCGCGATGCGAAACAGGTCTGCGAGAAAAGCGCGCAGGTGTGGATTCATTTTGTCAGCATAGCTGCCCATCGTCGCAAAAACCTGCTTTAAATAAACCGATCAACCGGCACGCAAAGAAATTGCCGGTGGACAGAATTAAAACATGGGAGGCGACTGACATGAGAACGAACCGATTGGCAATTCTGGCAACGCTGGCGGCTGCCGCCTGGACGTTTGCCGCGCCGGCGCAGGCGCAGGACACGCTCAAGATCGGCTGGGCGATTTCCAAGACCGGACCGTTCGCGGCCGGCGCCGCCGTGACGACGTTGCCCAACTATCAAGTGTGGGTGAAAGACGTGAACGATGCCGGCGGCATCAACGTCGGCGGCAAGAAGATGAAGGTCGAAGTCATCGAATACGACGACCGCAGCAATTCGGAAGAAATGATCAAGGCGGTCGAGCGGCTCGCGACGCAGGACAAAGTCGACTTCATCCTGCCGCCGTGGTCGACCGGCATGAACCTCGCCGCCGCGCCCATTCTCAACAAGCTCGGCTATCCGCATCTCGCCGTCACCGCCAACACCAACCAGGCGCCGGCGCTTTCCAAGCGCTGGCCGAACCTGACGTTCTGGCTCGGCCTGCCGTCGGAGATCGTCGATGGCATCGTCGAGACCTTCAGTAAGATGCAGAAGGACGGCAAGATCGGCAAAAAGGTGGCGATGATTGCCGTCGCCGACCAATTCGGCATCGAACAGTCGACCGCCGCGCGCGAGGGTCTAAAGAAGGCGGGATTCGAACTCGTCTATGACAAGTCCTATCCGTTCGGCAGCCAGGACATGCAGCCGGTGCTCAAGGACGCGCAGGCCGCCAATCCGGATGTGCTGCTCGCCTTCAGTTACCCGCCGGACACCTTCGCCATCACCGACACCGCCAAGGTGATCGCATTCAACCCGAAGGTGATGTTCGTCGGCGTCGGCACCGCGTTCCCGGGGTACAAGGGTAAGTTCCAGGCGAGCGCCGAAGGCGTGATGGGCATCGGCGGTTCCGACGCCAATCTGCCGGGCATCAAGTGGTACATCCAGCACCACAAGGAAATCATCGGCCGCGAACCGGATCGCTGGGCGAGCCCGATCACCTATGCAAGCCTCCAGGTGTTGCAGCAGGCGATCGAGCGCGTCGGCAAGGACCGCGCTGCGGTGATCAAGGAGATCAACACTGGCTCGTTCGAGACCATCATCGGTCGGGTCAAGCTCAAGGATGGACAGAACACCAACATCTGGACGGTCGGCCAGTGGCAGGGCGCCGACTTCTTCGGCATCGCTCCGTCCAACAAGGCCGGCGCCAAGGCGCCGATTGCCAAGCCGGAGTGGAAGTAAGCAATACGCGGTTCGGTTAATTCTGGACCGCGCATCGAATGCGGTCTGACTCCCTCTCCCAACCGAACTCGGGTTTACCCGAGTTCGGCATTCTAAAGCAGTCCAAGTCGGATATATCCGACTTTGACTGGGGAGAGGGTTGGGGGTGAGGGGGTCGAAATCTTTCGATAGACTTTAACCCCTCACCCGCCGCGCCATAGCGCGTCAAAGACGCGCGTAAACGCGCTTATGGCGCGTCGACCTCTCCCTATGGGAGAGGTGAAGGAAGAAGAA
>JANMSH010000407.1:0-4803 GCA_031389105.1 Hyphomicrobiales bacterium
TAACGACGTCGATGTGCTGAATTCGATCTTCCGCGACGATCCGCGCACCATCCGCTACGGCGCCGGTGAAAATCTCTACGGCTACAGCGAGATCAAATCGTTTCGTGTCGCGCGCTCGCCAGTGGGCCTTGGCCGCACCATTTCGAAGACGGTCATTACGACGTATGGACGAGAATTCGCGGTGGCCTCGACGCTCTACGAGCGGCCGTCGGCGGCCGGCAAGATCGGCCGTCAGATGCAGACCTGGGTGAAATTCCCCGAAGGCTGGCGCGTCGTCGCCGCCCACGTCAGCCTGATCGACCCGCCGAAATAATCCGCGCATGATCCCGAAAAGTGGGAACCGGTTTTCGGACAAGATCATGCGCCAAGAAAAAAGCGCCGCGGCCCGAAAGCCGCGGCGCGGATTGTCGCCAGGCGAATGTCAGTCGATCGACACGCCGCTCGCCTTGATCGGCGCCGCCCATTTCTCGATCTCGCTCTTCACGAAAGAGCCGAGATATTCCGGCGTCGCGCGGTTGTCCGCCACGATGGAAGCACCAAGACCCTGCAGGCGGTCGCGTACGGCCGGCGTTTTCATCGCCGCCAGCGTCGCCGCATTTATCTTTTTGACGACGTCGGCGGGCGCGCCCTTCGGCATGAAGACCGCGTTCCAGGTATAGGCCTGCACGTCGAGGCCTTGTTCGGCCGCGGTCGGCAGGTTCGGCAGCACCGGCGAACGTTCCTTTGTCATGATCGCCAGCGCTCTGACCGTGCCGCCATCGATCTGTGGTTTGGCCGTGGTGATGATCTCGCACAGGAATTGAATCTGTCCGGCATGCAGATCCTGCATTGCAGGGCCAGTGCCTTTGTAGGGGACGTGGGTGATTTTGGTGCCCATCGCGGTATCGAGCACGATGCAGCCGAGATGCGTGGCCGAGCCGGCGCCGGCCGAACCGTAGCTCATCTTCCCGGCATTGGCTTTGGCGTAGGCGAGGAATTCCTTGAAATCCTTCACCGGCAAATCTTTGTTGACGGTGAGCACGATCGGAACTTCGGCAACCAGTGCGACCGGGGTGAAATCGGTCACCGAACTGTAGAGCGGTTTTTTATAGAGCGTCTGGCCCTGCGCGTGGGTGCCGACGGTGCCGAGAAGGATGGTGTAGCCGTCCGGCTTGGCATCGGCCGCGCGCCGCGAGCCCGTCATGCCGCCGGCGCCGCCGACATTTTCGACGAGCACGGTCTGGCCGAGAATTTCGCCCATGCGCTGCGCCATGATGCGGCCGAGCACGTCGGTCGGGCCGCCGGCGGCGAATGGGATGATCATGGTGATCGGACGCTCAGGGAAGTTCTGAGCGGTGGCCGCGCCGGTCAACGCCAGCACAGCGGCAACGGCTGCGATTATTGATTTTTTCATCGGGGTCTCCTCCACATTGGGTGGCGAACCCTGACGTTACACGCGTCGGCGGTCAAGACGATAAAAGCGTGGTTTTAGCCGGCCTCGACGACCTCTTCGGGGAACTGATGCAGCCGGTCGCCCGGGCCGTTGCCGCCGATGATGTAGTTGTCGCACAGCCAGTTCAGATAACCGGCGTGGATATAGGTCGGATGTACGACAATGTTCATGTCTTTTTCGATGGCCATCGGCTCGTCGTTGCGGATCAGCGGGCGCTCGACCAGGTCGTAGCCCTGGCCGTGACAATAGAGCCGCGCTTCCATCGGCCGGCCGTTCTTGCGCATGAAGGCGTTGAAGCCATCCCATACGTCCTTGCTCGGCGTGCCGGGCTTGAGCAAATCGAGCGTCATCTTGCGTGCTTCCATGACGAAGGCGAGTTCGTCTTTCATCTCTTGCGGCACCTTGACGCCGACGACGCAGGAACGGCCGAGTTCGGTGTACATGCCGCCCGGGCCGTTATCTTCGACCAACAAGGCAATTTGGTCGCCTTTCTGGATGACGCGGTTCTGCAAATGCTTGTTGCCGAATTTCGAAGGTTGGCCGAGCGGCATTGAGGCGCAGAGATAGATGCCGTTCTCGCTACCGTGCGACACGCTGTACTGCTGCGCGATCGCGGCGACTTCGGTGTCGCGCATGCCGGGCTTGGCGGCGGCAAAGGCGGCGCGCATGGCGCCGTCCTGCATCAGCGCCGCGCGCTTCACGAGTTCCTGTTCTTCTGCGCTCTTGATGACTTTGATTTTGTCGACCAGATCGGAGGCGTCGACATAGCGCGCCTTGGGGAAGGTGCGCTTCACATAGTCGAGCATCGCGTAGGACATCTGGTAGGTGCCGACATAGCCGATGGTGCCGTTGCGGAACGGCTCCAGCGCCTTGGCGGCGAGTTCGGGATCGTAGTCCTTGGTGTAATGCGCCGAGGCGTAGCTCGGCGTCGTCATGATCTTCTTGACGCCGCGCCAGGTGAGGTCGCCTTGCGCGGTGGTCTCGTTGCCGCCGAACGGTCCCTGACACACGACGGTCATCTCATCGTCGCGCGGAAACACCACGGTGTTGGGGTAGCCATTAGTCGCCGGCATGTCGGTGAAGTAGCGCACATAGCCGCCCATGTGATCGTTGTTGTTTTGCATCAGCAGAACATCGATCTTTGCGTCGGCCATCGCGGCGCGCACCAGCTTCCAGCGGCGCTCAAGTTCTGTGGTGGAGATCGGCGTGTTCAGGCGTTCCGATAGAGCCATGGATCATCCTCCCGAATTATTCAGCCCAAGACGCGGGTTTGCGTACGATGTTGATCATGCTTTTGAGATCGTTGGCGAGAAACTTGGCCATGTTGCCGGCCAGCGTCGGCATGGCGCGGTCTTCATAGCCATGCGAATAGCCGCCAAGATGCGGGAAAATCGTGACGTTCTTGGTCTTCCACAGCGGGTTCGTCGGCGGCAACGGCTCGTCCGAAAACACATCGAGCGCAGCGCCGGCGATGGTGCCGGTCTCGAGCGCCTTGATCAAGGCCGGTTCGTCGACCACGCCGCCGCGCGCCACGTTGACGAGATAGGCGGAAGGCTTCATCGCCGCCAGCAATTTCTCGCCGACAATGCCGCGTGTTTCCGGCGTCAGCGGCGCGAGTGCCACCAGATAATCGAATTCGCCCACGGCCTGCATTAAATCGGCGCGCGCAATGACGCGGTCGAAGCCTTGGGCCGGGCGCGGGCTGCTGCTGATGCCGACCACCGTCATGCCCAAGGCTTTGCAGATCGGCGCCAGATATTCAGCGATCAGGCCGACGCCGAGAATGCCGACGGTCTTGCCTTCGAGCAGATGCGAAGGCCAGCGCTCCCATGCGCCTTTTTCCTGCGCGCGCGCCGAACGCAGCATGTCGCGGGCCAGCGACAGCATGTAGGCGATGGTGGCTTCCGCGACCGGCGGGCCATGGATGCCGCGGACATTGGTGACGACGACTTCCTTGCCGAGCGAGGGCAGGTCGACGATGTTGTCGACGCCGGTGCCGAGCGCCTGGATCCATCTGAGTTTTAGCGCTTCGGCGACGACATGGTCGGCCATCGGCGGCGAAAAGCACATCAGGATGTCGGTGTCGGCGATGTAGGGGCCTACATCGTTGTGATTTCCGACCACATTGATGGTCAGTTGCGGAAACCGCTCCAGCAGCATGGCCTTGTAACGGGCCCGCATCGCTTCGTGGACTTCGGTGAGGATCAGGAGATTTGTCATGGCGGGTTGGTATAATGGCAAATAGCGTGCGGGGAAATGCTTGCCCGCTCAGGTGCCCGCAAATACCGACCCGCATGCCGGGCCGATAAGGAGTGCTCATGCCGATCGATCTGGCCACTGTGGACTGGCTTTATGTCGTGGTGCTGGCGGTGTTCGTTTTGGTGTCCAGCGCCCTCGGCAATCTGCTGTCGTTCCATCGGCTGGGCGCGGGGGCCGTGTTGTCGGCGCTGTTGTTTACCGCGATCTTCGTCGGCTGGACCTATTATCCGCACGGCCTGCCGCTGCCGACTTCGCTCGCCGGGAAAAAGGCCGCGGCCGTCGTGCCGGCGCCAGTCGTGCCGCCGGCGCCTGTCGCGTCTGCGGGTCCCCGCAATCCGGTCTCGACGATTTACGAGACGCCCGACAAGCGTTAGGCGGGCTGTTGACCTTTTCTGCGGCCGTAGTCCATGTAAAGCTATGTTGTCCGGAGAATTGGGTAGGAGTTCATGAAGAAAGTATATCCCGACGCTAAATCGGCATTGAATGGGATCGTCAAGGACGGCATGACGGTCATGGCGGCCGGGTTCGGCCTTTGCGGCATGCCGTCGACCCTGATCGAGGCGCTCCGCGACAGCGGCGTGAAGAACCTCACATGCGTTTCCAACAACGCCGGTATCGACGGCGCGGGGCTCGGCCTGCTGCTGGAGACGCGGCAGATCAAAAAGATGATCGCGTCTTACGTGGGTGAGAACAAATTGTTTGCCCAGCAGTATCTCGCCGGCGATCTGGAGATCGAATTCAACCCGCAGGGCACCATGGCCGAGCGGATTCGTGCCGGTGGTGCCGGGATTGCCGCGTTTTTCACCAAGACGGGCGTCGGCACCCTGATCGCCGAGGGCAAGGAAGAGCGCGAGTTCAACGGCCAGCGCTACATCATGGAAACCGGCCTGCTGGCCGACATTTCGCTGGTGCATGCCTGGAAGGGCGATACCGAGGGCAATCTGGTCTACCGCAAGACCGCGCGCAATTTTAATCCGATGATGGCGACCGCCGGAAAAATCACCATCGCTGAGGTCGAACATCTGGTGGAGCCGGGCGAACTCGACGGCGACCACATCATCACGCCGGGCGTTTTCGTCCAGCGCATCGTTCATACGACCGCCGAGAAGCGC
>JANMSH010000411.1:0-19799 GCA_031389105.1 Hyphomicrobiales bacterium
GAACGACGGGCTCTACAGCACGCCCATGTCCGATGTTCTGGCCGCCTCGCCCACCGGCGAAGTGCTGGACGGGGCATTTCGTCCCAAGGTAACCAAGCCCGGCACACGCCACCCCGTGACCGGCGACCTGCCCGGCGGTGACGCCGCAACACCCACTTGGGGCAAATGGTTTCGCGTCGTTGAAACCACCGCACCTGAAACCGAAACGCTCATGTCCGGCCTTGCGGACTCTCCTCTGCTGGTGCTCTCGCGCCGGGGCGAAGGCCGTGCCGCCCAGCTTCTCTCCGATCAAAGCTGGCTCTGGGCCCGGGGCTATGATGGCGGAGGCCCGCAAACCGAATTGCTGCGCCGCCTCGCCCACTGGCTGATGAAGGAACCTGATCTGGAAGAAGAAGCCTTGAGCGGCAGGCAACTCGGCCGTGAGCTGACAGTCACGCGGCGCACCATGGCGGACACGGCAGAACCGGTAACCGTCACGTCGCCATCAGGTGCTGCCTCGACCGTGACCCTTACTGAGAAGACCCCGGGCCTATGGCAGGGCAGCCTGAAGGTCGATGAAGCCGGCATGTACGCCTTGAATGACGGCAAGCTGCAAGCCGTGGCAGCGGCCGCCGCGGGCGATGCCCGCGAGGCGCAGGATATTCTTGCAACGCCTGCCAAGCTCGCGCCCATTGCAGAGGCAACCGGTGGCGGTGTGACCTGGCTTGAAGACGGCCTGCCGCGCCTCATCAAAATTTCAGGCGACCGGCAAATGGCAGGCGCCGGCTGGCTGGGATTGAAAGCCAATGGCGCTTACCGCGTCACCGCCGTGAGCGAGGTTCCATTATTTGCCTCGTTACTGGCGCTCGGCGCTTTGCTTCTGGCGTTCTGCCTGATGTGGTACCGCGAAGGGCACTGAGATTTCCGCAAACCGATACGGCGGCAACACCAATCCATGCATCCCGGCCAAAGCACCGGGGACAAGCTCAACATAAAGAAAACGCTGCGGGTCGACAGGTCCCGGCATGGTCAACTGGCCTTCCGGCAATTTCTGGAAACCAACGCGCGCATAATAGGGCGCATCGCCCACAAGAATCACAAACTTGTCGCCATTCGCCTTGGCACGGGCCAGGCCCTCCTGCATGAGGGTCAGTCCGACTCCGAGGTTTTGCCGCTTGGGATGCACCACCAGGGGACCAAGCAACAGCGCCGGCGTCCCCGCTTTGCCAATGGCAAGCGGCCAAAAACTTATGGAGCCCGCCAGACCAACCTCCGCATCGCGGACAACCAATGACAAGCCATTGGCAGGCGTGCTTCCTTCCCGCAGGCGGTAGGAGGTTTTAACCCTGCGGTCGATGCCAAAGGCAATATCGAATGCCGCCGCCGACAACGAAGCGTTGGGTCATCCGCCGCAAGGCCGAGGTGGTCGCAGCGGTACGCGGCGGTCTCCTGTCGCTCGAGGAAGCCTGCGCCCGTTATACGCTGACGGTCGAGGAATTCCTGTCCTGGCAGTATTCGATCGACCAGCACGGCCTCGCCGGCCTGCGCACCACGCGCATCCAACAGTACCGGCAGTAGCCAACCCCGAATTCCGATTTAATCGCCGGCCCCAAGGAAACTTGCGGCCGGCGATTTTCGTTTGGGCTTTGCCGCCCGAGATTTCACGCCGTGCGCTCGTGCAATGCGGCACGCTGCACTTTCCGGAAGTTAACCGGACGCTAACCATAAACTGGGCAAATCTTGCCGGGTGAAGCGCTCAACGCGCGCCTCAGGTGGGACGAACAGCCAGTGCAAGGTTTCTTCGACTTCTTGAAGTCGCTGGGTGCGGCGCGAATGGCGGCAATGGCCGCAGTGACGCTGGCCCTGATCGGCTTCTTCTCATTTCTGATAATCCAGATGTCGCAGCCGCAGATGGTGCCGCTGTTCACCGACCTTTCGGTCGAGGACTCCAGCGCGATCATCAAGGATCTCGAGCGCCAGGCGATCCCCTACGAGATGAAGAACGAAGGCGCGATCATCATGGCGCCCAAGGACAAAGTGGCGAGGCTGCGCATGAAGCTCGCCGAAGGCGGCCTGCCCAAAGGCGGCGGCGTCGGCTACGAGATTTTCGACAAGTCGGACGCGCTCGGCGCCACCAGCTTTATTCAGAACATCAATCACTTGCGCGCGCTCGAGGGCGAGTTGGCACGCAGCATCCGCGGCATCGACCGGGTGCTGGCGGCGCGCGTCCACCTCGTGCTGCCCGATCGGCCGCTGTTTGCCCGCGATAAGGCCGACGCCACCGCCTCGATCGTGCTCAAGGTTCGCGGCACGCTGGAGAATCAGCAGGTCCGCGCCATCCGTCATCTGGTCGCGACCGCGGTCAACGGCATGAAGCCCGAACGCGTCTCGGTGATCGACGAAACCGGCAAGCTGCTCGCCGACGGCACCACGCAGGACAATGCGCAAGGCGGCATGGGCGCCGACGACCGCAAATCGGCCTATGAAAACCGCCTGCGCCAGCAGGTCGAAGCCATTGTGACGTCGGTGGTCGGCCCCGGCCACGCCCGCGTACAACTCTCGGCCGATTTCGACTTCAACCGCGTTACCCAGACCTCCGACCGCTACGATCCTGACGGCCGCGTGCTGCGCTCGAGCCAGACCCGCGAAGAGCAGTCGTCTTCCAGCGACGGCAAGGAAGGCGGCGCGGTTTCAGCCAGCACCGAATTGCCCGGCAACAACAAGCCGGCGGAGGGCGCCGGCGGCGCCGCGCGCGACCAGAACAAGAAGACCGAGGAAATCGTCAACTACGAGATTTCGCGCACCACCAAGACCGAAGTGATCGAGGCCGGCCGCGTCAACCGGATTTCGGCGGCGGTGCTGGTCGACGGCATCTACGCCAAGAACGACAAAGGCGAGATGGCCTATCAGGCGCGCCCGAAGGAAGAAATCGACCGGATCGCGGCGCTGGTGCGCTCGGCCATCGGCTTCGACGCCAAGCGCGGCGATCAGGTCGAGGTGGTCAATCTGCGCTTTGCCGAGAACACGCCGGTATCGCTCGGCGAGCCTCCAGGCTGGATGAGCTACCTGCAATTCACCAAGCAAGACATCATGCGCAGTGCCGAGCTTGGCGTCATGGCGCTGCTCGGCTTGATCGTTCTGCTGATGGTGGTTCGTCCGCTGGTGCGCCGGATCGTCGCGCCCGACGCCGCCACCGCGGCACGCGAAGCCGCTATCGCTGGAGTTGCCGGCGTCGCCGGCGCCATCGGCTTGGCCGCTGTGGACGGCGGCACGACGATTTCCAACAGCAACGGCGGCAGCATCACCAACAGCGGCGGCGCCAACATCTCGATCGTCGGCGGCGGCGAACAGGTGGCAATTTCAAACCGCACCTCCGCGATGATCGACGTCGCCAAGGTGCAGGGCCAGGTCCACGCCCAATCGGTTCAAAAGGTCGGCGAATTGGCCGAGAAAAATCCGCAGGAAGCGGTTTCGATCATCCGCAGCTGGCTCCACGAGGACGCAGCGTAAATGCCGTCAGCTTACGACAGGAAAAACAGCGGCAACACGCCCGCAGTGCGCGCGGACATCGGCGGCTTGATGGCCGAGCTCGCCAGCCGTCCGCAGATCAACCAGGGAAAGCGCAGGCTCAGCGGGCCGGAACGCGCCGCGGTGCTGATGCTGGCGCTCGGCGAGCAATACGGCGGCAAGATTTTCAGCCTGCTCGACGACGACGAGTTGCGTGAAATCTCTATCGTGCTGGCTTCGCTCGGCACCATTGAGGCCGACGAAGTCGAGCAATTGCTGCTTGAATTCGTCGGGCGCATGTCGGCTTCGGGCGCGTTGCTCGGCAACTATGATGCGGCCGAACGGCTGCTCCAGCAATACCTGCCGAAAGAGCGCGTCGGCGGCATCATGGATGAAATCCGGGGGCCGGCCGGCCGCAACATGTGGGAAAAGCTCGCCAACGTTCAGGAAGAGGTGCTGGCGAACTATCTCAAGAACGAATATCCGCAGACCGTTGCGGTGGTGCTTTCCAAGCTGCGCCCCGAGCACGCCGCGCGCGTGCTGGCGATCCTGCCGGAGGATTTCGCCCTCGACGTCGTCAACCGCATGCTGAAAATGGAATCGGTGCAGAAGGACGTGATCGAGCGCGTCGAGCAGACGCTGCGCACCGAGTTCATGTCCAACCTGTCGCAGACCCGCCGCCGCGATCTGCACGAGGTGATGGCGGAAATCTTCAACAACTTCGACCGCCAGACCGAAACGCGTTTTATCACCGCACTGGAAGAAGAAAACCGCGAGGCGGCCGAGCGCATCAAGGCGTTGATGTTCACCTTCGACGACCTCATCAAGCTCGATGCCGGCTCGGCGCAGACGCTGATGCGCAATATCGACAAGGACAAACTGGCCATCGCGCTCAAGGGCGCGGCGGAGCCGGTCCGCGAATTCTTCTTCAAGAACATGTCGACGCGCGCCGCCAAGATGCTGGTCGACGACATGCAGGCGCTGGGTCCGGTTCGCCTGCGCGACGTCGACGAAGCGCAGGGCCTGCTGGTCAATATCGCCAAGGATCTCGCCGCCAAGGGTGAAATCCTGATCTCTAAGAGCCGCGGCGACGAAGAATTGGTATTCTAAAGGATGAACGTAGGAATGAAGGCGACCGGCAAATATATGTTCGACGAGGACTTCGCCACCGGGACGAAGCCCACGATCACGGTGATCGAAGCCGATCGCCGGCGCGCTGACGCCGAGGCGCAGGCGCATCGCAAGGGCTTTGCCGCGGGCCAGGCACAGGCCCAAGCCGAAGCGGACCAGCGTATCGCCGCGGCGCTCAGCGTCATCGCCGAGGGCGTGTCGCGGCTCGATCAGGCTTTGACCGGCATCGAAGCGCGGCTGGAGACCGAAGCGGTCGAAGTCGCGGTGGCGGTCGCCGCCAAACTTGCGCCCGAACTGATCGCGCGCGAGCCTTTTGCCGAGATTTCCGCGCTCGCCAACGACTGCTTCCATCAATTGGTGACGACGCCCCACATCGTGGTGCGCATCGGCCCCGAAATCTACGACGACGCCAAAGACAAACTGGAAGAGATCGCCCGTGCCCGCGGCTTCGAAGGCCGGCTGGTGGTGCTGTCAGACTCCGAACTCAACGCAGGCGACTGCCGGATCGAATGGGCCGACGGCGGCATCAATCGCGATCAGGCTGCGACTTTATCCGCCATCGATGACACGGTCGGCCGCTACGTGGCGGCGCGGGCCAGCGCATGACAAAACTGCGAATAAGAATTTTGGAGACCAAGACCAATGAGTGATGACGACAGCAAAGTGCCGCTCCCCGATCTGGAGAACAACGGCGAGATGCAGACCATCGAGGACGCGGGCGCGCTGGCGCCTGCCCATTCGGATTCGGTCAATCGCGGTGCCGCGGATCTGGAGGCGCTGTTCGACGTTCCCGTAAAAGTCTCGGCCGTGCTCGGCCGCGCCCGCATGGATGTCGGCGAACTGCTGCGGCTCGGCCCCGGCGCCGTGCTCGAACTCGACCGTAAGGTCGGTGAAGCGATCGATATCTACGTCAACAACCGTCTGGTGGCGCGCGGCGAAGTCGTGCTGGTCGAGGACAAGCTCGGCGTCACCATGACGGAAATCATCAAGGCGGACAGAAACTAAACGGCCATTCGCTATTCGCGCTTCATAAGGACTAAAGCCATGCGCCTATTAATCGTCGGCACACTCGGAGGCCAGCTCACCATCGCGAGCAAGATCGCGATGGACAAGGGCGCTTCCGTCACCCACGCCGATGGCAACGAGCAGGCGCTCGCCGTGCTGCGCTCCGGCCGCGGCGCGGATTTGTTGTTCGTCGACGTCAATCTGGACATTCGCGATCTTGTCAACAGGCTCGATGCCGAGCGCATCCACGTGCCGATCGTGGCTTGCGGCGTCACCAACGATGCGCGCGCCGCCGTGCGCGCGATCCACGCCGGTGCCAAAGAATACATCCCGCTGCCGCCCGATCCGGATCTGATCGCCGCGGTGCTCTCGGCCGTCGCCAATGACAGCCGCGACATGATCTATCGCGACGATGCCATGGCCACCGTGGTCAAGCTCGCCCAGCAGATCGCAGGTTCGGACGCTTCTGTTTTGATCACCGGCGAAAGCGGCACCGGAAAGGAAGTGCTGGCGCGCTATCTGCACACCCGCTCGCTGCGCGCCAAGAAACCATTCATCTCGGTCAATTGCGCCGCGATGCCGGAAAACCTGCTGGAATCCGAATTGTTCGGCCACGAGAAAGGCGCCTTCACCGGCGCGCTGGCGCGGCGCATCGGCAAGTTCGAAGAGGCCAATGGCGGCACGCTGCTGCTCGACGAAATCACCGAGATGGACGTGCGCCTGCAAGCCAAGCTCCTGCGCGCCATCCAGGAGCGCGTGATCGATCGCGTCGGCGGCGGCAAGCCAGTGCCGGTCGACATACGGATTGTGGCAACATCAAACAGAAACCTCACAGATGCCGTTCGCGAAGGAAAATTCCGCGAGGATCTGCTGTTCAGGCTCAACGTCGTCAACCTGAAGATTCCGCCGCTGCGCGAGCGTCCCGCCGACATCGCCGAACTGGCGAATTATTTCGTCAAGAAATATTCGGAAGCCAACGGCTTGCCGGTTCGTGCGCTGTCGGCGGAAGCGCGCCGTGCGCTCAACACCAACCGCTGGCCGGGCAACGTCCGCGAACTGGAGAACACGCTGCACCGCGCGGTACTGCTCTCGAGCGGCGCCGAAATCGGCATCGACGGAATTCTGTCGCCCGATGGCGCGCGGCTCGATCAATCGCGCAGCCCCGGCGCCGCCGGTCATGCCGCGATGGCCGCCGAGCAGGTCACCCGCAACCTCGTCGGCCGCACCGTGGCGGAAGTCGAGCGCGACCTGATCCTGGAGACGCTCAAGCACTGCCTCGGCAACCGGACCCATGCCGCCAACATCCTCGGCATCTCCATTCGAACGTTGAGAAACAAGCTCAACGAATATTCCGCCGACGGCTCACCAATCCCGCCGCCGCACGGTGGCGAAGCGATGCGCGGCGCGGCGTAACGCGCCCTCAGCGCCTCCGAAAAAACGAAAAGCCCGGCACAGAGCCGGGCTTTTTTGCATGTGACATCCAATTGGGAAATCAATGTGCAGCGGCATTGCGCTGCGGTGACGACTTCAGCGCGCCGCTTTTTGTTTCTTCTGACGGGTGGTGTCGAGTTCGACGGCCTTGGCCATGAGCTCATTGCTCATCGCCTCAAGGTCCGCCGCGATCTCGCGTCCCGCGCGCGCCAGTCTGGTGCAACGGTCGGCGGTATCGATTAGATAGTCCTCAGTTTTCAAGATCACGTCCCTTTTTGCATGTCGGCCTATGCCGACAAAAAGGGGCGCAAACAAGGTTGCAGTGCAAAATAATGCCAACCATCTACAAGATTATGCCTTCGGCAATGTGGCGGGAAGCCCAGGATACCGGCGCTTTTCGCGGCTCGCCGGTCGATCTCCGCGACGGCTTCATCCATTTCTCCACCGCCGCGCAAGCTGCGGAGACCGCCGCCAAACATTTCGCCGGTCAGAGCGATCTGCTGTTGCTATTCGTCGATACCGCCAGGCTGGGCGACCGCCTGAAATGGGAGCCATCGCGCGGCGGAGCGCTGTTTCCGCATCTCTATGGCGATCTCGACGTTACGGCGGTGGCCCGCGTCGAAGCATTGCCGCTCAGCACCGACGGCGTCCATAAATTCCCCACGCTCAAAGATTGAGCAGAATTTCACGCCCATTGATGGGAACGAGATCGCCTGCCCCGGCATTGTTGTGCGGTGCAACATTAGGTGACCGATGGCCGTTCCGATCCAAAACTGGGGCACGATCCACGCCTCCGTCTATCGCCAGGCCGCTAGCATGGTGCGGCGGGCAACGGCGACGATGCGGGCTCACGGCGCGATGCGTTATCAATGCCCGGTCACCGGCAGCTTTGTGCTGATCACCGACGACGCCACGCTCGCCGCTCTCGCTAAACCCCGGGCGCGCCTGCGCTGCATGGATTGCGGCGAAATGCACCTGCTGGCCTGCGATAGCGTCCCCGCCGCCATATTTGTCCCCGCGCCGGCAACCCCGTAAAGTCCCACTCCCGCAACGGATGCCACGGCAATTGCCCGCTTGATGGACCTCGACGCCAACCGCAGCCTGATCGTCACCGCGCTCGCCCGCATCCCTGCCGGCGACCGCGCTGCACTGCAAACCGTCTATCGCCTTACCTCCGCGAAGCTTTTTGGCGTGGCCCTCCGTATCTTGGGAGAACGCAGCGAGGCCGAGGACGTGCTTCAGGAAGTTTACGTGACAGTGTGGCGCAAAGCCGCCGATTTCGACCCGGGCCGCGCCAGTCCGTTGACGTGGTTGATTGCGATCGCGCGCAACCGCGCCATCGACAGGCTGCGCGCCACTAAACAGAGCCGGCGCATGGAGCCGATCGACGCGGCGGACCATGTCGCCGACGCAGGCCCGATCGCCGACCGCGCGCTTGAAAGCGCGCAGGATTACGCGCAGCTTCACGGCTGCCTCGACGTCCTCGAAGCGCGCGAACGCGCGGCCCTGCGTGGCGCATTCTTCGACGGCAATACGTATGAAGACCTGGCGGCACGCATGAGCGTGCCGCTCGGCACGATGAAGAGCTGGATTCGCCGCGCGATGATCAAACTCAAGAGTTGCTTGCAGCAATGAGCGACATGACCGCCCCAATGCCGGAAGACGACCTGCTCGCTGCCGAGCACGCTCTCGGCGTGCTGGCGGACGTCGATCGCGCCGCGGCCGAGCGCCGTATGACGCGCGAGCCGGGATTTGCATTGATGGTCGCGGCGTGGGCAGAGCGCCTTGCCCCCTGGGCCGCTGAAATTGCCGAAGTTGTGCCGCCGCCACATGTCTGGGAACGAGTCGCCGCCGCCCTGCCCGCGCAGCAAACGTCCGGCTGGTGGCACAGTCTCGCGTTCTGGCGCGGGCTTACATTGGCGACCGGCGCGCTCGCCGCTGGCTGCATCGGCGCGCTGATCTATCTCGGCAACGCGCCCGAGAGGCCACCGCTGATGGCAGCGATCGAAGGCGGCGGTCATCGCCATTTCGTCGCCACCATAGACGTGCGAACGGGCAGCGTCGCCGTCGTGCCGGCATCGTTTGCCGCCGATGCCACGCGCGAACCGGAACTGTGGCTTATTCCCGCCGACGGCAAGCCGCGACCGCTTGGCATGTTGCGCCCCGACCGCTCGGTGACAATCACAATTCCTGTCGAACTGCGGCCGCATGCCACTAGCAATGCTGTGCTGGCAGTGTCATTGGAACCGCCCGGCGGTTCCCCCACCGGTCAGCCGACCGGACCTGTGATCGCGACCGGCAAACTCACGAGTCTGTGACCGCCGTGCTGCATCCCTGAACACTTCGTTTCCGTAACTCTGAATGTCTCCGCCACGGGGACTTAAAAAACAGAGACAGGAACGAAAAATGAAACAGACTTACAAAGCCGCCATGGCCGGAGCCGCGTTGGTGTTCGCGTTGGGCGTCAGCGTTTACGCCCCCGCCCCGAGCATCGCTCAAGAGCAGACCAAGATGGTCGGCGGCGCAGCGATGTTTCCCTCGAAGAACATCGTCGAGAACGCCGTCAATTCGAAGGACCACACCACGCTGGTCGCAGCCGTAAAGGCCGCTGGTCTCGTCGACACGCTGTCGGGCAAGGGCCCGTTCACAGTGTTCGCGCCGACCAACGCTGCTTTCGGCAAGCTTCCGGCCGGCACCGTCGACACGCTGGTGAAGCCCGAGAACAAGGCGCAACTCACCAAAATCCTGACCTGTCACGTCGTCCCCGCGAATGCGATGTCGGCCGCGATCGGCAAGATGATCAAGGACGACGGCGGCGCGCATAAGGTCAAGACCGTCGGCGGCTGCACGCTGACCGTCAAGATGATGGGCGACAAGATCCAGATCGTCGACGAAAAGGGTCAGACCGCGACCGTGACCATCGCCGACGTCAGGCAGTCGAACGGCGTCATCCACGTCGTCGACACCGTCCTGTTGCCGGGCTGATTGCCCTACCTGCCGGGCGCGCAGTTCACGCATCACTGCGCGCCCAAATCGGTCCTCTCCCTCTCCCCGCAGAACTCGGGTAACCCCGAGTTCTGCAATCTTAAAATGGGCCGAAGTCGGATATATCCGACTTCGGCTGAGAGGACTTTTTTATGCGGCGCGAGGCACAGCGACTGCTCCGTTAACCGACCGCTAACCATAAACTGGGCAAATATTGCCGGGGCAACGGGTACTCACCCACCGCATACGGCATAGGGGCACCGGCGACGGCGCCTAAAGCCGATTTGATGATCTTTGTATTGATCCCTTCGAGTCCGGGCCGCCGGGGGCATGGCGGCAAGTGGGTGATATGAGCGACGTCACGGCCGCGACCGCTAACACCAGCGGCTTCAAGCTCCCCACTTTCGCCGATATCGGCACGCTGCTTAAACGCGGCGACCTGGCGCTGGCCGTCGGCGTACTCACCATCCTCGTGGTGCTGATTCTGCCGCTGCCGCCGCTGCTGCTCGATCTCGCGCTCGCGGTTTCGATCACGCTATCGATCCTGATCCTGATGACGGCGCTGTTCATCCACACACCCCTGGAATTCTCCTCGTTCCCGACCGTGCTGCTGATCGCGACCATGTTGCGGCTGGCGCTCAACCTTGCCTCGACGCGCCTCATCCTGTCCCACGGTCATGAAGGCACCCACGCCGCCGGCCACGTCATCGAGGCCTTCGGCAACTTCGTGATGAGCGGCAATTTCGTGATCGGCATCATCGTGTTCGCGATCCTGGTGATCGTGAACTTCGTGGTCATCACCAAAGGCTCCGGCCGAATCGCGGAAGTCGCCGCCCGCTTCCATCTCGATTCCATGCCCGGCAAGCAGATGGCGATCGACGCCGACCTGTCGGCGGGCATGATCGACGAGGCCGAAGCCCGCAAGCGGCGCAAAATCCTGGAAGAGGAAGGCGGCTTCTTCGGCGCCATGGACGGCGCCTCCAAATTCGTGCGCGGCGACGCCATTGCCGGCCTGCTCGTCGTATTCATCAACGTCATCGGCGGCATGATCATCGGCATCGCGCAGCAGGGCATGAGCTTCGCCGATGCCGCGCGCACCTACACGCTGCTGACCGTCGGCGACGGCATTGTCACGCAAGTACCGGCGCTGATCGTCTCGACAGCCGCGGGCCTTCTCGTCGCCAAAGCCGGCGTCGCGGGCGCCGCCGACAAGGCGCTGATGCGACAACTGTCCGGCTATCCCAAAGCACTCGGCATGTCGGGCGGCGTGATGATTCTGATGGCGCTGTTGCCCGGCATTCCGATGATCCCGTTTCTGGCGCTCGGCGGCGGCGCCGCAGCGCTGGCCTTCATCTTCGACAAGCGCACGACCCGCGCGACCGCGGATGAGACCCGCAAGACCGAAGCCGCCGCCAAGATCGAAGCGGCGGAAGAGCCGATCTCGTCCTCGCTCAAGATCGACGATCTCAAGGTCGAACTCGGCTACGCGCTGCTGCCGCTGGTCAATTCACCCGACGGCACCGACCGCCTGACCGAGCAGATCAAGGCGCTGCGCCGTTCGCTGGCGACCGAAATGGGCTTCGTGATGCCGTCGGTGCGCATCCTCGACAACGTCCAGCTCGACGCCAACGCCTATGTCATCAAGATCAAGGAAGTCGAAGGCGGCAGCGGCAAGGTCTGGGCCGGCCAGTACATGGTCATGGACCCGGCCGGCGGCCAGGTAAAATTGCCCGGCACCCACACCACCGAGCCGACCTTCGGACTGCCCGCGACCTGGATCGACTCGTCGATCAAGGAAGAAGCGATGATGAAGGGCTACACCGTGGTCGACGCCGCCACCGTGATGTCGACGCATTTGACCGAACTGCTCAAGAACAACATGTCGGAACTGCTGTCCTACGGCGAAGTGCAGAAACTGCTCAAGGAGCTGCCGAAGGAACAGGGCGAACTGCTCAAGGACCTGGTGCCGTCGCTCATTACGGTGTCCGGCATCCAGCGCGTGCTGCAGCTATTGCTGGCCGAACGTGTCTCGATCCGCGATCTCTCGACCATCCTGGAAGGCATTGCCGACGGCATTGGTTCGTCGCGCAATCCGGTCACCTTGGCCGAACACGTGCGTGCCCGCATCCAGCGCCAGATCTGCGCCCAGCATACCGGCCACGGCGGCTATCTACCGCTGATCGCTCTGTCGGCGAAGTGGGAGCAAGCCTTTGCCGAATCCATGATCGGCACCGGCGAGGACCGTCAATTGGCGATGCAGCCCTCGAAGCTGTCGGAATTCATCACGCTGGTGCGCGAACGCTTCGAGGCCGCAGCACGCGAAGGCGAAGCGCCGGTGCTCGTCACCTCGGCCAGCATCCGGCCCTTCGTGCGCGGCATCGTCGAGCGCTTCCGCGCGCAGACGCCGGTGATCTCGCAGTCGGAAATCCACCCGCGGGCGCGACTAAAGACGGTCGGCAGCATTTAACCAATCCGGCCTGCCGCCCCTGTTTTGCCACCAATTCGTGCCTATATAGACGATAACCGCACCCGCCATTTCGTTCGCACATATTGGAGTTAAAAATCATGGGCACATTCGATTTCAACGCGCCGGCTGAGTTGTTTCCGTCGCGCAATCGCAAGATCGCCAACAAGGTAAAATACCGCCGCTTCGACCACGCTTCGGATGCCATCCGCTTCGCCATCGAGGAACTGCCGGAGCCGTTGCTGCTCGGCGCCTATATCGAGATCAACGAAGAGCGCCTCGGTCATAAAGACATCCGCGCGCTGTACGAAAGCGAAAGCTTTCCGGCCAAAGAACTCGCGAACTAGCCGTAATTACGGGCTGGTTTGACGCTTCAGGCCGTTTCGTGTAGCTTTCAGCCATTGAAACTTTAGTTTTTGGTTCTGCCTTGCGGCGCGGCCCATTTTGGCCGCCCAACAAAGCACCCCCTCAAACTTCGATGTTTCGATCGCTCCCGGCGTGAAATGCCTGAGCGCGTCCCAACGCTAGCAGCGTATCACGCTAAGGAAGCTAAAATGGCTACAGGTACCGTTAAGTTCTTCAATACCCAAAAGGGTTTCGGTTTCATCACACCGAGCGACGGCGGCAAGGACGTGTTCGTGCACATCAGTGCGGTTGAGCGCGCCGGCATGAGCACCCTCAACGAGGGCCAGCGCCTCACCTACGAAATCGTGACCGAGCGCGGCAAGCAGGCGGCATCCAATCTGGCGAATGCCTGATCGGCGCTCTCCGTTTTCAATTATAGACTGCGCAACGCCCGGCCTTGTGCCGGGCGTTGTCGTCACACCGTTCCGGCGCGCGAGCCGATAAGCTGCAAGCAAATAGGCGAGCCCCGACATGACCCACAAATACGCCGCCGGCCAGAACGTCTATTACGAGCCGACCTTCAATAACCCGGCCGCCCGCGGTAAATACAAGGTCGTGCGCGCGCTTCCCGTCGAAAACGACAACCGGCTGTCCTATCGGATCAAGAGCCTGGCCGAGACCTTCGAGCGCATCGCCGAAGAGCACCAGTTGAGCCGCACCGACTGACGGCTAAGCGCGGCCACTACGTTAAAATCTGAAGCATTTTCAACGCCCGGTGGTCCTGCCCGGCTGCGCAAGCGCGCCCGATCACCGCATTTCACCGCTGTTTCACCGTTCCGTGATGCATCCTGTGGAACTACGGCGGCGTAACTACGTTAGTTCACGAATGAAGTTTGAACCTTTCTCAAGGCCGGCGCGACAACTAGGCGTGACCTTGGAGGCTGCCATGAATTGGTCGATGTACACCGCGGACCGCACCACCCACCTCAAAATCGTGGTGGTCGGGCTTGTCGCCGCCATCCTGATCGCTGTGATCGGCATCTCGGCGCGCGAACTCAATCTCGGTACCGATATCATGACCGCTCAGGCGCCGACCGTTATCAGGGCCGGTGCGCCGGTGACCTTCACCGGCAGCGCCGCGCCGATCATCCGTTGAGTTGAGTTGTAGCGTCTTTATCTGAGTTTCGAGTCCCCTCCCCCCTTTTATGCGCCGCCGTTGCGGCGCATATTTTTTGGAAATGGCTCTCTATTTCAGCAGCACGCTCGGCAGCCACAGCGACAGCGCCGGGATGTAGGTGACGAGCCCCAGCACGATCAGCATCGGGATGTAAAACACCATGATGCTCTTCGACACCGCCTCCATCGATACCTTCCCGATCGCGCAGCCGACCACCATCGTCGGGCCGACCGGCGGCGTCAGCAGGCCAATGCCGAGGTTTAGGATCATGATGATGCCGAAATGCACCGGATCGATGCCAAAGGTGGCGATCACGGGCAGGAAGATCGGCGTGCAGATCAGCAGCATCGGCGCCAGATCCATGAAGGTGCCGAGCACCAGCAACAAGAGATTGACCCACAGCAGAAACGTATATTTGTCGCTCGAAATGCTGACGAAGAACTCCGTGGCGAGCGCGGGCACCCGCAGCAGCGCCATCATGTAGCCGAACGAGATCGAAAACCCGATCATGATCATCACCATGCCCACGGTGCGGATCACGCGGCCGATGAGTTTAGGCACCTCGCTCCATTTGACGTCGCGGTAGACGAACATCGTCACCAGGAAGGCATAGACGCAGGCGACGGCGCCCGACTCCGTCGGCGTGAAGACGCCGGACAAAATACCGCCGAGGATGATGCCGATGGTGACCATGCCCCAGACCGCGTCGAGCGCGATCTTGCCGGCGAGGCGCAACGAGACAGGGTCGCTCTTCGGGAAATTCTTCCGGTGCGCGATGATGAGAACCAGAATCACCAGCGACAGGCCGAGCAGCAGCGCCGGGATGATGCCGCCCATGAAAAGATGCGCGATCGACACCGTGCCGCCGGCGGCGATCGAATATATGATCATGTTGTGCGACGGCGGCACCAGCAGCGGCTGCAACGAGCCGGAGATCGTCACATTCACCGCAAAGAGCCGCGGGTAACCTTCTTTGATCATCTGCGGGATCATCACGCCGCCGACCGCCGCGGTATCGGCCACCGACGAACCGGAGATGCAGCCGAACATCGTCGAGGCCAGGATATTGACCAGCGCCATGCCGCCGCGGATGGCGCCGACGAAGACCTTGGCGAGGTTGATCAGCCGCTCGGCCATGCCGCCGACCGCCATGATGGCGCCGGTCAGAATGAAGAACGGTATCGCCAGCAGCGAGAACCCGCTCATGCCACCGGCGACCTTGAGCATCACGGCTTCGAGCGGAATGCCGGTGTAGAGCGCCCCCAGGATCGAGGCCAAGCCCAGCGCATAAGCGACCGGCATGCCCATCAGGCAAACGACGGTGAAACTGCCGATGAGGATCAGGATGTCCATGGCTTCAGCCGTTGTCCGTTATTCGGTTGTCAGCCCGCTGACGGTTTCGGCCTCAGGCTCGACGAAGAATTTCTGTGTCATGAACCGTTCGATTACCAGCAGCGCGGTCAGCGCGCCGCCGAGCGGAATGGGGATGTAGGTCAAACCGACGCTGAGCAGCGGAAAATCCGAGATGCTTTGATGGAAGGTGGCCTCGACCAGCTTGAGGCCCCACACCAGCATGAACAAATTGGTGGCGAGCATGCAGGCTTCGAGAAACCATCCGAGATAGGCTTTGGCCTTGTCGTTGAGCAAAGCCGGCAGCACGCCGACGCCGATATGCAGATGCTCGCGATAACAGACCACCGCCGAGAGGAACGAGAACCAGATCATCAGCAACACGGCCATCGGCTCGGGCCACGACGATGCGCTGTTGAGGACGTAGCGCGTGAACACGCCCCACGGAATCATCAGCGTGATGGCGACGAGGCAACAGCTGGCGACGACGATGCAAAAACGATGCACGACGTCCATCGCCTTGATGTATTGGGCCTTCATTGGCCGCCTCCCCCAAACGTGGGGCCGGCGCACTCCCGGGCGGGAGCGGCCGGCCCGGTCGCGTATTCCCCGGCTCTTACTTGACCGCCTGCACGCGCTCGATGAACGCCTGCAGCGGCTTGGCGTGCTTCTCGTAGACGACCTTCTTGACCGCCGCCGCCATGGCGCTGTTGTCGATCTGGATGATCTCGACGCCGTTCGCCTTCATATCGGCGATCGACTTCTTCTCGAACTCATCCCACAGCTTCCATTGCTCGGTCTGGGCTTCCTTGGCGGTTTTCATGACCAGATCCTGGTCTTCCTTGGAGAGCGTGGCCCAAGTCCGCTTCGAGAACACGAGGATTTCCGGAATGATCAAATGCTGCGTCATCGTGTAATATTTGGCGTAGCGATAGTGCTGGCCCGACGAGTAACTCGGCTCATTGTTCTCCGCGCCGTCCACGACGCCGGTCTGCAGCGCATTGATGAGCTGGTCGTAGCCCATCGCGACGCCATTGCCGCCCATGGCGTTCATGGTGTCGACGAAGATCGGGTTGCCCATCATGCGGATCTTGAGGCCCTTGAAGTCCTCCATCGTTCTGATCGGCTTCTTGCTATTGTAGACGTTGCGCGTGCCGCCGCTCATCCAGGCAAGGCCAATCAGGTTGGCGGTCGGATGATCGGACAATTTCTTGAGCATCTCGTCGCCGATCGGGCCGGTCACAACCTTGGTCATGTGCGCGGGATCGCGAAACACGAAAGGCAGATTGAAAGCGTTGAGTTCGGGCACCAGCGAACCCATCGGCCCGAGGCTGATGCGCGCCATCTGCAACGCGCCGACTTGCGCCTGCTCGATCATTTCCTTTTCGCCGCCGAGCTGCATCGACGGAAACATCTGGATGGTGAGGCGGCCGTTGGTGGCAGTCTCAAGCTTCTTGCCCATGCGCACGACGGCTTCCACCGTCGGATAGCCGAGCGGATGGACGTCGGTGGCTTTCAAAACCAGTTTCTGCTGCGCGAGCGCGGCGCTCGGCGGCAACGCGACCGCGGCGACGACGCCGGCGACCAGCAAAGCTGTAAACGATTTCATGACGATCCCTCCCAAGGATTGTTTTTAAGCGGTAGCAAACTACGACAGACTGGCGTTTCCGGCACGGCTCATTGAACGTCGCGGCCGTGCGTGTTATTCATCATGTCATATGATGACCTCCCTTCCACTGACGGGTCAAGTCGTTGCATAAGCGTTCGCCCCGAAATCTTGCGCTGCCGCGGCCCAACCTGGCTTTGCTCAAACCGATGCAAGCGCCGCGCGGGCTGACCGGCGAACTGGTCGCCCGCCTCACCGCCGATATCGTCAGCGGCAAACTGGCGCCCGGCGCGCAATTGCCGACCGAACAGGAAATGATCGCGGCCACCGGCGTCAGCCGCACCGTGGTGCGCGAGGCGGTCGCGGCCTTGAAGGCCGACCGGCTGGTGGTGACGCGCCAAGGCGTCGGCGCCTTCGTCGCCGATCATGTCCGCCTGCCCTACCGGGTCGAGTTCGACGAGACCTCACCGTTGCGCGAGGTGCTCAATGTCATGGAATTACGCACCGGCGTCGAGGTCGAAGCCGCTGGGCTTGCCGCCGAGCGTGCCTCACCGGCGCAAATCAAGAAAATCGCGGACCGGCTGGCGGCGGTGCAGACGGCAATCGAGAAAGGCGACAACGCCGTCGATCAGGACTTCGCGTTGCATTGCGAGATCGCCGATGCCACCGGCAACCCGCAGTTCAAGCGCTTTCTGGAATATCTCGGCCGCTTCGTCATTCCGCGGCGCACGGTCTGGAGCCGCTCGGCGCCGCCCGCCAAGCGCAGCCATCTCGACCTGTTCCAGCAGGAGCACCAGCAGATCTTCGCGGCGATCCGCGACCACGCCGAGGCCCAGGCCCGCAGCGCCATGCAAAAGCATCTGCTCAATAGCCGCAAACGCTATGAGAAGCTCGCGGCCGAAATGGGAATGAAATAATGAAAAAAGTTCTCGTCACCGGCGCCGCGGGCGATGTCGGCTCGCGCCTGCGCAAGCTGCTGCCGGCGGTCTATCCGGACATCCGCTGGAGCGACATCCGCACGCCGGGCGATCTTGCCGCCAGCGAGGAGTTCGTCGCCGCCGACCTGTCGAAGATGGATGAGGTCGAGAAGATCGTCGACGGCGTCGAAGGCATCGTGCATCTCGGCGGCTTCTCGGTCGAAGGGCCGTGGGACACGATCCTGCAATCAAACATCGTCGGCACCTACAATATGTTCGAGGCGGCTTATCGCGCCGGCGTCAAGCGCGTGGTGTTCGCGACCTCCAATCACGCCGTCGGCTTTTACCGGCGCGACCAGCGCATCGGCGTGAATGTGACGGTGCGCCCCGACAGCCGCTATGGCGTCAGCAAGGCCTTCGGTGAAGCCATCGGCGCGTTCTATGCCGACAAGCACGGCCTGCGCGTAACCTGCTTGCGCATCGGCAATGTCGGCGATGCCCCGCTCGACCAGCGCCGGCTGGCGATCTGGCTCAAGCCGGAGGATCTGGTGCAGCTCATCCGCATCGGCTTCGAGCACCGCGACATCCAGTTCGAGATTTTCTACGGCGCCTCGAACAACGCCGCCACCTGGTGGGACAACAGCAACGCCCAGCGCTACGGCTATCACCCGATCGGCAAAGGCGACGATTACCGCGATCAGGCGATGGCGGCGCAGGCCGGCATCGGCCCGGACCCCATCGCCGAGAAGTTCCAGGGCGGCCCGTATTGCAGCGCGGAATACGACGCCGACCGCAAGGCTTAATGTCGCGCCCGGTAGTCGAATCGCCACAAATGACCGACATAGAGCAGGCATGACCCCGCGCCGCACCTTCTGCATCGGACTGATCGCCACCGCCCTGTTGCCGGCGGCAGCCTACGCGCAAGGCGGCGACTACCAGGCCAGGCTCGCGCAATACACCCAGGCCCGCGCGGCCTATGACGCCGAGGCCTCGGTCTATTGGGACGCCATCGCCGACAAGCGGCGCGGCCGCAACGCCAAGCGCCGCTCCGGCGAGCCGGTCACCGCGGCCGATTACGTACTGACCCAGCCGCCACAGTATTCCGGCCCGCCGCGTCCGGCCGACCCCAACGCGCCCGGCCGCGACCCGGACGAGCGGCCGCCGATCCCGCTGGTCGCCGATTTTCTTAAAGCTGCCGCCGAGCAATACGGCTTTGTGCCGGACCGGCCGCAGAACGAACTCGAGTTCAAACGCGCTTACGCCAAGGCCGCGTCCGCCGCGGGTCTCACCCGCGATCAGATTGTCGGCGTCTACGTTTTCGAGACCGGCGGCAACGGTACCTATGACACGCAGGCCGGCGTCACGCCGACGCGGCCGAACGCGATCTCGCCGGCGATGGGATACAACCAGTTGCTCAGCACCAACTCGGTGTCGATCCTGCATGAATTCGGCGCCCGCATCGTCACCACGCTGCGGCAGCGCGCTGCCACCATGACCGGACCAAGCAAGCTTTCGATGGAGCGCAAGATCGAAGCGCTCAAGCGCATGATCGCTTATGCCCGCACCGTGCCGCACAGTTGGAGCGAGTTCGACCGGCTCGCCAAGAATACGCCCGGCGGCATCGGCATTCACGCCGCCATTCTCGACCGCGACATCGGCCCGCTGCTGCAGGTGCAGAAGCTCGTCAGTTCGTTGCACTTTGCGCGCACCAAACGCTACACCGCGCCGCTGACCGCCGCCGAACTCGAACTGATGAACTTGACCGGCGACGGCAACGGCATCGACATGGTGCTGATGCCACAGGACTTGCGCGCGCGGGTGCCGACGGCGAATTTCTTCCAGCAGAACGGTTATGAGCGCAATCCGGTGGCGCGGCGCACCGTTACGGTCGCGGGGCTGATC
>JANMSH010000447.1:0-9540 GCA_031389105.1 Hyphomicrobiales bacterium
CGCGCAAGCGCGCGACGAAAAGCAGAAAGACATCGCCGCGCGCGTCGAAGCCGAATTGGAGAAGGTCGAGAGCCTGGACGAGGACCGCATCCTGCGGCTGTTCGTCAACGCCGTGCAGTCGGCGATCCGCACCAACTTCTATCAGACCGACAAAGACGGCCACGTCAAAGCGCTGGTCGCCATCAAGTTCGAAAGCGACAAGCTGACCGACATGCCGCTGCCGCGTCCGCTCTACGAAATCTTCGTATATTCGCCGCGCGTCGAGGGCGTGCACATGCGCTTCGGCAAGGTGGCGCGGGGTGGCATCCGCTGGTCCGACCGGCCGCAGGATTTCCGCACCGAGATTCTCGGCCTGGTGAAAGCGCAGCAGGTCAAGAACGCGGTGATCGTGCCGGTCGGCGCCAAAGGCGGCTTCGTGCCGAAGCTGATGCCGAAGGGCGCCGCGCGCGACGTGGTGCAGGCCGAAGGCATCGCGACCTACAGACTGTTCATCTCGACGCTGCTCGACATCACCGATAATTTCAACGCCGACGGCAAGATCGTGCCGCCCGACGCCGTGGTGCGCCACGAGGGCGACGATCCGTATCTGGTGGTGGCGGCCGACAAGGGCACCGCGACGTTCTCCGACATCGCCAACGGGATTTCGATCGAGCACGATTATTGGCTGGGCGATGCTTTCGCCTCCGGCGGCTCGGTGGGTTACGATCACAAGGTTATGGGCATCACCGCGCGCGGCGCCTGGGAATCCGTCAAGCGGCACTTCCGTGAGATGGACGTCGACATACAGGAGACGCCGTTTACGGTGGTCGGCGTCGGTGACATGTCGGGCGACGTGTTCGGCAACGGCTTGATGCGCGAGAACACCGCCAAGCTGTTGGCGGCCTTCGATCACCGCGACATTTTCATCGATCCCAATCCCGATCCGGCCGCGAGTTTGGCCGAGCGCAAGCGGCTGTTCGCGCTGCCGCGTTCGAGCTGGCAGGACTACGACAAGGCGCTGATTTCTCAGGGCGGCGGCGTCTATCCGCGCTCGTCCAAGGAAATCCGGCTCAGTCCCGAGGCGCAAAAGTTGTTCGGTGTCGGCGACAGCGTGACGCCGCAGGCTTTGATGAAGGCAATTCTGACCGCGCAGGCCGACCTGCTGTTCTTCGGCGGCATCGGCACGTATGTCCGTGCATCGAGCGAAACCGACGAGGCGGCCGGCGACCGCGCCAATGACCCGATCCGGATCACCGGCTCCGACCTGCGGGTCAAGGTGGTCGGCGAGGGAGCTAACTTGGGCATGACCCAGCGCGGCCGCATCGAGGCGGCGCTCAACGGCGTGCGGCTCAACACCGACGCCATCGACAATTCCGCGGGCGTCAACACTTCCGACGTCGAGGTCAATATCAAGATCGCGCTCAGCGTTCCGGTGCGCGCCGGCGATCTTACGCTGGAAGCGCGCAATGTGCTGTTGGCCGAGATGACCGAGGAGGTCGGGCGGCTGGTGTTGCGCAACAACTATCAGCAGTCGCTGGCGATTTCGCTGGCGCAGCGGCGCGGGCTTGAAGACATGGGCTTCCAGCAGCGATTGATGCAGACGCTGGAAAAGCGCGGCCTCTTGGACCGCACTGTAGAATACTTGCCCGACGAGATTGCGCTGACTGACCGGCGCAAGCGCAATCTGCCGCTGACGCGGCCCGAGCTCGCGGTGTTACTGGCCTATGCCAAGCTCACGCTGTACAGCGAACTGCTCGATTCGAGCGTGCCGGACGATCCTTATCTCGGCCGCGAGTTGAACCGCTATTTCCCCCAGGAAATGACCGAGCGCTATCCTGACGCCTTGCAGGTGCATCGCCTGCGCCGCGAGATCATCGCCACGCAACTGACGAACTCGATGATCAATCGAGGCGGCGCCACGCTGATCGTGCGTATCGCCGACCAGACCGGCGCCACGCCGCCGTCGATCGCCGCGGCCTTCGCGGCCGTGCGCCAGAGCTACGAGATGGTCGCGCTCAATACCGAGATCGATGCGCTCGACAATAAAGTGTCGGGGAAGACGCAGCTCGATCTCTATGCCGCCGTGCAGGATCTATTGCTCGACAGGCTGGTCTGGTTCCTGCGCAACGTCGATCTCAAGCAGGGGCTGGAGACCATCATCGCGCATTACCGCGATGGTATCGCGCAATTCGTCGAAGCGCTCGATACCAGCCTGCCCAAGGAAGGCGCGGCCGCCCGCGAAGTGCGCGAGACCGCGTTGATCAAAGCCGGGGTTGCAGAAGACCTGGCGCGCCGGCTCGCCAATCTGCCGCTGCTCAAGCACGCGCCGGACATCGTCATGGTGGCGCAGCGGGCCGAGCGCTCCGTCGCCGACGTCACCAAAACTTATTTCGCCGCCGAGGACTTCTTCCAGCTCGACAAGATCGCCGGCGCTTTGGCCAACATCGCGGTGTCGGATTATTTCGACCGGCTGGCGCTTGACCGCACGCTCGATTCGATCGGCGACGCCGAACGGCGCATCGCGGCGGCGATGGTGAGCAAGGGAGCGACCGGGCCTGAGGCAGTCGAGCAATGGGTCAAGCCGCGCAAGGCCGAGGTCGAGCGCATTCGCGCCGCGATCCACGAGATCGCCAATTCCGGCCTGACGCTGTCGAAGCTGTCGGTGGCGGCCAGCATGCTCGGCGATTTGGCGCGGGAGTGATCCCTGTCCCGGGCGCAGCGCAGCACGCCTTCGTGATGCGCTGCAGACCCGGGACAAGAGCAGCTAATGCTTGAAATGCCTCACGCCGGTGAACACCATGGCGACGCCGTTTTCGTCGGCGGCCTTGATGACCTCGTCGTCGCGCATCGAGCCGCCGGGCTGGATCACAGCGGTGGCGCCGGCCTCGATCGCGACCAGTAGCCCGTCGGCAAAAGGGAAGAACGCGTCGGACGCGACCACCGAGCCTTTGGTCATCGGATAGTCGAGCTTCTGCTCTTTTGCGGCGTCTTCCGCCTTGCGCGCGGCGATGCGCGCGGAATCGACACGGCTCATCTGCCCAGCGCCGATGCCGACGGTGGCCAACGCCTTGGCGTAAACGATGGTGTTCGATTTGACGTGCTTGGCGACGCGGAAAGCAAAGCGCAAATCGGCCAGTTCGATGTCGCTAGGCGCGCGTTGGGTGACGACCTTCAATTGCATATTGTCGACCACCGCATTGTCGCGCGACTGCACCAGCAGACCGCCGGCGACCGATTTCACCATCAGTCCGGGATCACGCGGGTTCGGCAGGCCGCCGGCCAGCAGCAGCCGCAGATTCTTTTTTGCCGCGATGATCTTGATCGCTTCCTCGGTCGCATCGGGCGCAATGATGACTTCGGTGAAGATTTCGGTGATGGCGCGCGCCGCGTCGGCGTCAAGCGCACCGTTGAGCGCGACGATGCCGCCGAAGGCCGAAGTCGGATCGCAGGCCAGTGCCTTCCTGTAAGCGTCGAGCAGGCTGCTGCCTTCCGCCACGCCGCACGGATTGGCGTGCTTGACGATGACGCAGGCCGCGGCGCGCTTGCGATCGAACTCGGCGAGGCATTCATAGGCCGCGTCGGTGTCGTTGATGTTGTTGTAGGACAGTTCTTTGCCCTGGACCTGCCGCGCGGAAGCGACGCCGAAACGCTCGCCCGGCGCTTTGTAGAACGCGGCGCTCTGGTGCGGGTTCTCTCCGTAGCGCAGCGCTTGAATAAGCTTGCCGCCGAAGGCGCGGTAGTCCGGCGCGTCGTCCTTCAGCGTTTCGGCAAACCAGTTTGAAATAGCGGCGTCGTAGGCCGCGGTGCGCGCATAGGCCTTCGCCGCCAGCTTCTTGCGCAGTTCGAGCGAGATCATCGCGTTGTGCTGCGCCATTTCGCCCAGCACTTTCTCGTAATCCGATGCATCGACCACAACGGTCACATCGCCGTGGTTCTTGGCGGCGGCGCGGATCATCGCCGGCCCGCCGATGTCGATGTTCTCGACGCAGTCGTCGTAGGCCGCGCCTTTGGCGATGGTTTCCTCGAACGGATAGAGGTTCACCACCAGCAGATCGATTGGCTTGATGCCGTGCGTTTGCATCGACGCGGCGTGTTCCTTGTTGTCGCGGATCGCCAGCAGGCCGCCGTGGACCTTCGGATGCAGCGTCTTGACCCGGCCGTCCATCATCTCGGGAAAGCCGGTCAGCTCGGCGACGTCGATGACCTTGAGGCCGGCGTCCTTGAGCGTCTTGGCGGTGCCGCCGGTGGAGACCAGTTCGACGCCGTATCCCGCCAGCGCCTTGGCGAAATCGATCAGTCCGGTCTTGTCGGAGACCGACAACAAAGCGCGGATGATGCGGCGGGGCTGGGTGCTCATGTGTTCTTAATGTCGCTCGCAGGCCGTGCCCGCAAGAGGAAAGGTCAGGCAAATCACAGCGGCAATTCCGGCTCGTCGGCGCGGACCACCCGCTGACCCGGCGCGACCGGCTGGGTGTGGCCGAAACTCCATTTCACCTTAGGATGCTCGCGGGCATGGCCGTAGATCACGATCTGCACGGCGCGGCGCGGGCCGTCGGTGCCGGCAAGAAACACGCTTTCCTCGATCTCGACCTTCTCGGCCAGCGTAGCAAAGGTCCAAACTTCGCGGTCCGGCAGCAGCAAAATCACGCCGCGGCTGTCCGACAGCCGGCTGGCCTTGATCGCCGGATGCAGGTGGAAGCGGATGGCGAATTCATCGCGCCCGCCGGAGGGGAAGCCGCGCACATCGGACGGCGTAAAACTGTCTTCACCGTCGAGCGTGCTGCCGTCGGCGTTGATCTGGAGTGTGCGGCTATGGATCACGCCAACGTCCCCGGCATAGCCGTCATGCGACGTGCGCAACAGCGTGCCGTTGGGGCCGTCTTCGCGCTCGACCGGCACGTTGCGCGGACCGCTGACGATTGGCGTGCCGAACAGCAGGCCGCGCAACGAGCCGGATTCGAGAAAGCGGCACGACGATCTGTCGTTGAACGTGACGGTCGAATGCGCGGCGGTTGCGCGCGCCACCTGCCGCCAGGTTTCGCGGTTGACGGCGGGCAGACCGCAATTGATCACCAGGCGATGCTGCTTCCACGACAGCTCGAACGACAGACAGCCGGCATGCGCTTCCTGGCTTAGCGCGAGCGGTGGCGGCCGGCCGGTATCGATCAGCAGCGCGGTATTGCCGGTGTCGATGCGCTGATAACCGGAATGCTGCGCGTTCGCCACCGGCGTGCCGCGCGCGTCGTCATAGGCCAGCACGGTGGCCAGCAGGTCCACTTGCGTTGGCCCCATGCCGTTGAACTGCGCGAAATTGCCGTCGGCATGACGGAAGAAACGCAGCATCGGCATGATGCGGTCGATGGCGTTGTTGAGCGCCGACGGCGGCTGCAAATCGCGCGCCGAGAACAACTGCCGCAGCGGCAGCAGATCGGCCAGCAGTTCGATCAGCGTCCCCGGGTTGCGGCTGATATGACCGCCATCCGGCAAAATCTGGCCGCGCAATTCCTCGATCAGACGGCGTGCATTGGTGCGCAGGTGGCTGGATTGTCCTTGCAGGCAGAGCGTCGCGAAGGTGAGGGCGATGATCGCCTGCAAGCGCGGCAGGCCCTCGCGCGATTCGTTGAGCGTCTTGCGCAAGTAACGCACCTGCCGAGACAGGCTGCGGATAAAGCGGCGGTAGAATTTAGCATCGGCGTCCTGCAGCACGAACGGCGCCTGACTGAGCCAGCAGATGATCCGGCGCGAAAGAATATCGGGCCGCCAGCCGACCGGGTGCCAGCCGCCTTGAAGATTAATCCATTCGTCGATCAGCGAGCGCGCATTGGCACGCGTGATGGCGCTGTCGGCGGCGCGCAGATGGCGCAGCCAGGAAAAGCTCAGAAGTTGCACCGCCCATTCGTCGGACGGCGGCGTCATTTCAAACGGCGATCGACGATCGCAGATCACCACCTTGCCGGCGAAAGCGAAACGTCCGGCATAGATCTCGCTGGCGCGGGTGGCGTCGGCGGTGCGCAAATCTTGAGGGGCAATCACTAGCCGGTCGGTTTTGGTCGAGCCGAAGCGCCAGCGCAGCAGCGGGTGCGTGTTGAAGCCGCCGGCGAGGCTGCGGACTGCGCGGCGCCCGATGAGCACGGAGAGCCTTAATCGCTCCGCGACCGAAACACCCCTCATGAAGCTGTCCGTCCCCTGCAACGCGGCCCGATTCGCGCGCGAGTCACACACGATAGCGAAGGGCGGGGGAAGGGCCAATACACTTGGAAAAAGCGTGGTTTACCGCATGATCCCGAAAAGTGGGCACCGGTTTTCGGGAAAAGATCATGCGGAAGCGTGAAACTAGGCAATTCGCGTGAGCCTGGCGGCAAAGAAGCCGTCGAGACCGCTCCATTGTGACTCGGGATCGGGCAGATAGTGCGGCAGCGTGCGCAAATCGCCGTCCGCGGTGATGAATTCGGCCCGGTTGAATACCTCCGGCGCCGCGATCGGCTTGCGGGCGACGCCTGCGTTGCGCGCCAGCAGCGCATTGATCTGATCGACGCCTTCCTCGGGTTCCAGCGAGCACACGCAATAGACCAGCGTGGCGCCCGGCTTGAGCAGGGTCACCGCGTGATCGAGCAGCCGCTGCTGCAATGACATGAGCTGGGCCAGATCTGCCTCGGCCTTGAGCCACGGCACGTCGGGATGACGGCGGATGGTGCCGGTCGACGAGCACGGCGCATCGAGGAGCGCGGCGTCGAACAGTCCGCCATTGGACGCTTCAGGTTGCCACTCCAGCGCATCGGCGGCGACGGTCTCGGCTTGTAGCGAAAGCCGCGCGAGGTTTTCGGTCAGGCGCACCAGCCGCGCGGCGGAGCGATCTACCGCGGTGACGCGTGCGCCGGCATTGGCAAGCTGGGCGGTCTTGCCGCCCGGCGCCGCGCAGAGATCGACGACGCTGAGACCGCGCACATCGCCGAGCAGCCGCGCCGGCAGCGCCGCCGCCGCGTCCTGCACCCACCACGCGCCTTCGGCAAATCCGGGCAGCAACGAGATCGCGCCGTGCGCGATGGTGCGCACCGTGCCGGTGGCGATGACGCGGCCGTGCAGATGGTCGGCCCATTTCTCCGGGTCCTGCTTGACGGTGAGGTCGAGCGCAGGCTCGTGGCCATTGGCTTGCGCGATGGCGCGCGCGATGTCGGCGCCATAGGTCTTGGTCCAGCGCTTGAGCAGCCAGTCCGGCGTGTCGTGCGAAGTCGTATAGGCGAGGATGGCGGCACGCTCTTGCGCGACGCGGCGCAGCACGGCGTTGACCAGTCCGGCGTAACGCGCCGCGCGCCGGTCGGCTTGCGCCAGACGTACCGACAGATCGACCGCGGCATGATCGGGCACGTCGAGCCAGAGAATTTGCGCGGCGCCAATCAGCAGGATGACTTCGGTGCGCGGCGCTTCGGTGGGAAATCCCTTCGCCATTAAACCGGACAGCAGATGCCGCAGCGTGCCGAGCCGCCGCAGGCATGTCGCCACCAGGCGGCGCATCAGCGCGCGGTCGCGGTCGGGCAGCGTGGCGAGACCGGGATGGGCGGCGCGGCCGGAAAGCTGCTCGTCGAGCGCGATGCGCTTGCGCAAGACGCCGTCAAGAATGTCGGCGGCGATGCGACGGGCAGCGAGGCCGGGGACTTCGGGCTGGGGGGAGGTACGCGGGCGAGGCATGGCCTATCTTTGCCATGAATTGTGTCGAGGTCGCGAGCGCGGCGCGAAAAACATTGCGTTCGCACAGGTTTAGCGACCATGCCCCGTTTCGTAAAAGCAGCAAGACCAACAGATACAACCAAAGGTAGCGTTATTCGGTATCTTGTTCGGTCTTAGGTGACGCTGCCCGGGCGCGAATCGGGCGGTCATCGGACGTCACCGGATGAGCCTCACCCTTAAGCACTTCGCCTCGCCGCAGCGCGGGTCCGCACTACTGCTGGCTGCGGTGTGTTTTGCCGCTGGGCTGACCGCCGGGCCGCTGGTCTTGCCGGTCGGCGCCACCCGTATCGAGGCAATGCCCGAGCCGCTCCGGCGCGAACCGGCGGTCACCCAACCGCGCGGCGGTCATCCGGCCCAGGTCGTGCGCGTGCTGGACGGCGATACCTTCGAGGCGCGGGTCCGCATCTGGCCCGGCATGGAGGTGACGACCCGCGTGCGTTTGCGCGGCATCGATGCGCCCGAGATGCACGCGCGCTGCGAGGGCGAGCGCGTCAAGGCCGTCGCCGCCCGCGACACGCTGGCGAAAATCCTGAGCGAAGGCACGGTCGGCGTCTCGCGCATCGGCCAGGATAAATATGGCGGCCGTGTCGATGCCGATGTCACGACGGCGAAGACGTCCGATGTGTCGGCGGTGCTGCTGGAGCGCGGGCTGGCGCGGCGTTATTCGAGCGGCCGGCGCGAAAGCTGGTGCGGTTAGCGTAACACGTAAACGTTGGCGCCGATCGGCACGCGGCGATACAAATCCAGAATGTCTTCGTTGTGCATGCGGATGCAGCCGTGCGAAACATAGCCGCCGATCGATGACGGATTATTGGTGCCGTGAATGGCATAGTTGCCGTGATTCAATCCCAGCACTGCGGCGCCCATCGGATTGCGCGGCGAGCCGCCGGGAATAATGGGACCGTCGCCGAGTTCGGGCGGATTGGACCAGGCCGGCTTTATCAGCTTGCGCGCGACAAACGCCTTGCCGTGCCACGCCATGCCGGCTTTGCCGACGCCGACCGGATAGCGGATCGCCTGACCGTTGCCGAGCATATAATAAAGTTCGCGCGCGCTTGTCGAAATCACGATGCTGCCCGGCGAATAGTTATAGCCGGTCAGCGGCACGACATCGCGCGCCTGCGCGGCACTCGCTGGGCCGAGGATCAGCGCGCCGGCGGCAAGCGCCGCCTTGAGCCAATTCCCGCGGCTCGTCATTGCTGCACGATCACCGGTGTGCCGACGGCGACCAGGCGGTAGAGTTCGACGATATCGCGATTATGCATGCGGATGCAGCCGGAGGACACGAAGCGGCCGATCGACTCCGGACGGTTAGTGCCGTGGATGGCGTACTCGCCGCCGCGCAATGTGAGCGCAGCCTCGCCCATCGGATTGTTAGTGGCGCCGCCCGGGATGACCGGGCCGCCGCCGAGTTCCGGCGGCGCCTGCCAGGCCGGCCGCACGAACTTGCCTTCGACTTGCGCGTGGCCGGTCCAGGTCTTGCCGGTGCGGCCGACGCCGACTGGAAAGCGCAATGCGCGCTGCTGGTCGATCACAAAATACAAACTGCGCTCGCCGGTTTTCACGACGATGGTGCCGGGCGCGAAACCGGTGAAGGCGACGACGCCGCGCTCGCCCGTCGCCGAATGCGCCATCGCCGCCGCGACCAGCGCGAACACCAACACGAAGGCGATGAAAAGAACCGCCCGTCTCACAAGAAGAATCATTACACCCGCCCGCGCCTGTTAACGGAGGTGAGTGTAATGCGGCAGCGCAAAAGCTCAGCCAAAAGCTCCAATTAGCGTAAATATCTGGAAGTTTTGAAACGCGTTTGACCGTGCCGGAAATGCCGCGCTT
>JANMSH010000451.1:0-1622 GCA_031389105.1 Hyphomicrobiales bacterium
AGGCACCGTCACCGCCCGGCAGGCAGGCGAGGCCTTCGCGCGGCTGGCCGACGCCGTGATCCGCGCCGTTCATCACGCCGTTGCGGACAACTTCGCCGCCACCTACGGCCACATGCGGGCCGAGCAGACCGCGGTGCTGGCGATGGGCAAGCTCGGCGGCCGCGAGATGACCGCCACCTCCGATCTCGATCTGATCCTCGTCTACGATTTCGACGACAAGCAGCCGGAATCGAACGGCAAGCGGCCGTTGTATGGCGGGCAATATTTCGCGCGGCTGACGCAGCGGCTGGTCAATGCGCTCACCGCGCAGACCAATTACGGCGCACTGTACGACGTCGACATGAGGTTGCGCCCGTCGGGCCGCGCCGGCCCGCTGGCGGCACAGATCGGCGGCTTCATCAATTATCAGGAGACCGAGGCCTGGACCTGGGAGCACATGGCGCTGACGCGCGCGCGCGTGGTGTCGGCGTCGCCTGAATTTGCCGCGCGGGTCGAGCAGGCCATCCGGGATATTCTGCGGCGTGAGCGCGACGCCGAATTGATCGCGGGCGATGTGGTCGAAATGCGTGGCGCTATCGCCAAGGAGAAAGGCGACGGCGAGCGCTGGGATCTCAAATACGCCGCCGGCGGCTTGGTCGATCTCGAATTCGTCGCGCAATATTTGCAGCTCATTCACGCCCACCGGCTGCCGGACATTCTCGACACTTCGACCGCGCGCGTGTTCGACAAGGCGTGGCAGTTGCAGGTGTTGCCGGTCGAAGAGGCCGAGATATTGCGGCCGGCGGCGCAATTTTATCACGACGTCACACAGATCCTACGGCTGTGCCTGGCCGGTCCGTTCGATCCGAAAACGACGGGTGCGGGGCTGTTACGGCAGCTGGCGCGCGCCGCCGACGTGCCGGATTTCGCCACGCTCGATGCCACGTTGATCGAGACGCAGGCCAAGGTGCGGGCGAGTTTCATGCGGATATTGGGGAAGGCGCCTTAGCGCATGATCCCCGAAAGTGGGTACCGGTTTTCGGATAAGATCATGCGCAATTAATTAAGCCGCTTCTTCCTTCGGCAACGGGCATTGCGGCTTGAGCGGTAGCCGCACCACCACCAACGTGCCGCGGCCGGGCGCGGAACGGATGCGCATGCAGCCACCGTGCAATTCGACCAGTGACTTGGCGATCGCCAGACCCAGCCCTGAGCCCTGATGGCTCTTGGTCAACTGGCTCTCGACCTGCTCGAACGGGCGGCCGAGCTTGGCCAGCGCGTCGCGGGCAATGCCGATGCCGCTGTCGGCAATGCCGAGCACGACGAATTCGTCGGAGGTGCGTCCGCGCACCGTGACACGGCCGCCGGCCGGGGTGAACTTCACTGCGTTCGACAAGAGGTTAAGTGCGATCTGCTTGATGGCGCGGCGGTCGCCGCGAAGCTGCAGGTCGGGCGCAATGCGGGCGGAGACTTCGAGCTGCTTTTCCTGCGCCTTGGCGGAGACGACGCGCATGGATTCGGCCAGCAGCGTATCGAGATCAAGGTCTTCGAAGTCGAGGCGGATGCGGCCGGCCTCGATCTTCGACATGTCGAGAATGTCGTTGATGACTTCCAGCAGGTACTGACCGCTGTCGCGGATGTCG
>JANMSH010000048.1:0-6332 GCA_031389105.1 Hyphomicrobiales bacterium
CCTGGCTGGTGGTGTAGAACAAGTCGCGCTGGAGCGCATTCCAGGCCTGATTGAGGTGGATCGGCCGCTCCGGCGTGCCGAGCTTGACGGCTTGTGCCAATGCCGCGTGCTGCGAAGTGCCGAATACTCCCAATAGGCCGGTGATGAGCGCGATTGTGCCGTGGCGAGAAAAACGCATGGCATCCCCCGAATGTTAAGGCCGAGGCCGCCCCCTCGCGGCCCTCCACAATTTATGATCCTATACTACCTATACTTGCATAACCGGAAAAGGCGTATCGACGCGGTTTCCAAAAAAAGATCGGGGATTGGTGGCCCGGCGGGGCGTGCTGGGGCGGCCGAAACCAATAGCAGGGGAGTTGGTCATGGCGAGTTATCTCGAACAGTTCGACGCGGTGCCGGCGGAGAAGCGCTGGCCGTTGGTCCGGCAATGGATTGTCGATCGCGATCTTTCTTTCTACGCGGAGTTGCGCGACAAGCGGCCGATCCTGGTGATGCCGGAGCTGACGATCGCGTCGCGCTTTGCCGATTGCGCCACGATTCTGCGCCGTCACGACATCTTCAGCGTCGCGCTCTACGTGCCCAAGCAGGGCGATTACTGGATGGATCAGGACGACACCGCGATTCACTGGCGCGAAAAATCGATCATGAAGGCGATCCTCGATCGCGAGGACATTCCGAAAATCCGCGACTATGTCGCCGGCAAAGCCGCGGCGCTGCTCAAGCAGTCCGGCAAAAAGATCGAGGCCGTCGACGGATTGGCGCGCGCGGTGCCGATCGCGCTGGTGAAAGACTGGTTCGGCTTCAACGATGCCGATCCGAAACAGTTGGCCGAGTGGTCCTACTGGAATCAATATGACGCATTCCACAACCAGCCGTTCGATTCCATCGCCGTGCCGGATCAGAAAGAAGTTGTCGCGCGTCGCAAAGCGGTGAGTGTCATGATGGTCATCTATATCGCCGCGCTGGTCGGCAAACGCGTGATCGAGGACAAACTCGGCAAGCGTGGCACCGATCCGGTGTCGCGCCTGGTGCGATTGTCGCAATCGGGCGCGCTGCAGTTCGACACCAAGCGCGTCATCCTCAATGCCGGCGGCCTGCTGATCGGCGCGGTCGAGACCACGTCGAACACGGTTATCAATTCCCTTTCGCATCTGATGGCGCATCCGGACCTGCTCGCCAAGGCGCGCGCGGCGGCGGCGAAAGACGATCCGACAGAGTTCGACGGCTATGTGTTCGAAGCGCTGCGGTATGCGCCGGCGTTCCCGTATTTCTTCAGGACGTGCGAACAGCCGTCGAAGCTTGCGGCCGGGACCGAATTTGAAGTCGAGATCAAGCCGCGTACCACCGTGCTGGCGCTGACGCATGCGGCGATGTTCGACCCGACGATGTTTCCAAACCCGGACACGTTCGATCCCACCCGCTCGCGCAGCGACACGTTCCACCTGGGCTACGGGCTGCACGAATGCCTCGGCAAGCCGATCGCAGAAGTGCTGATTCCGGAAATCGTCCGCCAGTGTCTCCGCCAGCCTAATTTGAAGGCCACCGGGCCGGTGGTGACGCGCGACGGGTTCGTGCCGCTTTCTTATCCGTTAAGCCTTTGACGCCAAGAGCCGGAACCGCCGGAGCACCGGATCGTTGATTTGCGGGCTGCGCGAGCCGGCGCCGCCCGTCCCGCGTTGTAAACCGCCTTTTTGTCCCTTAAAAATGCGATACAGACGGCTCATTCGGGGTTTCAGGCCGGGTTGCGCAAACACGAGGCGAAGCGGTGAACGTACCAGCGCGCACTGCACAAAAGCCGCGGTTGGAATTTCTGCGATCCGAGCTGTATTCCGCTTTGCTGCTCAACCGCACCGCATTTTTCGGCGTCGGCTTGATCAGCTTCGTCAGCAATATTCTGATCCTGACGGGCCCTTTCTTCATGCTGGAAGTCTACGACCGCGTGCTGCCGAGCCGCAGCGTGCCGACTTTGATCGGCCTCGCGGTCTTAGCCGGCGGGTTGTTCTGCTTTCAAGGTATCCTGGAGTGGATTCGGAGCCGCATTCTGGTGCGCATTGGCAACGTCGTCGATGAGCAGCTCAACCGACGCGTCTTCGACGCGCTGGTGCGCTTACCGCTGAAGGCGCGAGCCACCGGCGACGGTCTCCAGCCATTGCGCGACCTCGATCAGGTGCGCAGCTTCCTGTCGAGCGCCGGTCCGCTGGCGCTGTTCGACTTTCCATGGATCCCGATTTACCTGATCATTTGCTACGCGTTTCATCCGATGATCGGAATCGCCGCGACGATTGGTGGATTGATCCTGATCGTCTTGACGGTGTTGACCGAGGTTTTCACGCGCAAGCCGGTGCTGGAATCCGCGCATTATGGCGCGGCGCGCAACACCATCGGCGAAGAATGCCGCCGCAACGCCGAAGCGCTGCACGCAATGGGAATGGCCGACAAAGTCGGTGCGGTCTGGGGCGACGCCAACGAAAATTACATGGCGAGCCAACGGCGTGCGGCCGATGTCTCAGGCGGCTTTTCGTCTTTCTCCAAAGTGCTGCGCGTCGCACTGCAATCCGCGGTCCTGGGCATCGGCGCCTGGCTCGTCATCCAGCAACAGGCCACCGCCGGCATCATCATCGCCAGCTCTATTCTGACGGCGCGCGCGCTGGCGCCGATCGAGGCCGCGATCGGCAGCTACCGCGGCTTCGTCGCCGCGCGGCAAAGCTGGCGCCGGCTCGAACGCCTGCTGACGGTGTTGCCGGCGCGCAAGGGCGTCACGAGTTTGCCGGCTCCGCGCAAGGATCTGTCGGTCGAAGGCGTCACAGTGGCGCCGCCCAGCAGCCAGACGGCCATCGTGCGCAACGTCACCTTCAGGCTGAATGCGGGCAGTGCGCTCGGCATCATCGGGCCTAACGCCGCCGGTAAATCCTCGTTGATACGCGCGCTGGTCGGCATCTGGACGCCGGTGCAGGGCGCCGTTCGGCTCGACGGCGCATCGCTCGATCAATGGGACACCGCCGCGCTCGGGCGTCACATCGGCTACGTGCCGCAAGACATCCAGTTGTTCGACGGCACTGTGGCGGAGAATATTTCGCGCTTCGATCCGCAGACCGATTCCAAGGACGTGATCGCGGCCGCCGAGCAAGCCAGCATCGGCAAGCTGATCCTCGATCTGCCGAACGGCTACGATACGCGCGTCGGCGAAGGCGGCATGTTGTTGTCCACCGGCCAGAGGCAGCGGATCGCGCTGGCGCGCGCGCTGTACGGCGAGCCGTTTATGGTCGTGCTCGACGAGCCGAGCTCGGCGCTCGATCTCGATGGCGATATCGCTGTCACCCGCGCGATCAAAAGCTGGCGGGCCAAGGCTAAGATGGTGATCGTGGTCGCGCACCGGCCCAGCGTGCTGGAAGGCGTCGATTTCGTTCTGGTGATCAAAGACGGCGTGATGCAGGATTTCGGACCGCGAGATCAGGTTTTGGCTAAATTGCAGAGACGCCCCCTGCCCCCCAGCGGACCGCCCACACCATGACGGAGCCAAACACCAGACCTTCAAGCGGCGCTTCGATCCGGCGGCATCTGCTGGCCGGCGCGGCGGTCGTGGTTGTGCTGGTCGGCGGCGTCGGCGGCTGGGCCGCCACCACCGAATTTTCCGGCGCGGTGATCGCGTCCGGGCAACTGGTCGTCGAATCCAATGTCAAACGCGTGCGCCACACCACCGGCGGCATCGTCGGCGAAATCCTGGTCCGCGAAGGCGACAAGGTGACCGAAGGCCAGCCACTCATCCGGCTCGACGCCGCCCAGGTGCGCGCCAACCGCACCATCATCCTCAAGGCGCTGGACGAGAACATGGCGCGGCAGGCGCGCGAGGAAACCGAACGCGAAGGCGCCGAGACAATCGTGTTTCCGCCCGAACTCATGGCCAGGCGGGACGACCCGGCGGTGGCTCGAACGCTGGCCGGCGAGCAGCGGCAGTTCGAGATTCGCCTGAGCGGCCGCAATGGCCAGAAAAAGCAACTGCGCGAGCGCATCGCCCAGCTCAACGACGAGATCGCCGGCTATACCGCGCAAAGCACCTCGAAGAGCAGCCAGATGGAATGGATCGGCAAGGAACTGGTCGGCATCAACGAATTGTGGATCAAGAACCTGGTGCCGTTTACGCGCGTGACGACGTTGGAACGTGAAAAGGAACGGCTCGACGGCGAGCGCGGGCAACTGATGTCGACGATCGCGCAGACCCGCGGCAAAATCACCGAGGTCGAATTGCAGATCCTGCAAATCGATCAGGACATGCGCGCCGAGGTGAGCAAAGACCTTGCGGACCTGCGCGGCAAGATCGCCGAATTGTCGGAACGTAAAGTCGCTGCCGAGGATCTGCTCAAAAACGTCGAGATTCGCGCGCCGCAGACCGGCGTCGTGCATCAACTGTCGGTTCACGCCGCCGGTGAAATCATCACCCCACAGGCTGATCCGATCATGCTGATCGTGCCGGAGACGGATGCACTGCCGGTCGAGGTCCGCGTGCAGCCACAGGAGATCGATCAGGTTTTTCTCGGCCAGCCGGCCATCTTGCGCTTTACCGCCGGCAACCAGCGCACGACGCCGGAGATCAACGGCACGGTCAGCCGGATTTCCGCCGACGTCGAGCAGGATTTAAAGACCGGCGCGAAATATTACACGATCCGCATTGCCGTTCCGGACAAGGAGCGCGAGCGGCTCGAAGGCGTCAAGCTGGTGTCCGGCATGCCGGTCGAGGCCTTCATCCAGACTACGCCGCGCACCGTCTACTCGTTCATCACCCGGCCGCTGGAAGACCAGATCATGAAGGCGTTCCGCGAGAAGTGAGGCGGCGGCGCTTAAAAACGCGAATAGCGTCGCAGCGGAACTCCTTGGCAATCCAAACAATATCGAAAAAAATTTGCGTCATCTGTTGGCGCCGGAACAGCCGTCTTCTCCTACTCCTCGCTTTCTCGGGGACAAATTTCGTCCAGAACGATTTAGGCCCGGTCATGGTGACCGGGCCTAAATCGCGCTCAATTTGGTTGCGGGAGTAGGATTTGAACCTACGACCTTCAGGTTATGAGCCTGACGAGCTACCGGGCTGCTCCATCCCGCGTCAAAATCTGGCGTGGTGTATCAGCCCTGACCTACAAGGTCGATGGCCTTGCTTGCGCCCGGCCTTGGCTGCTTACCTCACCTTAAATGAGAAGCGCAGGAAAGTACTCCGCGCCTTCGTGAGCTATGTAGCAATGGTGGAAGCGAATGGGAAGGGCGCAAAGCGCTGCATTTCATAAACCTGTCACTAAAGCGCGGCAAAAATCGCCCATGACGGGGGACGCGGAGGGCGAGAGCAACTTCGGCGACGGCCTTGCTGTGGCCGCGCGGGCCATCATTGCCGACGCCCGCAGTTCCCTCACCGATTCCGAGCTTTCCGACGCCGAGGCGGTCCATGAGGTGCGAAAAGCCCTCAAGCGCTGGCGCGCGTTGATGCGCCTGCTGTCCCGGCCGCTCGGCGAGCAAGCCGAGCAGATGCGGATCGAGGCCCGCGACCTGATGCGCGCCCTTTCCAGCGCCCGCGACGCCCAATCGAGCCTCGATGCGCTGGCCGACCTGCGCAAGGCGGCCGTGCCGTTCTCCGATACCTCGATGGAGACGATCCGCGGCCGCCTGGACGAGATCAAAAACACCGCGGAACAGACCGGTTTCACTGCCGCCATGCGCGAACGCCTGACGCGCTATCTCGACTATGCCACGCTGTCACTCGAGCGCTGGCCGATCAAGGAGATTGACTTCGACACAACCGCCGATGCGCTAACCGTGACCTACCGCCGCGCCCGGCAGTTGCTGCCCGACAGTTGGCCAGACGCGGACGCCGAACATCTGCACGACCTGCGCCGCCGCGTGGTCGAGCACCGCCACCCGATGGACCTGGTCGAACACCTTTGGCCACGGCTCGGACAGGTCTGGGCGGAGGAAGCGCAACGGTTGCGCAACCGGCTCGGCGCCTGCCAGGATCTTGCCGTGCTCACCGGCTTCACGACACCGAACCAACCGCTGGCGCCGTGGCGGTCGCGGCTGGCGCCGGTGATCGAGGCGCGCCGCGCTGCGCATTTAAAAACCGCGGCACGGCTTGCCGGCCGGCTATTCGCGGAAAAGCCGAAAGCATTCCGCCGCCGCATCGCTGCGTTGTGGTCGGCGCGGCAAGCGAAAAACAAGCCGGCGTAAAAAACCGCCGCTCGATTCCCAGCGGCGGATCGCGCGCGACGATTCAAAAAAACAAAACGGCCGCCCTTTGCGGGGCGGCCGTTCGTTTAATTCTGATCATCGTGATGAGGTTGTTCGTTCTTAGCAGG